>CAZZDW010000076.1:0-17066 GCA_964652945.1 uncultured Phycisphaeraceae bacterium
CACTTTGCCACTTTGCCACTTTGCCACTTTGCCACTTTGCCACTTTGCCACTTTGAATCCAACGTCGCCGACATCCCTGTCTTCTGACCGCCACTCGCTCGCCGGAGCGTTGTATTTGGTGCTGAGTGTCACGCTCGCCCGCGTCGCCTACCTCGTCGCGCTCTGCCCCTACCAGCTCGTCGAGGACGAGGCGCACTACTGGGAGTGGTCCCGCCGGCTCGACCTGTCGTACTACAGCAAGGGCCCCGGCGTGGCCTACGCCATCCGCGCGATGACCGAGCTCTTCGGGCACGCCGAGTGGGCCGTGCGCCTCCCCGCGGCAATCGCCGGCGGGGTCGCGGCCTTCTGCGTCGCGGGGCTTGCGCGCGACACCGCCCGGCACGCCGGGGTTACGAACACGAGCCGCGTGGCGCTGCTGGGGGCCGGGGCCTTCGTGCTGGCGCCGATGTTCCAGCTCCCGGCCCTGCTCATGACGATCGACGGGCCGTACGTCGCCTGCTGGGCGGCCGCGGCGTGGGCGGCGTGGCGCGCGATGATGCAGCACTCGCGGGGGGCGTGGGTGGCGCTCGGGGCCGCGCTCGCCGTCGGGTTCCTCTTCAAGTACACCATCGCGCTGCTGGTGCCGGGATTGGTGCTGTATGCCCTCGTCGCCCGCCGCCGGCTGGCGTTGCCGCCGCGGGGGATGGTGTGGGCGTTGATCTCCGCCGCGGTCGCGTTGGCCGGCCTCGCCCCCGTCGCCGTGTGGAACGCGCAGCGCGACTGGCCGACCGTCAAGCACCTAATGGGCCACCTCGGCCTGCACGGCGGCGACGTCCCTCTTCCCCCCCCTCCCCCGTCCTCTGCCGATACGACGACCACAGTTGTCTCTGCGGCCCTCGCGACGGCCGGGCATTTCTTCGAGTTCGTCTTCGCGCAGATCGGCATGGTCGGTCCGATGCTCGCCCTCGGCGTCCTCGGGTGGTGGTACGTCCGACGGCACACCGACGGGCGCGCCCACGACGGCCCCCGCTTCCTCGTCTGTGCGGCTCTGCCGATCATCATCTTCTACCTCGGCGTCACGTTCATCACCGAGGCCGAGCAGAACTGGGCGATGGGCGGCTACGTCACGCTCATGCCCCTCGCGGGGTGGGCCGCCGCGATCGGCACGGGGGGGGGGCGGCCGCGCGGCGAGCGCCACGGCACCCGCGCCGTGCGCCGCCTCTGGAACGCCGGGCTCGCCTACGGCGTGTGCGCCGCGATCGTCCTGCCCCGCCTCGATTGGGCCGTCGCCGTGCTCAACGTCGCCGTGCAGTCGTCACCCGGCCTGGCCGTCGCCCGCGCGATCAAGGGCCAGGGCTTCGAGCCCCGGCCCGTCGTCCTCGGCCGGCTCTTCGGCGCGCCCGCGATGGCTCAAGAAGCCCTCCGCCGCCTGTCGACAATCGAGGAGGAAACCGGGCGGCCCGGCTTCATCATGACCGACCACTACGGCAGGGCGAGCCAGATGGCCTACTACACCTTCCGCCAGGGCCACGCCGTCGAGGTCTACTGCACCAGCTCGCTCATGGGCGGCCGAAAGACGCAGTACGACCTGTGGGCCCAGACCGACATCACCTCGTCCACCGTGCAAGAGCACCTCTTCGGGCGCGACGCGGTCCTCTTTTCGAACGACCAGCCGTGGAAGCTCGAGCAGTGGGAGGAGTTCTTCCGCCGGGTCGAGCCCTTGGGCAAGTTCCCCGGTGAGCACAAGAAAGACCGCATCGCCTACCGCGGCCGTTGGTACCACGGACTCATCGGCGCTAAACACCACCATCACCACGATGCCGATGAGCACGCCACTGAGGCTCCGCCCGGCGAGCGCGAGGGCGAGGGCGGGGGGGAAGGGGGCGCACCGTGAGCCGAGCGCTGTCGCGCAAACTCTGGCCCTTCGGCGTGGTGCTGCTGATCCTTTTGGCGTGGGACCGTGCGGCGTGGCTGCACCTGGCGCCGCGCGACGACGCGCGGGTCGCCCAGTTCACCTCGTTCCCGCTCTACGAAGAGGCGGACCGCAACGGCGGAGAGCAAGCGGAGCGCAAGGCCGTCTCGCTGCGCAACGACCAGGCCAAGGACCGCATCGAGAGCAGGCCGTGGTACATGCTGCTGTACGTCTTCGGGCGGTTCGAGCCGTGGCTGATCCTCGCGGCGTGGCTGGTCTTCTCGCGCATCGGCGTCGACGAGACCGGCGCAAAGACCCGCGACGAGCTCCGCCGCGGCTTGCGCCAGGCCGGCGTGCTGGTCGCGAGCATCCTCGTCTCGGGCGTGGGGGCCGACCTGCTCAAGCTCGTCGTCCGCCGCGTGCGCCCGGAGTTCGCCGACGGCTGGTTCGTGTACATCCCCATGTGGGAATCGACGCCGGCCAACGTCTCGTTCGGCATGCCGTCGAGCCACGCGGCGGTGGCCTTCGCCGCCGCGATCGCGGTGGGGCGGATGGTCCCCTCGACGCGCTGGGTGCTCTACCCGATGGCCGTGGGGTGTGCGCTCAGCCGCGTGCTCGTGGGGGCGCACTTCCTCAGCGACGTCTACGTCGGGGCGCTCATCGGCATCGCCGGCGAGCGGCTGGTGCACGCGCTGGGAAGCAGTTCGGGTTCCGGGGCTCGGGTTCCGGGTTCCGGGTAAGGCGTGACAATACAGAAGCGCAGCCGAAGACGCCCCCACGGCTTTCGCCGGGGGTGCGCTGTGGCATGGGCGCGTGGGCCAATGGCACGTTCCCTACCTCCTTGGCGGGCCTTGTCTCGAAGCAAATAGTCTTTTTTAGACTATTGATTATGGCGCACCGCCTGTTTCTTGGCAAGTCAAAATATCTGGATTTTTGAATATTCTAATTTGGCATAGAACGTGACGGGCGAAGGTCTCGCCCCGCATGTTCAAATCGATACACACGAAAGAAAACGAGCTTCTTCTTCGCCTGCTTCGGGAGGCGAGGAAGCGTAATGGGATTACACAGGTAGACCTTGCCAAAAAACTTTCCATACCCCAATCGACGATCAGTAAGTTTGAACGCGGCGAGCAGCGTCTCGACGTGGTTCAGCTCCGCCGTTGGTGCAAGGCGATCCGCGAGCCGTTCCTGGACCTGATGGCCGAGTTTGATCGGCGGGCGTGAGCATTGGCCGCCCAGGCCCCAGGCCCCAGGCCCCAGGCCCCAGGCCCCAGGCCCCGGAACCCGGAACCCGGAACCCGGAACCCGGAACCCGATCTTCCCTACCATTGCCCTCAAGATGCTGAGCACCCTCGACCGCCACATCGCCAAGCTCTATCTGTTCAACATCGGGGCGCTCCTGGTGCTGCTCTTCTCGTTCGTCGTCACCGTCGACGTGGTGCTCAACATCGACCGTTTCCTCAAGGCGGCCGAGGGGATCCTCATCAGCTCCGGCGAGCCCGAGCCGACGAGCCTGCGCCGCTTCATCGTCGCGATCCTGGTCATCTGCGACCTGTGGTGGCCGCGGCTGCTCCAGCTCTTCACGTTCCTCATCGGCATGGTGCTCGTCGCGGCGATGGGCTTCACGCTCACGCAGATGGTCCGCCACCGCGAGGTCGTCGCGATGCTCGCCGGCGGGATCAGCCTCCGCCGCGTCGCCCGCCCCGTGCTCGTGGTCGCCGCCCTGCTGCTGGGCGTGCGGGCGCTGAACCAGGAGTTCGTCCTGCCGCGGCTGGCCCCGCTTCTGATCCGCGACGCCGGCGACGCCGGCAAGCCCCGCGAGTGGGACGCCTTCCCCGTCCTCCCCACGCCCGACGCGATGGACCGCAAGTGGTACGCGCAGAAGTTCGAGCCCGCCCAGGACCTGCTCACCGGCGTGCTCGTCTGCGAGTACGACGCCGATCGCCGCGTGAAACGCTGGATCGAGGCCGAACGCGGCACGTGGCACCCCGCCGCCCCTCAACGCGCCTCCGCCGCGGGCGATGCGCCGCCGCCGGCAAACCCGAAGAGCAAACGCGCCGCCGGCTGGTGGACGCTGGAGAACGTCCGCATTGTCTCCGGCGACCTCGCCGGCCCGGGCGCGTCGGGGGGGGGGGGGGCGCGGCGGATCTGCCGAAGCCGCCCCGCTCGCCGGCACGCTCAACATCGAGACCGACCTCGACCCCACGGCCCTGCTCCTGGGCTACAACCGCGGCTTCGCCCAGAGCCTCTCGCTCCGCCAGACCTCCAGCATGCTCGCCAACGGACGCCTCACCGATTCGCTCCGCAAAACCCTCGAGCAGGTCCGCTGGTCGCGCCTCAGCGTCACGCTCTCGACCATCCTCACGCTCATCATCACCATGCCGTTCTTCCTCACGCGCGAGCCCAAGAACATGCTCGCCCAGAGCCTCAAGGCCGCCCCGATCGGCCTCTCGGCGCTCATCGGCGGCATCATCGGCTCGGCCCAGCCCGTCCCCGGCCTGCCGGTGTGGATGGGCGTCATGCTCCCCGTGCTCGTGCTCGTGCCCATCGCCATCGCCACCACCGCGGCGATGCGCACCTGACTTGGTGCCACGGCACTCCGTGCCGTGACTCGGCTCGGAGAGCCGAGCTACCAGTGCCTACTCGGTCACCAGGTTCACCATCTTCCCCGGCACGACGATCGCCCGCACCACGGCCTTGCCGGCGAGCGCGGCGACGACGCCCTCGTCGGCCCTCGCCGCGGCTTCGAGCTGCTGCTTGTCGAGCGAGGCCGGCACCTTGATCCGCGCCCGCACCTTCCCCTTGATCTGCACCGGCACCTCGATCAGGTCCGCCGCCAAGAGCGACTCGTCGGCCGTCGGGAACGCCTCGTACGCCAGCGACGAGGCGTTGCCCAGCTTGTTCCACAGCTCCTCGGCCATGTGCGGCGCAAACGGCGACAGGATCAGCGCAAACCGCTCGGCCTGATCCTTCGTGAGCACCCCACCCCCCCCCGCCTGGGCCGCCCCGCCGCTGGGCGTCGCCGTGTTGACAAACTCGATCAGCGCCGCGATCGCCGTGTTGAAGGCCAGCCGCGGGATGTCGTCCCGCACCTTCGCGACTGCCTTGTGCAGCGCCCGCTCGATCTCCCCGCTCGCCGCCTCCGCAATCCGCGGCTCGCCGCTCCGCTCATCAACGATCAGCCGCCACGCACGCTGCAAAAAGCGGAACAGCCCCACCGTGTCCTTGGTGTTCCACGGCTTGCTCGCGTCGAGCGGCCCCATGTACATCTCGTACAGCCGGAACGTGTCCGCGCCCAGCTCCGCGATCGTCTCGTCGGGGTTGACGACGTTCTTGAGGCTCTTGCTCATCTTGGCGATGACGCTGGCGAGCCTCGTCCCCGTGCCGCGTTCGACAAACGTGCCGTCCGGCCGCTCGTCGACCTGGTCGACGGCGACCAGCGTCTTGTCCGGCCGCTGATACGCGTACGACGTGATCATCCCCTGGTGGAAGAGCTTGGCGAACGGCTCCGGCGTCGAGACCTCGCCCAGGTCGAAGAGGATCTTGTGCCAGAACCGCGCGTAGAGCAGGTGCAGCACCGCGTGCTCCGCGCCGCCGACGTACAGGTCGACCATGCCGATCTTCTGCGCCTGCGGGTCGAATGTTCCCGATGCGTGCGCCTGCTCGGCGCTCACGTTACCCTCGCGCGCGGGGGGGGCAATCCCCCAGTACCGCTCCGCTTTCCTGCTCACAAAGCGTTCGGCGCCTTTCGGGTCGGTGTAGCGCAGGTAGTACCAGCACGAGCCCGCCCAGCCCGGCATCGTGTTGGTCTCGCGCCTGACGGGCGTGTCCGGCGCGAGCAGTTCGGGGTCGACGCCCGCCTCGCCCGCCGTCGTGTTCACCCACGCCGTCGCCTTGCCCAAAAGCGGCTGCGGCTCGTCCGACTCCGCCGGCGTGTAGTCCGCCAGGTCCGGCAGCGTCACCGGCAGCGCCTTCTCGCTCACCGGGTAGTGGTTCCCCTCGTCGTCGTACACCACCGGGAACGGCTCGCCCCAGTACCGCTGCCGCGAGAAGAGCCAGTCGCGCAGCCGGAAGTTAACCTTCCGCCTCCCGCGGCCGGTCTTCTCCAGCCACTCGACCACCGCCCGCTTGGCCTCGTCGGTCGACAGCCCGTTGATGTCGAGCCCTTCTTCGCCCTCTTCGCCCGGCCCGGCCGAGTGAGCCGCAAAGCCCGGCGTGTCGTACGCCGCGTCCGACGAGGCGTAGAACGTCCCGACCGTCCGCCCCGCCTCCGCCCCGCCCGTGTTCATGCCGCCGACGAAGCGTTCGCGCAGCGTGGCGAAGTCGGTGAGCTTGAGTTCTTCGAGCGCGTCGATCCAGGTCATGCGCGTCGCGCCGCGCTTGGCCCCGACCAGGCCGCCCAGCTCGGGCGTCGCGTCGTCGCGGCCCACCACGCCCTGCCCGGATTCCTCGGCAAAGACCGCGTCGGTCCGCCGGCGGCTGCGCACCATCGCCAGGTCTTCGTCAAAGCGGCTCGGCGGCGTGTTCTGCGTCGCGACCAGACCGAGGAAGTCGGCCAGCACCGGCAGGTAGCGGTCGGGCTCGCGCTCGGTGTCCGTCGCGTGCGTCGCGAAGTACGACATCGCCGCGACCGCGCGCGGGTACACCACGTCGCGGATCGGCAGGCCGAATGTTTTCGCGAAGTCGAAGTCGCGCTGGTCGTGCGCCGGCACCGCCATGATCGCGCCGTGCCCATACCCCATCAGCACGTAATCGGCCGTCCAGATGGGGATCCGCTCGCTTGTCGCGGGGTTGATCGCATAGAGCCCGGTGAAGACGCCGGTCTTCTCCTTCGTGTCGGCCTGGCGCTCGACGTCCCCCTTGTTGCGTGCGGCCAGCGCATACTCGCCCAGCGCCGAAGGGTCGAAGTCCTCACGCGGCTGCGCCAGCATCGCGTCGACCAGCGGGTGCTCGGGCGCGACGACCATGTACGTCGCGCCAAAGAGCGTGTCCGGCCGCGTGGTGTACACACGCAGCGACGAGAAGCCCGACGGCGGGTTGTCGATCTCGAAGTCGATCTCCGCCCCCTCGCTCCGCCCGATCCACGCCGCCTGCATGGTCTTGGTCGACTCCGGCCAGTCGAGGTTCGCCAGGTCGTCCAGCAGCCGCTGCGCGTACGCCGTGATGCGGAAGACCCACTGCTTGAGCGGCCGCCGGTACACCGGGAAGCTGCCGCGCTCCGAGCGCCCGTCGATCACCTCTTCGTTGGCCAGGACGGTGCCCAGCTTGGGGCACCAGTTGACCGTCACCTCGTCGAGGTACGCCAGCCGCTGCCCGTCGATGAACGCGCGCCGTTCGTCGGCGCTCAGCTCGTGCCAACGGCGTGTGCCGACCGGGTCGGTCCCCAGGGGGCTCATCGTCGAGCCGACGCCCACGTGCACCGGCTCGCCCTCAAAGCTCACCCGCAGGTCTCCCGACTCCAGCTCGCCGATCAGCTCGGCGATGGGGCGGGCGCGGTCCTGCTGCGGGTCGTACCACGAGTTGTACGCCTGCAGCCAGATCCACTGCGTCCAGCGGTAATAGGCCGGGTCGATCGTCGAGACCTCGCGCGACCAGTCGTAGGAGAAGCCGAAGCGTTTGAGCTGACGCCGAAAGTTGTCGATCGCCTTCTTGGTCGTGATCGCCGGGTGCACGCCGGTCTGGATCGCGTACTGCTCGGCCGGCAGGCCGAAGGCGTCCCACCCCATCGGGTGCAGCACCTGGTAGCCGGTCATGCGCATGTAGCGGGCGATGATGTCCGTCGCGGTGTACCCCTCGGGGTGCCCCACGTGCAGCCCGGCCCCCGACGGGTACGGGAACATGTCCAGCACGTAATACTTCGGCCTCCCCTCGTCGAAGCCCTTCTCCCCCGGGTTGGGCGTGACGAACGTCCCCGCCCGCTCCCAATGCTCCTGCCATCGGCGTTCGATCCGGTCGGCCAGCGACGCCGAATACCGGAACGGCGGCGTGTCGTCGGGCGTCGAAGAAGAAGCGGGCGTGGGGACGGCGGGGGTGCTCATGGGCGTACTCGAAAAAACAGGAACGAACAGCACCAAGCCTAGGTTGGCAGGGTTCGTGCAGGGGCTTGGGATCTTCTTCACGCAGGGGCCAGAAGCCCAGGGATTCCATCCCCGGGCCACACGAGCTTTACACCTTCCCCGCGGTCACCAGCGCCAGCCCGATGTTGAGGGCGTTAAACCCCGCGTGCATCGTCATCGGCACCAGCCACCGGCCCGTGCGCTCGTACGCCGTCCCCAGCGCCACCGCCAGCACAAACAGCGGCACCAGCGCGTACATCCCCCCCCCGCCCCCTCCTCCGTCGCCTGCGGCCCCACCCGCCCCCCCTCCCGTCGCCCGCAGCGCGCCGACGTGCATAAGCGCAAACAGCACGCTGGCCGTGACGATCCCGATCCATCGGGCGGCGCCGCGGATTCGGCGTTCGCGCTCGCTCATCGGCAGCGTCTCGCCGGGCGAGCCCGCCGTGCGAACAACCGTTCCTCCTTCCCCGCCCCCTCCGCCCAGCAGGCTTGTCACAAACCCCACCAGCGTCGATTGCAGGAAGACGCGGAAGAGCAGCTCCTCGACGACCGGTGCGCCGACCACGGCGATCCCGACCAGGCCCCACGACCACGGATCGGCCGAGTCTTCAACCAGCGTGCGGAGCATGTCGTGGGCGATCGGCTCGATCGGCCTGCCGCCGATCCACTCGGCGACGCTCGCGGCGGCCCACCCCGCGACCAGGCACATCGGCATCACCAGCGCCAGCGCCCCCAGCCCCTTGCCCACGTCGCGCGTCCACGGCATCCCCAGCCCCGCACGCCTCAGCAGGCCCGGCTCGCGCAGCACCGAGCGCACGCACGCCGCATAGATCCCCGCGGCGGCGACGCTCACCACAAAGACCCCGATGTACGCCACCGTCTGGAACCGCGGCGAGCCGGCCGTGCCCATCCACCGCGGGAACGCGGCCACAAAGGCGTAGCCGACGCTCTGGGCCGTGAAGATGATCAGCACCCCCGCCCCCCAGATGAGCGTCGGCACGCGCCACGGCTGGCGGCATCCCTCCGGCATCGCCCGCGCAAACGACCCCGGCCGGATCGCGTCCCGCCGCCACAGCCACCACAGCCCCGCGAGAGAGAGCGCACCGAGCACGCCGTAGACGGCGAGCGTCAGCGCCGCGCTCGCCTCGCCGTGCGCCCGGCCCTCGCCCACCGGGTCGATCGGCAGCGCCGGCGGCACGGTCGTGGCCGGCGGCGCGACGGCGTTGGCGACGGCCCCGCCCGCCTGATCGGCCCCCGGGTCCGCGGCGGGTTCGGCAAATGCCGCACCGCCAGCGAAAAGACCCAGCCACAGCGCAACAATCACGCCCATGACCGGCGTCCTCGCAGAAATCATTGAGAACACCAAGCGGGAGGTCGCCGCGGCCAAGGCGGCGATCCCCCAGGCCGAGCTGGAAGCCGCCGTCGCCCAGACGGACGAGCCGCGGAACTTCTTTGCCGCCCTCACCCAGCACCCCGACAAACGGCACATGGCCGTCATCGCCGAGGTGAAGCGCAAGAGCCCCTCCGGCGGGTTCATGCGCCCCGAGTTCGCCCACGACGGAGCCGCCGGAGCCGCGGGGGAAGGGGGGAGGGGGGGGTTCGATCCGGTCGGCATCGCCAGACGGTACTACGAAAACGGCGCGGCGGCGATCTCCTGCCTCACCGATCGGACGTATTTCGGGGGCGACCTCGCGTTTATCGAGCGGATCAAGGCGGCCGTTCCGCTACCGGTGCTGCGGAAGGATTTCATCGTCGACCCGTACCAGCTCTGGCAGAGCCGTGCCGCCGGGGCCGACGCGGTGCTGCTGATCGCCGAGTGCCTGCCGATCGCCGACCTGCTGGACCTGCTCATCCTTTCCCAGCAGCTCCACATGACGGTCTTGCTGGAGGCGCACAGCCCGGAGAACCTGCTGCGGGTGAGGCCGCATGTCGGGTTCCCGCACCCCACCTACGCCCTGTTGGGGATCAACAACCGCGACCTGGCGACCCAGACGGTCGACCTGGGGCACACCCTTCGGCTGATCGACATGGTCGAGGAGACCTCGACCCTCGTCAGCGAATCAGGGATCAAGACCCGCGACGACCTGGCCAAGCTGAGGCAGGTCGGGGTGCGGATCGTGCTGGTGGGCGAGCACCTGCTGCGGGCTGAGGACCCCGGGGCGGCCCTGGCCGACTTATTGGGCCAGCCGGTGATCCCGCCGGGCTCGTGATTCGGGCAAATCGGGCGAGCGCGGCAGGGGGGGCAGGAAATAACAGATCTCCGGGGAGCCGGGGGGCGGTGGAGGGGCGGCTTGGTCGTGGCCCATCGGCCTTCGACCGCCGTGGCACGCCGGAGGGGGGACGGTAGAATCGGGGTCCGAGGGGGCGGGGTGTGTTATCGGATCTGTTGGAGGACAAGCGTGACGGGGGGCAGTCGGAACACTCAGGGAGCCAGATGATGATGAGTCTTCGTCCGATGTTTGCCGCGGGTCTTGCGATGGTGTGCGTGTGCGGCTCGGCGCTGGCCGAGGTCGATCCGGCGGCCCAGCAGGTGCTGCAGGACTCGCGCGACGCGATCAAGCACCTCCACGACGTCTCGTTCAAGGCCAAGCGCTCCGCCACCGGCGCGCTGGCGGCGTTCATCAACGCCGACGGCGAGGCCCAGGTGCTCCGCGCCGAGGGCAAGCCCTCGGTGTACCACGCCCAGGTCACCATCCAGCAGCCCAGCGGCTCGCCGGAGGTCGTCGAGCTCTTCGTCGACGGCAACGACGCCGTCTGGCTCGACGCCAAGAACAACACGCGGAAGACCCGCGCCATGCGGTCGAGCGAGTCGACCAACGTCATGAACCAGGCCCGCCAGATCCTCCTCGACGACTGGCACGCCGAGACCCCCTACGAGCGCGAGCTGTCGGGCAAGGCCACGACGATCAAGCTCGACGGCATCGAGGAGGTCCGCGGCCGGGTCTGCGACAAGGTCGTCGTCGCCTTCGACAACGAGCGGCAGACGGTCTGGTTCATCGATTCCAACGACCACCTGCCCCGCAAGAAGATCGATCAGGCCGGCACCGGCCCGCAGTCGCTGGCGATGATCCTGGAGATGTGGGACGTGAAGGTCGATGCGGGGTTGAAGGCCGCGGATCTGGCGGTGGCGCTCCCGACGGGGTATTTCGACGACAAGCCCGCCGCCGCGGAGATGCCGGCCGGGGACATCCCGGAGGATCCGCCGGCGCTGGGCCTGGCGGTCGGCGAGACGGCCCCGGCCTTCTCGCTCAAGTCGGCCAAGGGCGGGGACGTGAGCCTGGCGGCTCACGAGGGGCACGTGGTGGTGCTGAACTTCCTCGGCTCGTGGAACGCCGCGAGCATGAAGGCGGCCGGCGACCTGAACGCGCTGGCCAAGGACTACGCGGGCAAGGGCGTCGCCGTCCTGGGCATCTCGGCCTCCGAGCCCAGCGGCGATGAGGCCAAGGCCAAGCTGGGCCAGGCCGAGCTGGGCTACGACGTCGGGCTCGAGGGCGACTCGGTCGCGACCCAGTACATGGTCAGCGGCGTGCCGTCCTACTGCGTCATCGACAAGAACGGCAAGGTCGCGGCGTTCTTCCAGGGCTACCCCGGCAAGGAGCAGCTCTCGGCCGCCGTCGACGCCGCCCTGGGCCAGTAATGGTCTTGGGTGGCACCGCTCTCCGAGTGGTGCGTGGGCGGGCCTGAAGCCGGACGCCGGCCGGCGCCGGGAAGGGCTTTTACAGTCACTCGATCGACCTCCTCAACGAGGCACGGGCTCCGGCCCGTGCTTTTTTTGGCCTTACTGAGTACCTCGGTGCGTGTCGTCGTCGATCGCGCGGCATACCGACAGGCGTCCGTACAAGGCGTTGCAGGGCTCCGAGTCGCTATGATCGGTGAAGAAGATCGGCCCGGCGTGGGATTGAGGCCGCGGATCGTGGCCGAGGGACGGCCTGATCCCCGATAAGCTCGTTCGCTCAAGGGTGCACGGCTATGCGTGCATCACCGGCCCCTCTCGAGGAGCGTCTACCGATGATCCGCAAGGTCTTGCAAGCCCTCCGTGAACAAGGCATCGACATCCAGTCGAGCCACCGCCGAAGCGCCGGCAACCCCTTCGAGGTGCAGCAGCGGCTGCTGGCCGGGCAGGAGGTCAAGACCATCCTCGACTGCGGGGCGCACCACGGCGACATGGCCAAGAACTACCGGCGGCGGTTCCCGGGGGCGAAGGTCTACTGCTTCGAGCCCACCCCGGCGACGTTCAGCGCGCTCAAGGCGGCGACGGCCGGCGACCCGATGATCGAGCCCGTCAACGCGGCGATCGGCGAGAAGCCGGGCCGGGCCACCCTCACGGTCTACGACGACGAGACGAGCAACTCGCTGATGGGCGGGTCGGCCGTCGCGGACGGGTTCGGTTCCCCCATGCCCGCCCCCTCGTCGACCGTCGACGTCGACGTGCAGACGATCGACGGCTTCTGCGAGCAGCGCGGCATCAAGCACGTCGATGTCGTCAAAATCGACATCGAAGGGCTCGAGGTGCCCGCCTTCCGCGGGGCCGAGCGGCTGCTCAAGGACCAGGCGATCGACGTCATCCTCAGCGAGTTCCGAATCGTCTCCTCGTTCGAGGGGGGCACCACGCTCTTCTCGCTGGGCGAGTTCCTGGCCAAGTACGGCTACCTGGTCTTCGGCTTCTACACCCTGATGTACGAGCCCAACCTCCGCCTAGACTGGGGCGATGTCGTCTTTGTCAGCGAGCGCTGCTACCGCCGATACCGGGAGGCCTGTGCGTCGGCCAACGGGCGCTGACCGTGGCGGAGAAGCTTGTGTCCTCCGACGGCGGGGGTCTTTTTTGGGGCCGGTGCCGCGTTGCGGGGACGCGCAGTTGAGGTCGAGAACCCCGCGATGATCCACCAGTTATTGCGAGCGCTCAGACGACGAGGCGTCGACATCCAGTCGAGCCGCCGCCGGCTCGGGGCCGACGCGTTCTTCGCCCAAGGTCGGTTGCTCGACGGCCGGTCGGTGGAGACCGTCCTCGACTGCGGCGCCTACGTCGGCGGCACGGCCCGCACGTACCGCTCGATGTTCCCGGGCGCGACGGTGTACGCCTTCGAGCCGACGCCGTCGACGTTTGCCAAGCTGCGGAGGAACGTCGCGGACGACCCACGGATCGTCCCGGTCGGGCTCGGCGTCGGCGAGCGCGTGGGCAAGACCCGCATGTACGTGTACGACAGCCCGACGTGCAACACGATCCTGCCGGTGGACCGGGGCCCGGCCGTGGTCCGCGATATCCCTCGGCCCAGCGGCGAAGTCGAGGTGGACATCACGACGCTCGACGCCTTCTGTGCGGAGCGGAACATCCAGACGGTCGGCCTGGCCAAGCTCGATATCGAGGGGTGCGAGATGCAGGCCCTCAAGGGGGCCCGCGGCCTGCTGGAGCGCGGGGCGATCGACGTGATCTACGCCGAGGTCCGCCTGGAGACCGCGCTGGTGGGCGGCACACGCTACACCGAGCTGGCCGAGTACCTCCGCGGCTTCGGCTACCGGTCCTTCGGGCTGTATAACTTCTTTTACGACGACTGGCTGCGGCTCGACTGGGCGGACGCGCTGTTTGTGAGCGGGGCGTGCTACCAGGCGTACCGGCAGCGGACGCCGCCGATCTCGGGCTAGGCGCGGGACGTCGGCAGCGGAGAGATAGGCGGTAGCGACCAGCGGAGAACCGACGGGGGCCGCGGCGGGAGATGACGCCGGGTCGGCGGGGTTCCTATTATCCTCTCCTCGTGCCGGGGAAAGCCCGGCCGCGGGCGCGTAGTTCAGTTGGCTAGAACGCGGCTGTCACATAGCCGAGGTCACTGGTTCGAGTCCAGTCGCGCCCATTCTTCCGCGGATACGCACGCCGTGGCCGCAACCGCCGGCCGCTCTCACACATCATCGCTGCTCTGTTGGCCGCGTTCACCCCGCCTTGCGGGCGGCACGCTGGATCTCGTTGAGGTACGCGATCAGGTCGCGCAGCGTCGCGGTGTGCTTGCGCGGGTCGTGGTCGGGGACGATGACGGTCCCCAGGCGCGTGCCGTCGTCGCCCACGGGGCGGCGCTGGCGGACCTCGACCTCCAGCAGGACCGGCGGCCGCTGGGCCTCCAGCGTGATGCGGATCCACAGGTGCTCGTACATCTGGAACCGCGTGTAGCTGCACCCGTAGAGCGTGAGGCCGATGCCGGTGTCGTTGGCGTCGGTGAGCATGCCGTCGAAGTCCGGCCGTGCCGGCTCGAGCGCGTCGGCCATCGTGAGCGAGTCGGGATCGACGGGCTTCGCCGTCCCCTTGGGTCGGTTGAGCGGGCGCGGCCCGTGCGATGAAGAAGCGTGCAGCGGAGGCTCGGCGCCGCGTGCCGCGGCGTCGGCGGCCTGCTTGGCCTTGCGACGCGCCTGGTCCAGCAGGGCGTCGGCGGTGAACTGCCGCCACACCTCGACGCACGTCGACGACGCACGGCTGCCCAGCGCGACGCGGAAGACGCTCCGCCGCTGGCCCGCGGTGATCGCGCCCGTCGGGCGGACCTTGAGCGCCGGCACGACGTACTGGTCGTTGAGGCGCACCGGCACGCCCGTCTCGAGGATCTCGCCGCGGAACTGCAGCAGCGAGCCGAAATAACTGAAATAGCAGTCCACGACCATCCCCGCGGCGAAGCGCGTGTTCCGCCCGATCACCTGGAGCTGCTCGCAGACGATGTGGTCATTGGTCCGTTCGAGCAGACGGCCGCGGGCCGGCGGGTTGGGCACGCCCTTCTCGAAGGTGATGACCTCCACCGGCGCGTTGCGGGCGCACGCTTCGGCGAGGGCCACCTCCGGGTTGACCTCGGTGCCTCCTCCGGGATGGTCGCCTGGCGGGGTGGTCTGCATGGTGGCGTTCGTCCGGCGGGTCTGCGATGCGTGGGGAAGCGGGGTGCGGGTGCTGTGACGGGTATCGTGGGGTATCGGTCCTGCCCGCGGACCACTTCAACGCCACGCGACGGCCGGGGCCGCATTGGCCGCCTTCTGCGGTCAGCCGAGGCCGATTTCGGGCGCGCCACAGACCTGGCCCAGCCCTTCGAGGGGCGTTTCACGGGGGATGATGGGAGAAAATCCGTGTGTATACGGTGGAAAACCCAGGGAGAAACCCGCGGTGTCGAGGCCGTCCGGCCCCGAAAGGGGTGTTTTTCCCATGAAGTCGCGGTGAAGAAAAGATCATGGCCTGAGTGGGCCAAAGTGCGTAAGTTGTGGTATTACAGGACTTTGAGTGTGGGTGGTGCCTGAATAGAAGTTCAAATTTGCGCAGCTTTCGCCCTTGACACGCCCACGAAAACCGGTACATTGGAGATGCCTTTTCCGGTTGCTCCCGAAAATGGCGACGTGCTCCAGCCCATCATGGCCCCTCGGGGCCGGAGAGAGAGATGCGAGAGAGACGGGCGGAGCGAGAGAGAGCGTCGTCGGAGAGAGAGAGGGAGTAGCAGGAGCGAGAGAGAGGCGAGAGAGGGCCCGCAAAGTCCTCACACCTGGCTGCGAACTGACCGGTCGCAGCCAGGCTTTTTTTTGCTCCGACTTTTTGCCGCTCCGATGCCGGGTGCAGCGGAGTCGGCTTCGCGGGGCAAGCCCGAAAACTTCGCGTGGGCACTGTTCATGCGCGAAGCACGCGGCACGCGGGTCACGCCCTCTTCGCAACAGGGATGACACGCCGCGGGGTGCGTAACGCGGCGCGACGCCGAGCGGCTCAAGAAATACGCGGAGCCGCCGGGAATTTTCGCTCGCGTGTTCGGCATGGGAACGGTATCCTCTGGCCATGGCGCAGCGGCGGTATCACTACGAGCGGGCCTTCGAGCAGTACCTGCGCGCCCGGCGGATCCCCTACATCTCCGTCGATGAGGCGCGGCGGGCGCTGCTGCCCTTCACCAACGGCGAGGGGCCGTCCGATCGGCGTGCGGCACGCGGCGAGAGCGACGACCACGACAGCGGCGGGGGAACCGGTGGGAGCGGGGGGGGAGGAGGGAGTGGGGGGCCGTTCCAGGTCGCGCGCGACCCGGCCAACCCGGCCGCCGGGTTCGACGTCATTAAGGCCTTCGACTTCGTCATCTACGGCTCGACGACCAACCTGCTCATCGAGGTCAAGGGCCGCCGCGTCGGTTCGGCCGCGTTGAGCAAGCGGGGCGGCGAGGGGGCGCTCAAGACCGGGCGTCTGGAATCGTGGGCGACCGAGGACGACATCGCCGCCCTGACCCGCTGGCGCGGGCTCTTCGGCGCGGGGTTCGATGCGGCCCTGGTGTTCATCTACTGGTGCGACGCCCAGCCGCCGGATGCGCTCTTTCAGGAGGTCTTCGAGTACCGCGGCGTGTGGTACGCGCTGCGGGCGGTGAACCTGGACGATTATGTCGCCGCGATGAAACCCCGGAGCCAGCGCTGGCGGACAGTCCACGTTCCCGCGGCGGAGTTCGAACGGATCAGCCGCCCGTTCGTGCGCCTGCCCGAAGACCTGGCCCAGGTCGAGATCCCGGCGGGCTCTGAGGGCAGCCGCGTGCCGGGGACGAAAACGACGCTGATCCACATCCCCGACCCGCCGGTGCTGGGTGGCGACAGCGGGGGCGGGGGGGGCGGGGGGGGTGGGGTGGGCGGGGCGGACGACGACGGCGTCTTCGGCCCTCTGGCGGGCTCGCTCGGGCGGCACTAGGATGAACCCATGACACGCACCCGTTCCCGCTCATCCAATGGTCTTCGGCTCGTGGTCCTGGCGGCCGTCGGGGCCGGGGCGTTGTTTTTCGCCGGCGACGCGATGGCGCAGAGCCGCAAGGACCGCGGCTGGGGCTCCCCGCCCACCATCCCGCCGCCCACCGCGGCCAAGACCAACTTCGTGCAGGTCCTGACGGCCGTCGGGCTGGGCCTGGGCATGGTCGGCGTGAACTTCATCGGCAGCAAGCGCACGCACCAGGACTGATCCCGCCGCCGGTCGTCCGCCGGGCGGCTCCCGCTCGGCCTTGTCAGAAGGGGGTTTGCATGACCTCGTCTCGCGTTCGTCGCACGCGTCTGATCGCCGCCAACGCGGCGGGGCTCGTCGTGCTCGCCTTTGTCACGCTCGTGCTCTCCGGCCCGACCAGCGCGCAGCCCGGGGGCGGCGCGGGCGGGGGCGG
>CAZZDW010000077.1:0-16690 GCA_964652945.1 uncultured Phycisphaeraceae bacterium
GTCAGCTCGCGTGCGTGCGGGTCGATCTTGGCCAGGAGGGTGGCGCGGATGAGCGTGCCGCATTCCGGGCAGGTGCCGAGGATCGACAGGCCCCGCAGGTCGTAGCGGCAGACGACGCACGGCAGGCTGCCGGAGAGCTCGGTGCCTAGGGCGATGCCGCCGGCGCGAGGCTCCGCGACGGGGCGCTCGGCGCTCCCGGCGTCCACGGACGCCCGCGGCCCCGCAGGGGGGGGTGGGGGGGGCGGCCGATCGGGTTCGGGATGAGCAGAGGCGGGAACATCGCCCATATATTCGGTAGCCTACCCCAGATGTTCGCCGGCGGCGCGGTGCATCTGTTGGTTCGATGCATGCGGATACGTACGAAAGCGTCGGGTTCCGGGGCTCGGGTTCCGGGTTCCGGGTGTAAGACGCGACGCACCGCCGTACGGAGTTCCTTAAGCTTTCTGTCTCTACCCGATATACCCGGAACCCGGAACCCGGAACCCGAGATCCCCATGACCACACGCCAAGCGATCGCCACACTCCGCGAGAACATCGCCCGCGTCTTTCTGGGCCACCCCTCGGCCGTCGACCGCGTGGTCACGTGCCTGCTGGCGCGGGGGCACATTTTGATCGAGGACGTGCCGGGGGTGGGCAAGACGGTCCTCGCGACGGCTCTTGCGCGGAGCATCGACTGCGCCTTCAGCCGTATCCAGCTCACGCCGGACCTGCTGCCGTCGGACATTCTGGGCGTGACGGTGCTGCACCGCGGCCCGGCGACGGGGACGACGTCGTTCGAGTTCAAGGAAGGGCCGATCTTTTCGAATATCGTGCTGGCCGACGAGATCAACCGGACCCCGCCCAGGACGCAGACGGCGCTTTTGGAGGCGATGGGGGAGGGGGCGGTCTCGATGGATGGGCGGACGCACCGGCTTGCGCGCCCGTTCATGGTGATCGCGACGCAGAACCCGTTCGACTTTGAGGGGACGTATCCGCTGCCGGAGAACCAGCTCGACCGCTTTTTGATGCGGATCAGCGTGGGGTACCCGACGCCGGCCGACGAGGCGCAGGTGCTGGTGCGCCGGCCGGCGGACACGGCGCTGCCGGAGCTTGCCCCGGTGATGCACGCGCGGGACGTGGTGGAGCTGCAGGAGCGGGTGGACGCGGTGCGGATGGAGCAGGCGCTGGTGGAGTACATCATCGAGATCGCGCGGGCGACGCGCGAGCGCGACGACCTGGCGCTCGGCCTGTCGCCGCGTGGGTCGCTGGCGCTGGCGCAGGCGGCGCGGGCGACGGCCGTCCTGCACGATCGGGAGTACGTCGTGCCGCGGGACATCGTGGGGAACGTCATCGCGGTCTGCGCGCACCGCGTGATCCCGGCGGGTGGAATGGGAGGGGCGGGGGGGGCCGGGGAGGCAGGGATCGGCGGAAAGATCGGGGTGGGGGGGGCGGATACAGACGACGGGATCGCGGGCGGGGGCGCGCACGCGCCCGGCTCCGCGGCGGCGATCCTGGCCAACATCGTCAAGTCGATCCCGAGCCCGGAGTAGCCGGCGATCTCTCGGCGGCCGCCCGCCGGACGCGCCTTCCGCACGCACGGCATCAAAAAGCAAAGACGCCCGCGCGGGGCGGGCGTCTTTGAACGTGTGCTGCTCGATGGACGCCGCACCGTGTCTGGGCGGCGTCCACCACGCGCCGGTCTTACTTGACCATTTCCTTGAGGCCCTTGAGGGGGCGGACCTTGATGACGGTGCGGGCCGGCTTGGCCTTGACGGTCATCATCTCGCCCGGCTTGAAGGGGTTGGGCTTCTGGGTGGCCTTGGTGGCGGGCTTGTAGGTCGACTGGACCTTCATCATGCCGGGCACGACGAACGTCTTGGGCGAGCTGGCGCCCGGCTTGGCCAGGTCGACCGACATGACGCTGCCCAGCGTGTCGAAGACCGAGGCGACCTGCTTGCGGGTCAGCTCGGTGTGCTCGGCGATGAGCGTGAAGAGCTCGCTCTTCTTGCGGGGCTTGGCCGAGGCCGAGATCTTGCGGCCGGCGGCGGGCTTGGACTTGGCCGAGGACTTGCCGGCCGAACGGGAAGCGGGTTTGGACTTGGTCTTGCTGACTTTCTTCGCCATCGTCGTCTCCATTGCAGCGGCGAGTGAAAATGCTCGCTCGTCTGGGCGTGGTTGTAACCACTTGCGCTCGAAACTTCAACTCGGATGATCCAAAAACCGCGGTTTTCCACTGCGGCACCGCCCGATTTGGCCTCCGGCCGAGCACGTCCCAGGCCGCCCTTCATCGGCACACCGCCCCGATTCCCGCAAAAAACCAGAGGAAAAACACGAAAAATCGACTACGATGCCCTCCCATGAGCCTGATCATCGCCGGGATCGACGAAGCCGGGTACGGCCCACTCCTCGGGCCGCTGTGCGTCGGACTCGGCGTTTTCCATGTGGAAAACTGGTCGCACGGCGAGCCGGCTCCCTGCCTGTGGAAGCTTTTGGGCGCGGCGGTCCGGCGGCACGGGGGGAAAAAAACGGCCGCCAAGTCGGCCGCGAAGAAGATCCTGTACGACGATTCGAAGAAGCTCAAGCTGGCCAACGACCTGTCGCCGACCACCAAAGACGGCCGAAAACGCCACCCCGTGATGCACCTGGAGATGGGCGTCCTGGCGATGCTGGCGTGCATCAGCCGTTCGGAGACGGGCGAAGAGGTGGAGGCCGCGCCCGCGTGGCGGTGCCCGGCGCACGACGCGGAGCTGCTGGAGCTGCTGGGCGTGGCGCTGCCCCCGGAGCCGTGGTACGGGTCGCACACCACATATTCCTGTGAGACGGGGTCTGCGACCCCGGAACAGGACGGGGTGGCACACCCCGTCTCACAGTCCTCCGACTACCCTCGGGGCTGCACGTCGGGCGAGGTGCTGATCTCGGCGAACCTGCTGCGACGGGCAGCGGGGGGCGCGGGCGTGCGGGTGCTGGGGGTGCGCTGCGAGGCGATGGGGGAGGGGGAGTTCAACGCGATCCTCGACCGCTTCGGCTCCAAGGCCGCGGCTACGGAGGAGGCGCTGGGGCGGCACCTTCGGCGCGTCTGGCGCGAGTTTGGCGCGCACATGCCCGAGCACGGCGGGCCGCGTGTGGTCTGCGACCGCCAGGGGGGGCGGATCCAGTACGCCGAGCTGCTCGACCGGGCGCTGCGGGGCGAGTGCCGCGGGGTGAAGGTCTCGATCGCCGAGGAACGCCCGGAGCGCAGCCGGTACCTTGTGGAAGGGACGGGCGAGGACGGCGTCGAGCGGGCGCTGACGGTCTTGCTCATGCCCGAGGCCGAGACGGCCCACCTGCCGGTCGCCCTGGCGTCGATGACGGCCAAGCTCGTCCGCGAGACGCTGATGGAGCGGTTCAACCGGGCGTGGTGCGCCCGGATGCCGGAGCTCAAGCCGACGGCCGGGTACACCCAGGACGCCCGCCGATGGCTCACCGACGCCCGGTCGATCCTCGACGCCGAAACACGACGGCAGCTCGTCCGAAGGGCGTAAAACAGGTGAACACAGAGGTCACGGAGGACACGAAGAAAGGCATTCATAGATTGGTTTTCCTCTGTGTGCTCCGTGACTCCGTGTTAAAAACGCCTTTCGTCCCGCCTCCGCGTTCTCATACGATTCCTGTTCCATGCACGACTGCGCCAAGTCATACCTGGACCGAGCCGCGTTGGTGGCGCTGCGGGCCGCGGGGTGCGTCGAGCCGAACCCGCTCGTCGGGTGCGTCATCGTCAAGGACGGCCGTGTGATCGGCATCGGGCACCATCGGCGGTTCGGCGGGCCGCACGCCGAGCGCGAGGCGCTCGCCGATTGTCGGCGGCATAACGAAGACCCCGCGGGCGCGACGGTGTACGTCACGCTGGAGCCGTGCAAGCACCGCGGCAAGACGCCGCCGTGCACCGAGGCGCTGATCGAGGCCGGCGTGAGCAGGGTCGTCTGCGCCCGCCCCGACCCGGGCGGTGTGGGGGAAGGCGGGTCGGGCGGCGGCAAGGCGGTGCTGGAAGCCGCGGGAATCCCGTGCGGGTTCGACGAGTCGAGCGAGCCGGCCCGGCTGATCAACGAGCCGTTTGTGAAGCGTGCGCGGACGGGCCTGCCGTGGGTGATCGCCAAGTGGGCGCAGACGATCGACGGCCGGATCGCGACGCGCACCGGCGAGAGCCAATGGATCTCCGGCCCGGTGGCCCGCCGCCGCGTCCACCGGCTCCGCGGCCGGGTCGACGCCATTCTCACCGGTATCGGCACCGTCCTCGCCGACGACCCCCGGCTCACCGCCCGCGATGCGGGCAAACCGCGGAGGATCGCTCGCCGCGTCGTCGTCGATCCCCGGCTGCGCATCCCGATGGACTCGGCGCTGATCCGTTCGATCCGCGAAGCCTCGTCGTCGAACGCCGCGCCGTCCTCCCCCCCGCCGATCACCATCGCCACAACGGCCGCCGGCGTGCGGGCCGAAGCGGACAAGGCCCGGCAGCTCCGCGCGCTCGTGGAACAGACCGGCCTGCTCGAACTGCTGGAACTTCCCCCCTCGCCTTCTCTCACCCCGTCCCCCTCCTCCTCTTCAGCGAACGAAGTCTGCCTCTCGGCCCTCCTTGCGCACCTCGCCGCACGCCACCACGCGGCGAACGTGCTCGTCGAATGCGGCCCCGGCCTGCTGGGCCGGCTCCTCCGAGGCGGGCTTGTCGACGAGTGCCTGGTCTATCTCGCGCCGATCGTGATGGGCGACGCCGACGCGATCCCCGTGGCCTGGGGGGTCGAGACGCCGCGGCTGGCCGACGCCTCGCGCTGGCGGCTCGTCCGCAGCAAACCTGTTGGGCCGGACATCGAGCTGCGGTATCTGCGGCTCAGCGGAACCTGACCCTCTCATACGAGACGCGAAGCGTCAGCGAGCGTGCCTCGTTCTCCAGCGATCCACACGCTCCCTTACGCTCGCGTCTCGTATGAGAACGCCAGGTTTGATGCCACACGCCCCGCACCCTGCTTATCATCACCCCATGACCCAGATTGCTCCTTCGCCGGCCGTGCCGCACGCCCCCGCTCCAACGATCGACCACCCGATCCTCAGGGCCGTCAAGGCCAAGTTCCCCGGCAAGCGGCTCCGCGCCACCGAATACCGCGGCCAGACCACGCTCGTCGTCGAGCCGAGCGACCTGCACGAGGTCATGGCCTTCCTCAAGGCCGACCCGGCCTGCAAGTTCGACTTCCTCTCCGACGTCGCCGGGATCGATTACCTGAACTACCCCGCCAAGATGCCCGGCCGATTCGGCGTGGTGTACAACCTCATCGCCACCGGCCGCGAGGAGCGGTTCTTCGTCAAGACGTTCCTCGACCCGTCGCTGCCGACCGACGGCACGGCCGACGACCCGGCCCTCTACCTCGACAGCGTGACCGACCTGTGGTCGGGGGCCGAGTGGACCGAGCGCGAGGTCTTCGACATGCTCGGCGTCCGCTTCCGCAACCACCCCGACCTGCGGCGCATCCTCCTGTGGGAGGACTATCCGGCCCACCCGCTCCGCAAGGACTACCCCCTCCGCGGCCAGGGCGAGCGCGAGCAGTACGTCGTCATCGACCGCACCTCGGCGTAAGCGTCCTACCCGCGATGAAGAACATCGTGCTCTCAGGCGCGGGCGTGAACACCCCGCGGCCGTGCGGTTACAGCACGCCGGGCAGGTATCCCTGTTGTTGATCCTCCGGGGCCTTGCCGTTGTCGTAGTTGCATTCGGGACAGACGAGCGTCGGCGACTGCCGCATGTCGTACCGGCAGTTGAGGCAGTGCGTCGTGAACCGCTGATGCTGGATGAGCATCGCGTACGCCGCACCGAAGATTCCGATCATCAGCGGCATGCCCAGGGCGATGCTGCCCACGCACAGCACCAGAAAACTCACGGCGTAGAGCAGGAAAGTGACGATCAGCAGCCCCAGGAACGGTCCGGCGTGCGGCTGTGTGACCCGCCACGACGTGCGCAGGCAGTCCGTCGCTCGCGGCGGCGGAAACAGCGGATCAATCGCGATATACGTCGCCAGATAGAAACGGACGCTGAAGGCGACCATGAGGATGAGGGTGATCACGCCGCCGAGAATGAGACAGATAATCTGCGGCGTCGTGTTGCCGCCCGCGGCGCTGGTTATCCCCGCGACGAGCGCTCCAACCCCCAGAGGGATCAGCGCCACGCCGATCACCAGCCACATCAGCAGCGTTACGAGCACGACGGTGCCGTATCGCTGGAAGCCGAGCCCCAGATCGCCGATTCGGATCTTTTCTCCGCGTGCCGCTCGGACGCCCGCGAACATCCCGCCGGCGCTCAACGGCGTGACGACCAGGATCTGCAGCGGGATGTTGACCAGATGCGGACTTACCGCGCCGAGCGTCGGATGGATCGTCGAACCTATGAACAGGGTGATCTGCTGGATGCCCCAGTTCACAATGCTGATGCCGGCGAAGATCCCCGCAACCGCCAGGAGCATCAAATATTGCTGCTGGAACGAGCGGAATCCGATGTTCAACGCCTCGCTGAACGAGAACGGCGGCAGATCGACCGGGCGAACAGGATCCGGCACAACGCCGTGTGCGTCGTAGACCGGTGGCGGCACGCCCTCGCCGCTCAACGGCTCATACGGCGGCGGGTTGAGGCTCATGCCTGAGCTCCGGGGTCCTGACCGGCGGCGGGGTCGGGCTGTTCGCCGATCGGCGTGCGGTCCGGGCCGTAGACGGTGATGACGCCGGGCTTCTCCTGCTGGCGGCAGGCCTTGTGCGCACCGTCGCAGAACGGGAAGTTGGCCGAGAGCCCGCACGCGCAGATCCAGATCGGCTTGTCGGGGTCGAGCGCCTTGGGGTCGATCTTGATCGGCCCGGTGGCCGTGCGGTGGACGAGTCGGGGCATGCGCGGGCTCCTTGCCGGGGGCAAAGGAAGCAGAATACCCGCGGTGGCCGGCGCGCACAACCAGCGTGCCGCCCCGCAGGGCGATCGCACGTTCTGGTTCTCACGTGGCACAGGCGTCCCGCTGCTCTGTTGAGATCGTCTGTCTTTGGTGGCACCGGTCTCCAGACCGGTGCGTGGGCAAGCCTGAAATCCCGCGCCCAGGCTCGGCTCGGAGAGCCGAGCTACCAGGATGTCAACAGAGCAGCGGGATGCCTGTGCCACAGTTCATCGCCAGATCGGCCGGTTCGGCGATGCGTGCATCGTGCGGCTGAAGCGTCAGACGTCCTCACCGGGCCTTGACCAGGTCCACCACGACCGGGCGGTGGTCGCTGGCCGTCGAGTCGTCGGGGCGGAGCCCGAGTCGCGCCAAGAGCGACGCGGAGAGGTGGGCCGTGTCGAAGACGAAGGCGTGCGACGGCGTCGCGACGGCGTCGGAGAGGAGAAAGTAGTCGAGCCGGCTCGGCGGGAACTCGCTGGCCGCGTCGTTCCAGGTGATGATCGAGGCGTCGCCGAGCGTCGGCGTGTCGACGATGAGCAGGTCCGAGCCGTCGGCGTCGATGCCGCGTGACACCGTTTCGAGCGGCCCGCGCGTGCCGACGAGGTTGAAGTCGCCCGCGATGACCTTGATTACGCCCCGCGCCCGCCCACCATCGGCGGCGTCGGCGTCGAGGCCGTTCATGAGCGCGTTGATGGTGCGGGCCTCGGCGAGGCGGGTCTGTTCTTCCTGGCCGGAGGCCGAGCCGCAGCATTTGAGGTGGATCGACGCGGCGGCGACGGGGCCGATGGGCGTCTCGATCATGCCGCCGGCGAAGCGCAGCGCCGAGTCGTTGTCGCGCTGATCGCCGGGCATGTCGGCGGAGCGGCTCACCCGCTCCGGCCCGAGCCGCGTGACGGGAAAGCGCGTGACCACCGCGACGCCCCACCCGGCCGAGTCGATGACGGACCACTCGCCGTTTTCCAGCGGCAGGTAGCGGTTGAACCACGCGGCGATGCCGGCCGCGCCGGGGCGCGGTTCATTTGAAGGCGCGTCCTTAAAATTGCCCCGCTCCCATTCCTGCACCAGCACGATGTCCGGGTCGAGCGTCTTGAAGACGCGGGCGAACGGCTCGGGGTTCTTCATCGGCGAGGCGAAGAGGACGTTGCACGAGACGACGCGGAGGCCGTCGCCCGCCGCGGGCTTGGCGGGGATCGTCTCGGCGAGCCCGGCGCGTTCGCGTTGGGTGTTGAGCGGTTCGAGCGTGAGCGTCTGCACGCCCGACGCCGCGACGACCGTGCCGTCGCGGTCGACGAGCTGCGCCCACCACGCCGCGTCGCCGCCGAGCGCGGCCGCGCTGCAGCCGGCCTTGGCGAGCTCGGCCCGGTCCACGCGGAGCTCGTACACGTCCGACGCGACCGACGGTGCGGAGAGGAGCCCCGCGCCGGCGTGGCCGACCTCTTTGAGTTCCGGCCGCGGGTTCGCGCCCGAGCCCGGCCGGGGGATGACGTGCGGGGGCGTGGCGATCCACACCGCGGCTCCGCGGTGCTTGCCCGCGTGCTCGACGCCGTGCTCGTCGTACGAGGCCGCCGGGCTGAAGCGCACGCACACGTCGGTGCCCGTGCCGCGTGTCGCGCCCTGGATCGTTTCGGCCAAGCCCGTGTCGGCGCTGCCGTCGAAGTCGATGTGCAGCTCGAGCGACCGCGGGTTGTTGGTGAGCGAGGCGACCTCCGGCAGACGCACGCGGAAATAGACGTACGCCCCGCCGGCCGCCGCCGAGTCCGTGCCGCGCCAATCCGAGAAGTCGCCGTCGATGGCGATGGAGCTGGCCGGCTCCGCCGCGTGGACCAGCGGCACGGAAACAACGCCCATCACGGCGGAAAGCACGGCGAAACGGGCAAGCACGAGACGCGCATCGCTGATCTTCATGGGCGAACGATAGCGAGCGCCCGTTCGCACGCAGCGTCCTGGGGCGCTACGAATGGGTTAAGAGTTGGCGAACGATTGGCGTGTTTCGGAACGGAGCATAAAAAGCCCAGGGACGCGTTCCTGGGTCTCAAAAACAGGTCTGGTTTCAACAACGACGCGGTTACGCGGAGGCGTTGAGCGCCGCGTCGAGGTCGGCGATGAGGTCGCGGGCGTCCTCGATGCCGACGGAGACGCGGACGAGCGTGTCGGAGATGCCGAGTTCTTTGCGGGCCTCGGGGGGGACGCTGGCGTGGGTCATGATGGCGGGGTGCTCGATGAGGGATTCGACGCCGCCGAGCGACTCGGCGAGGGTGAAGACGCGGACGTGCTCGAGGAACTTTCGTGCGTTGTCGAGGCCGCCCTTGATGAAGAACGTGATCATCCCCCCGTAGCCGCCGACTTCGGTATTCGTGCTGCCCTTCGGCCAGAACTTCATCTGCTTCTTCGCCAGTTCGTACTGGGGGTGCGATGCGAGGCCGGGGTAGAGGACGCGGTCGACGCGTGGGTGCTTCTCCAAAAACTCCGCGACCGCCATGGCGTTCTCGTTGTGCCGTTGCATGCGGATGGAGAGCGTCTTGGCCCCGCGCAGGAACATGTACGCATCGAACGGCCCCATGATCGCCCCGACCGAGTTCTGCAAAAACCGCAGCCGCTTGGCCATCGCCAGGTCGCCCGTGACGAGCAGGCCGCCCACGGCGTCGCTGTGCCCGCCGAAATATTTGGTCGCCGAGTGGTGCACGATGTCGAACCCGTAGTCGAGCGGCCGCTGGTTCATCGGCGAGGCGAACGTGTTGTCGCACACCAAGAGCGCCTTCGGCGCGACCTCGCGGGTGATCTTCGCCACGGCCTCCAGGTCCACGAGTTTCAGGTTCGGGTTCGTCGGCGTCTCGACCCAGACCATCGCCGTGTCCTCGTTGAGCCCGTCGCGGCTTTTCAGGTGCTCGGCGTTGGTCAGGTCGAGGTACTTGACCTTGAGCCCCTGCGAGCGCTCGCGGACGCGGGTGAGCAGGCGGTAGGAGCCGCCGTAGAGGTCGTTCATCGCGACGATCTCGCCCCCGGCGTCGATCAGCTCCAGGCAGGTGCTCATCGCGGCCATGCCCGAGGCGAAGGCGAACCCGCCGCAGGACGGATCGTCGGATTCGGCGATCGTCGACCCTTCGAGCCGGGCGGCGAGCCGCTCGAGCGCGTACCGCGTCGGGTTGTGCGAGCGCGAGTACTCGAACCCCTTGTGCTTGCCCGGCGAGACCTGGGCGTAGGTGGACGCCGTGAAGATCGGCGGCATGACGGCCCCGGTCGAGCTTTCCGGGTGCTGCCCGCCGTGAATGACGAGCGAAGAGGGACGCAGGGAAGAATGGTGATCGGTGGTCATGGGCGATTGTTGGTCGTTCGTCGTCCGCGAGCGATTTTCTTTGAGACGCGATCGTTTGCTCTTTCTCTGGGCATGTTCTTGCGTATACGAAACGCGAGCGGGAGCGAGCGTGCAAGACTTTCGAAAACTGGACACGCTCCCTTGGGGGGGGCGGTCGCGTCTCGTCATTCAGAGCAAGATGGGCCGCCGCACCCGAACGTGCTCCGGCTATTCGTGATATGATGCCGTGGGGTGGGGGATGCCGGGCCATGGGCTTGCGCCGGCGACATCTCGATTCGTTTGATCCCGACACGCAAACGTCGGGACACTGTCTCACGGAAAACTAGCACTTTCTCTGGAGAGCAGTGCCCGCCAGCGTCCCAAAGGGGGCGTCGGCTGTGGTACGTTCTCCTAGGCCTGTGCTAGTGCCTCCGTGGGGCGTCCCAGTTCGGCGCCCCCTTTTTTCTTTTTTGAGCCTGCCGCGTGTGCGAGCAGGCAAACGGGTGCGCCTTGGTTCCTTCTGATGCAGAGGGAAAGGAGCACGCGCCCATGAGCGAACGTCCGCGCACAGGCCCCGCGAGGGGGCCGATCCCCGCCGCCTCCGCGTTGCGTGTGGAGGTGGCCCTCGACGACCCGGCCTGGCCAGCGGCGGTGCGGCTGCTGGGGCTCTCGCCGCTGCAGGCGAGCGTGGCGGCGATGATGACCCAGGACGCCACGCCCGAGCAGGTCGCCGCGATGCTCGGCGGCGAGGCGGCCGGCGGCGGAGCGGCCGGGGGCGGTGGTGGGGATGGCGGGGGAGGGGGGTGGACGCCGTCGATGGCGGCGGTCTACATGGAGGACATCATCCACCAGCTCGGCGTCTTCGACCGCGCCGGCCTCAAACACGCCGTGGTCCGAGCGCTCATGGCGGGGGAGGAGAGCCAGTAGAAGAAGTTGATGAGTTCATACGAGACGCGACCGTCAGGGAGCGTGCCCTGAAGCCGGCGTCGGGCGTCCGTTGTCAGGCGTCGGTGGTTTCAAGAGGGTTTGATGGCGAAGGGTTTCAGAGCCCACACGCTCGCTTACGAGATTGTTATCGCAACGCGAAAATCATGATTAATCCAAGAAGAATGATCCCGATAACAATCAGAATAGGAACTATAAAACGCGTGTCTCCGCCGCGTACTTGCATGTCGATTTTACCCGAGCCTGTTTCGGCGCTAACTTTGCTAGAATAGATTTTGCGTTCGTAATCAAGTCGAGCAACATTCTCGTTGTGTACATGGAGATCATTTTCAGCAGTGCGGCTTTTATTGATCGCTCGATTGGCGTCAATAAAATTGTCTGTGAGTTTCTCATTCATGCGTTTTAAAATGGACAATTGATCCGCTTCAGGCAGCTTGTCGAAGCCGGGTGGAAGTTGTTGTTCAGGACTGAACCGTTGTAAACCCGTGGGCTTTTCTTCGCTCATATTCGTTAACCTCTTTATGCTTTTCAATTACCCAACCCCATAGACCCAATATGACCCCAAGCGACAAAAATCCGACAATAAAACCAAAGCCGCACAAGTCTTTATCGATGACAAGCACAATGACTCCAGCGATCATGGCAACGGCAGATGGTAATGCTACGGTTATTCTGCCAAGTAATTGAGCTTTGAGTGCAAATAAATTCTTTCTGGAAATGGTGCCTTTGAAGACACCCCCTGCACAATGTGCTTCAAATTGTGACTCCATGGAATCTGATTTCGAAATAGATGCAACTGCATCTCGCAGAGTCGCTAAATCAAGTTGTCCGACGAGATTTCGAGAGCTCTGGATATTTTGATTTGTGAGCATGTCGACTTCGTGATTGATCAGCAGTCGCTCATATTGCTGTTGGTGGCGTACAATCAGCAGAGGCATAGAGGGCATTTGAAACGCAATGGGTGGCAAGGTGGGGATTGAACCGTTCAGGAGTACTTCTCCGCCGAGCAGGTCAAGGTGATAGTGTACATTGACTAAGGCGTCAATGCCTGCCAGGTGAATCGGTGCGGTTAAAAGGTCGAATCTTACTGCCGCGTAGGATCTGTGAAGTTGATCAAGGATGGTGTAACGTGCAACATCCACAAAGGCGGCAATTTCTTCTTCTGAAAACACTCCTTCTACAAACCAGTCTAGATTTGGTTCGGATTCAACACATCGTGATGCGGCATTTTTAAATGCTTGCGGCAATTCTTCGATCTTTAGTCGCGAAACTCTGGAACGAAGCAGAGTGTCGCTCAAGTATTCAGGAATGTAAAAACTCAAAATCTCAAACTGCTTTTCGGAAGATAAAAAACGTGGTACGCAGTGTAAAATACGATCCTGGGTCTCTCGACGTGGCTGGACATTCCCTGTTCGCCATTTGTTGAATGTTGATTCAAAATATTTTCGTGCGCCGTCCCCGTGTTCGTTGCCGTAAAACTCTACTACAAGAGCTAGAGTCTCTGAATCAAGATCGAAAAAGTGATTCAGAATATACGCTCGGGCTTGGCTAGAAGCGGTGCTCGGAGTGTGATTCATCCAGTGGCGATGCCTGCCAATGTCTGGGAAAGGCGAGTTGTTGCTTGTGCTATTTCTCCTCATTGCGCCACTCCCATGGGGGTGTAGGAGATTCTGTTGCCCAAAGGCCAAGTTTTTGCTGTTTCGCCGTAATCTCGGCTTCTTTCAATATATGGGAATTAGACTTGGGATATACCCAGGCCCAACCATGTTTTATAATCTCAAGATCAACTCGCTGGGTGTCGAGATAGACATCCGCGAGAATCCGACCAAATTTCTCGCGTCTGATATTGTCCAAATAAACATTTCGATTGCAGATTAGATCTTGCAAAAACTTAGTTGCATTGTCGCCGCAAGCCTGTCTTTTTTCTGGGGCATCAATCTGCGCCATTCGTACCGTTAGTTCGATATTGTCTTGTCCAATGATAATTATTGTGTCGCCATCTATGATGCGAACGACACGAAAGCCTTTGCTGGATTCTGCTGGGACTACAAGTGTATTGGATTGCGATTCGAGTGTTTTGGAGGTATGTGAACGTACTAAGGCAAATCCAAAAACGAAGATCGCAATCCCAGCAAAGGCTGTCACAAGCCACGTCACCATACGATCGCCCGGACGATATGGCCGTCCGATGTGAGCCGGGTTGATCAGCTCGCGGCTACCGTTTGACCGTACTCTGGTAACTTTGGCCACGGTGAGAGCTTACCAAAACCCTGTGTGTTGGGCAAGTACTAGGGTTCTTAATTCACCAACTGCCCCCTCAAATAGTTGATCAGGTCGATCTTCGTGATCAGCCCTAAGTACCGGCCTTTCTCGCCCATCGTGCCCAGCTCGTCGACCACGATCGCCACGCGGTCGGCTCGAAAAATCGGCATCAGGTCGTTGACGCTCGCCTCGGGGCGGATGGTTTCCAATCGGCGGGTCATGAAGTCGCTCACCGGCTTCTCAAACGCGGCCTTGTCGTGCGTCACGGCCAGCAGGATATCGCTCTCGTCGATAATCCCGATGACACAGTCACCGTTGTTGGTGTCGTGGCCGTCGCCGTGGGGAGGGGGGGCGGTGACCACCATCTGGCTGACGGCGTACATCTGCATCCGCTTGATGACCTGCTTGATCGGGTCCGACGGCTTGAGCGTGTAGTCCTCCTTGTCCCAGTGCCGTCGGGCGATGAGGTCGGCGAGGTTGTCGCGTTTCTCGCGCTTGATGAAGCCGTGGTCGATCATCCAGAAGTCGTTGAACATCTTGGAGAGGTACTTGGCCCCCGAGTCGCAGACCAGCGTGACGACGTTGAGCGGCTTGCCGCCCCCCCCCGCGGCGGCGGCGGGCTGTTTGCGGCAGTATTCGAGGGCCGCGTGCAGGATGCACCCCGTGCTGGAGCCGGCCAGCACGCCCTCGACCCTGAGCAGCTCGCGTGCGGCGTGGAAGGCCTCGCCGTCGGTCACCGCGAAGGCCTCGCTGACGAGCGACAGGTCGCACAGGCTGGGGATGAAGTCCTCGCCCATCCCTTCGACGAGCCACGAGCCGGGCTCGACGTGCTTGCCCTCGTTGACGAGGGGCGCGAGGATCGAGCCGGCCGGGTCGGCCAGGATGATTTTCGTATTCGGCGAGTGCTCACGCACGTACTTGCCGATCCCCGCGAGCGTGCCGGCCGAGCCGACGCCGAGGACGACGGCGTCGACCGTTCCGCCGTTGGTCGCCGCGGCGATCTGCGCCCAGATCTCGGGGGCGGTGGTGTGGTAGTGGGCCGCGGCGTTGTCGGGGTTGGAGAACTGGTCCGTGTACAGCGAGTTGGGCGTCTTCTTGGCCAGCTCGGCCGCGACCTCCTGGTAATACTCCGGGTGCCCCTTGGCGACGTCGCTGCGGGTCATGATCACCTCGGCGCCCATCGCGCGGAGGTGCTGGATCTTCTCCTGCGACATCTTGTCGGGCATGACGACCTTGAGCTTGTAGCCGCGTTGCCCGGCGACGAGGGCCAGGCCGACGCCGGTGTTCCCGGCCGTCGCCTCGATGATGGTGGGGGGCGGGTTGCCCCTCGGGTCGAGGCGGCCGTCCTTTTCCGCGGCTTCGATCATCGACAGGCCGATGCGGTCCTTGATCGACGAGGCCGGGTTCATGAGTTCCATCTTGCCGAAGAGGCGGGCGCCCCCTGTTGAGGCTCGTTGAGCCACCAGCTTGCGGAACTCGAGCATCGGCGTGTGCCCGATCATCTCCAGGACGTTGGCGAAGACGGGCGCGGGAACAGACGGCGTGTCGTGCGATGGGCTCATAGCCGGAGTGTAGCGGAAGCAAGCTTGACAGAGGCCCAGGGATGCATCCCTGGGCTGCGCGCGGGCGTCTTGTTTGACAAGATTCTGCCCGGATTTCGCTGGTTTTTCCGATACACTGCCCACTATGTCCAACCGCACACTGTTGATCTGGCTGGCCGTGGCGCTCGTGCTGGCGGGGCTGGGCTGGCTCGTCCTCAAAGGCTCCAGCGGCGGCCCGGCCGGCGGCGAACTCGTCCTCCTCGACGTCGGCGAAAAGCTCGTCGCGTTCGCGCCCTCCGAGGTGACGGCGGTCACCGTCGAACGCCCCAAGTCGCCGAGCGAACGCCTCGTCCGCGACGCCGACACCGGCGAGTGGTCGCTCAAGATTGAAGGAAACGCGAACGCCGCGGGGGAAGAAGTTGGGGGCGGGTGGCCGATCTCGCAGGGGCGTGTCGAGGGCCTGCTCCGCCAGCTCTCGGGCGCGACCTCGGTCGCCAAGCCGCCCGAAGACGGCGGGGGTGGGGGTGGGGGGGGCGTGGGCGATGACGCGACCGTGGTAACGCTCGAACGCGCCAACGGCTCGCCGATCGTCCTGCGGTTTGCCGCAAACACGCTCGGCGGCACGGTGCTGGCGCAGGTCGACGCCGTTCCCGCCGCACCCTCGCCCGGCGGCGGCGTGCCGGGCACGGTCGCCTCGGCGCAGCGTCGCGCGATCGTCCCCGCCGAGCTGCACGACGTCTTCCGCAACCCCGGCCCGCGTGCGTGGCGCGATACCGCCGCGCTGCCGGGGCTCGATCCGAGCATCGCCCGCCTCTCGATGACCAGCGCCGGCAGTGCCATCGCCTTCGCCCGCCAGGGCAACCGCTGGGTCATCACCCAGCCGGATTCGGGCCCGTCGGATGCGGCCGGCAGCGTCGCGGATTCCGAGACGATCCTGCGGCTCATCCAGGTGCTCGGCTCGATCAGCATCGCCGACTTCCTCGACGACGCCGACACCGCCGGCCAGTCGACGGGCCTCGACAATCCCGCGGCGAGGATCGTCATCGAGACCGACCGCCGCGACTTTGCCCCCTCCGACCGCGAAGGGGCCGAGGAGGGCGAGCTGAAAGCGACCGTGCGGACCGATCGCCGCGAGCTGGTCGTCGGCGGGCCGTGCGGCACCGGCGGCGCGGGGGGCGACCGCCTCTACGCCACGATCTCGCACGGCGAGCACGCCCGCACCGTCTGCATCAACGCCAAGGGCCTCGCGGGGCTCGCGCTCGACCCGGTGGCGTACCTCTCGGCGCGGATGTGCCAGGTGCCCAAAGAGGACATCGGCGCGGTCGTGATCGAGCCGTATTCCGAAGAAGCCGGCGGCATGGAAGGACGGCTCATCCAGAAACGCCTCGACAAATGGGTGATCGTCCGCCAGGACGGCTCGGAGACCGTGCTCCCCGACGCCGAGGCGGGGCCGGTTGAGGCGCTCCTCGGTTTCCTGACGGCGGCGCCCGAGGGGGTCAACGACGCGGTGCGGGCGGCCCGCGAGGCCGGGCCGGGAGGCGCGGGGAGCGTCCACCTGCCGCCCACGGTGGGGATGGGCGAGGGGAGCGGGCGGCGTGGGACCGGCGGCGGAGGGATCGGCTTCCGCATGTCGCTGGCCGCGCCGCCGTCGTATTCGCCGACGGGGCGGATCATGCTCCTCTCGATGGCCGGCGCGCCGCTGGAGCGGATCGACCTCGGCGTTCTGCCGGGCGCGG
>CAZZDW010000078.1:0-16668 GCA_964652945.1 uncultured Phycisphaeraceae bacterium
CGACCACCGCCCCGCCGCCGCCTGAACCCGCTCCCGCGGCAGCACCCTCCCCGTCGCTGGCTCCGCCGCCCTCACCCGCCGCCGCGCCGCCACCCCGCCGCTCCGCCGCCGCGGCGAGCACCTTCTGGATGTCCTTGAGCGACCGCGTGAGCGACCCGCCGTTGATATCGAGCGCGTGCCCCGCTCCCACCTTGTCGGTCAGCCAGCGGTCGAGCTCTGTTTGCAGCGCCACCGACTCGTCCGCCGCGGCCTTGATCTGCGCAAACTCCGCGGCGTCCGTGTCATCGAGCGCCCGCTCGATCACGTTCATGTCCGCGACCTTGGGCGCGCCCCCCTCCGCCCCTGCCTCCCCCTCGGCCGGCGCGGCCGGGGGCTGCATCTCGCCGCGGGCGATCAGCACGTCCCGCAGGCAGTACACCCCGAGCAAGCGGCTCCGGGCCAGCGGGGCCTCCCTGAGCGGCTTCATCAGCACCTCGGCCCCCGTCAGGGCCGAGAGGATGTTCATCCGCTGCATCGGGTCGTTGTTGTCCTCCGGGTCGAGCTGCGGGTGCAGCGTCTCCCAGAAGCCCTCCAGCATCCCCTTGATCAGCACCAGCCCGTCACGCAGCCCCGGCAGCCCGAACATCTGCACGCCCGACTGCAGCCACAGCACCGCGACCCGCAGGTCCTTGGTCTTCTTCAGCAGCTCGTCCGTCCCCTGACGGACCGCCTTCCAATCCGGCGGCGTCCCCTCCCCAAACTGCGTCGCCGGCACCCCCTCGGCCGCCTTCTGTGCGGCCATCAGCGCCGGGTCGTACTCCAGGTTTGGCCCCGAGGGCTCGGCCTCCGATATGGGTTTGAGCAGCTCCGAAACGTCCATCAAGGCCCTCTTCCCCCCTCCCAATACCCCCTTATCCGGCGACACCCGTGCGCAAACCCCCTGAAGCCCGGCGGGCGATCACTGGGCCGCAGGAGAGGCCTCGCCGTTCGTCGGAGCATCCATCGGCTGCTCGGGGCCGACAATCAACCCTTCGAGCAGGCGCGCCGGGAAGTTCGACGGCCGGCGGATCGTGCGGAAGACGATGTAGTTCCTGGCGCGCCGGAACTCCTCGGCGCTGAGGCCCAGGAGCTCCATCCGCTTGAGGAAGCCGCGGACGCTCTCGATGAACGCCAGCGCCTCGGCCTCCTTGGGCGTCGACTCGAGGTATTCGCGGAACGCCGCGGGCTCGAGCGGGGCGTCCTTGCCGCGGGCCTCGCGGTAGCCGGCCAGCGAGTCGCGGAGCATCTCGGGGATGCGGTCGTTGACGATGTAGATCGGCTCGCCGTTCTCGTCGAGCTTGATGTTGCCGCTGGGGTCGAGGTCGGGCTTGCGGAAGATCTCGTTGTAATCCGCCACCAGCTTCTCGACGCTCTCACGCGGCAGGCGCGTCACCGCCACCGTGTAGTCGCGGTCGCTCGGGTCGGGCACCTCCGGGTAGTCGTCGTAGACCGCGCGGCCCTCAAGATAATCCACCAGCTCGCCGCCCGTGATGTCGCGGGCGTAAATACCGAGCTGCTTCAACTGATTCTGCAGCGCGGCGCCGATGGTCTCTTCGCCGCCGACGTCGTTCTGGCGGCTCTCACGCGGCACGGCGCCCGCGATCACCTGCGCGATGTTCGTCTGCGTCGGGCCGCTCGCCGTCAGGTCGAGGAACGAGCCCTGGAAATACAGCGACTGCGTCGACAGGGCGTTTCGGAACTGCTGCGTCGCGACGCCCGCGCTGATGATCGTCGTGCTGATGTCGGCGAAGGACTCGGCGCCGAAGGAGACGAGCCCGCCGCCGTCGCGCGTCGGCACGCTGGAGAAGTCGAACCCGTCGGCCGCGGCGAAGTCGAGCCCGCCATCGACGTCGAAGATCCCCTGGAAGTTGAGCACCTGCCCGCCTTCGCGCGCCAGCAGGGTGATCGTCGGCGAGTCGACCGTCACCTTGCCGATCGAGGTGATGTCGCTCAGCGCCGCCGAGCCCGCCTCGATGACGATGTCGCCGACGACGGTCATCTTCTCGCGGCGGCCCATCGAGAAGTCGTTGAGCGTGCGGAACGTGAAAACGTCTCCCTCGCCGGCGGTCGCGCCGAAGCCGCCGCCCGCGTCGAAGTCGACGAGGTTGCCCGAGGCGTCGCGCTCGGCGACGAGGATCGTCGCGGCGACCGGCACCGAGCCGCGCCCGCTGTTCAGCCGCAGGTGCTTGAGCCGCCCCCCCCCTCCCGAACCCGAACCGACATCCTCCGAGAACGAGATCAACGGCATCTCCACCGGCACGTCCGAGTCGTTGATCCCCGTGTTGAGGAACACGCTCAGGCCCGCCATGTCGGCCGTCTGCGAGTCGATGGTGGTGTTGAAGATCGCGCTGCCCGTGCCGCTGTCGGCGAGCACCGTGTCCCCCGCCAGCAGGAGCTGCTCGTTGAACAGATACCCCTCGGTCGTCTCGAAGTTGCCCGAGAGGATCGTCCGGCCCGTGCCGTTGGTCGCCATGCGCCCCAGCGGCATGCCGCCGGCCGCCGCCGTCCCGAACTCGCCGATCAGCGTCGTGTCGCCGTCGACGTCGAGCACCAGGTCTCGCGGCGTACCGACCGACGCCACGCCGCCGTCGATCACCAGCGAGTCGGCGCTGATCATCAGGTCGCGCGCCGTGCGGAGGACCGCGTTGACCACCAGGTCCACGCCGTCGACGTCGAGGGCGGTGTCGAGCGTCAGCGTCGTGAAATCGAGCGTCAGGGCGCTGCCGGTCGCCGTCACCGTGTCGGCGGTGAAGGTCGACGCGACGCCCTGCACCATCGCCGTGTTGAGCGTGATCGTGTCGGCGGCGAGGTCGACCCCGTCGGCCAGCACCACGTCGCTCGCGGTGATGTCGAGATCGCCCGCGATCGTCGGCGTCGCCGAGAGGGTGAGCGTGCCGGGGCCCGAGTCGGTATTGGCGTTGAAGCTCATGCTCCCGTCGCCGCTGCCGTCGCCGTTGGCGGTGAGGGCCACGCTTGCCGTGATGCCGTCGCGTGCGTTCACCACGAGTGTTTTGAAGACCGACGCGGCGGTCTCGAACGTCACCGTGCCGCCGGCCGCCAAGGCCTGGAAGGTCTGCACGCCGCTGATGTTCGCCAGGTCCGACGCCGTCACGCCGTTCACACGCACCTGCTCCGCGCCGAGGCCCGATGAAGCACCGATCGTGAGATCGCCGGCGGTGATGTGCTGCAGGTCGCTGCGCGAGACGACCATGTCGCTGGGGAACGACGCGTCGAGGTAGTCGCCCACGCGGATGATGCCGCCGAAGGGGCGGCTGATCGTCACGCCGCCCGTGCCGGCGTCGATCGAGCCGGTCAGCATGCCGTCTTCGAAGACGACATCGTCGGCGATGATGGTGAGGTCGTTGTTGTTGGTGGTGATCGTCGAGCCGCCGACGATCATGAAGTCGCCCATCGCGTCGAGGCGGAGGGGGATCTGCTGGTCGAGCGAGCCGCCGAGGGCGATCGCGCCGCTGGAGGAGAGCACCCGCTCCGAGTCGCCGTCGGTCGTGTCGACGCCGATGCTGCCCGCCGAGATGCTCAGGAAGCCCGGGCCGGGCACCGCGGCGGGCGTGCCGAAGACGGTCACGTCGCCGTTGAGCTGCACGTTGTCCGCCGCGCTGACGATCAGACCGGGGAAAGCCGAGTCGTCGTTGAAGTTGACGTCGCCGCTGGCCCCGCCGGCGGTCAGCCGGACGGTGCGGCCGATGTTGGTCGTCTGCGCCTGGCTCACGGTGCCGACGTTGATCGCGGTCGTCGAGCTATCGCCGAGGATGAGGTCGCGCGCGGTGATGCCGGAGAGATCGGCCCCGGTCAGCGTCATGCTCCCCGTCGCGCCCGCGCCGGAGCCGACGCCGATCGTCCCGCCGCCCGTACGGCTGAGCGTCACGTCATTCGCGCCGCTCCCGGCGTTGATCGACGTGACGGAGAAATCGCTCGCCGACAGGTTGATATCGCCGGAGGTGGTGAGCGCGCTGGTGACGACGAGCGCGCCGGTGTTGGCGATGTCGATCGTTGTCGCGGCGGTCGCGCTGAGCGACGAGACCGCCGTGACCAGGTCGATCGCGCCCGTGCTCGCCGTCGCCGTGAGCAGCGAGCCCGAGACGGTGTTGGAGGCCGCCTGGCTGATGTCGGTTCCCGAGAGGGTGACGTTGCCGGTCGTCGTGATGTCGTTGACGGCGAGCGTGCCCGTCGTCACCACCTCGACCGCGCCGCCCCCGCCCGCCGACGAGTCGGCGACATCGAGGTTGCCCGTGTTCGAGAAGAACGCCCCCCCGGCCGTCGTCGAGAAGTCGAGCGCCGAGGTCTCGGTGCGGATGCGCCCCGCGCCGGTCGCGCCGATCGCGCCGTTGACGTTGGCGAAGGAGACCGACGCCGCGCGGATGTCGGTCGCCCCCGCGCCCGAACGGCTCACCGGGCCGTCGACCTGGAACGCGACGCCGCCCATCGGCGCTTCGAGCGCCGCGGCCCCGCCGCCGACGGCGTTGGTGAACGCGAGCTGATCGCCCCGCAGCACGAGGTCGTACGCCTTCGCCGAGAGGTCGAAGCCCCCCACGCTGGTGTTGAAGGTGATGTCGCCGTTGGTGCTCGCCGAGCCCGCGCCGATCGTGACGGCCCCCGTCGAGGCGATGTTGGTCAGGTCGGCGGGGCTGAGGGTGAAGCCGACCTCGGTGCCGTCGTCGCGGAGCTGGATGTCGGCGGTGGGGTCGGTCTGGGTGAGCGTGACGTCGCCGACGCCGGCGTTGAGCGCGCCGGGGATGTCGATGTCGGTGCCGGTGAGGGCGATGTTGCCGTTGCCGCCGGAGGTGTTGATCGTGCCGTTGACGATGGTCTGCCCGCCGCCGCTGGAGGCGCTGAAGGAGCCGGTCGCCGCGGTGGCGTTGTTGAAGGTGAGCCCGGCGTCGGTGGTGGTGATGCTGATGTTGCCGCTGGGCGCGATGAGCGAGGCGAAGCTGAACGTGCCGGCGGAGGCGGTGGTGGACTCGACGGTGATCCCGCCGGAGGACGAGCCGCCGATGTTGATGAAGGCGATGCCGTTGTCGGCCGAGTCGAGCAGGTTGAAGTTGGCCCCGCCCGTGAGGAAGAGGAAGCCGACCGACTCGCCGTCGACGTCGAGCGAGCCGTTGGCCGTGCCGAAGCCGGCGTTGGCCTGGATGCCGATGGTGGTGCCCATCAGGTCGACGGTGTTGTCATCGGCGTCGTCGTTGAGCGTGCCGGGGAGCGTCATGTCGATGTCGCCGTTGGCGGCGATGATCTGCGAGACCAGCAGGTCGTCGGCCTCGGCGATGCCGATGTCGCCCGCGCCCGTGACGCTGACGCCCGCCGTCGTGAGGGCCGTCTCGATCGCCCCGGCGGTCGCGTCGTTGCCGAAGCCCGTCGCGGACGTCGCCGTCAGCGTGGCGCCGAACAGGTCGGTCCCCACGTCGCCCGCGCCGGCCTCGTTGATCGAGCCGGTGGTCGCCACCAGGACGATCGCCGCGACCGGCGTGCCGGAGGAGCCGATCTGGTCGAACGTCAGATCCCCCGTCGTCGCCGTCAGCGAGACCGGCGAGAGCCCGCCCGCCGTCACCGTGCCCACGGCCAGGTCCTGGGCCGCGACGACCGTCACCGCGGCGCCCGCGCTGAGCGTGCCGAAGCTCACCGGGGCGGCGAGGAGCGAGTTGAGGTTCACCAGGCCCGACGTCGCCGTCGCGTTGACCGTCGGCGCGCTGATATCCACCGAGTTGCCCGCCGTGCCGATGTTCGTCCCCGCCGTCAGGGTCAAGGCGTTGCTGCCGCCGACGGTCACGTCCGCCGTCGCGTCGTTGGCGTCATCGGTGATCGAGCCGGACTGGCCGATCGTGATCGGCCCGTCGTTGGTCGTCACGCTGCCGAGGGCGAGCGTCGTGCTCGTGTTGTCGACGTTGACCTCGCTGGTGCCGGTCGCGTTGACGCTCAAGGACGAGACGGCCGTCTCGATCGCGCCGACGCCGCCGGTGCCGACAAGCCCGGTCAGCGAGGTGACGCTCAGCGAAGCCGCCGTCACCTCGGCTCCCGCGTCGGTGCCCGACTCGCGCACGCCGCCGGTCGTCGCCGTCAGCGAGACCGCGCCCGACGCCGTCAGGCTGTCGACGAGCAGGTTGCCGGTGTCGGCGGTGACGGTGGCGTTGCCCGCCGTCACGGTGCCGGCCGCCAGCGTCACCGCGTGCGACGAGTTGAGCACGACGTTGCCGGTGGTCGCGTTGAGCTGGCTGACCGTCAGCCCGAGCGTGTCGGTGTCGAAGTGCCGCAGGTACGCCCCGCCGCTGGCGGCAAGGTCGAGCACCGCGGCGTCGAAGTCGAGCGCCTCGTCGACACCGCTGTCGCCCACCTGCCCGACGGCCTCGATGCGCAGCGTGCCGGGGACGGTCAGCTCGACGGCGGTGTCGGTGGCGTCCTCGACGATCGTCGAGCCGCTGAGCAGCGTGAGGTTGGTGACCGTCGGCGCGATCGAGTCGTCGATGGCCATCGCGCCCGAATCGGCCGCGCCGATGATGAGCGTCAGCGCCCGCACGCCGTTGATCGTCCCGTCGTTGATCGTGTTGCCCCCGCCCGTGCCGAGCCCGACCTGCACCGCGGTGCCGGTCGTCGCGGCAAGCCACACCGTGCCCGTCGCGCCCGCCGAGATCGTCTCGCTGGTCACGCCGTCGGGCTCGAGCCCGAGCGTCGAGTCGATGTCGTCGGCCAGCAGCACGATCGTGCCGCCGTCGACGAAGATGCTCTCCTGGATGTCGATCGTGCTGCCCGCCGGCGGGCCGATCGCCTCCAGCCGCAGCGTGTGCCCGTCGGCGATGCGGAACGCCGTGTCCGGGTCGGGCGTCGCCCCCTCGTTGACGTTGATGTTGTTGCCGATGACGGTCAGGTCGTACGTCGTCGTCGCCGACAGGTCGAGGTCCTGGATGTTCACCGTCGCGGTCGAGTCGGAACGCCCGACGGTCACCGTGCCGGTGCTCCCGAGGTTGGCCATCTCCGCGGCGGTCAGCGAGAAGGTCCCCGCGCCGGTGCCCAGGCCGATGCTCGTCGCGTCGTCGCCGGGCAGGAGGGTGATCCCGCCGTCGCCCGTCATCGCGTCCTGCACGTCGATCGCGTTGGCCCGCACCATGAGCGTGCCGGCCCCGGCGTCGACGCTGCCGCCCGCTTCGAGCGTGAAATCGGAGGTGACCGTGTCGCCGGCGTTGAGGTCGATGTTGCCGCCGCTGGTCGCGATGCCGCCGGCGGACGTGATGAGGATCGCGCCGTTGCCCCCGTCGGCCCCGACGCCGTTGACCGCCCCGTCGGCGCGGAGGTTGACCGCCCCGCCGCCGGTCACCAGCCCGCGGTGGACCTCGATGTCGTCGCCCGCGGTGACGGTGATCGCCCCCGTGCCGGCCGTCGTGATCGTGCCGCCTCCCGTCGGCGTGCCCGTCAGGTCGGCGCCGACGAAGATGTCGTCCTGCGCCTGGAGCGTGATGTTGCGGTTGGCCCCGAGCGTGACGTCGGCCTCGACGGCGATGTCGTCGGTCGCCTGGATCAGCACGTCGCCGGTGGCGTTCTCGATCGCGGTGTTGAGGATCGACAGGTCGCCCGCCGCGCCGTCCTCGGCGCTGTCGGCGTCGCCAAAGACCACGCTGGCGCTGTTCGGCGTGGGGAACTCGGTCTGGTCGTCGATGTCCGGGTTGGTCGGCGCGCCGACGATCCGCACGTCGGTCGGGTCCAGCAGCAGCAAGCCGTCCTCGCCGCCGGCCCCCGCGCCGACATTGACGCCGCCGCTGAAGCCCAGTTGGCCCTTCGACGAGACCTCGACAAACCCACCGTCGCCGCCTGTCTTGCCCTTGGCCGAGATCTCGCCGCGGAAGCGCGTCGCTTCGTCCGACCAGACGATGACACGTCCCCCGTCGCCAGCCCCCGTCGCGTCCGCGCGGATGGTCGAGTTCTTATCGATCACCGTCTGCTGCGCACGCGGCAGGTCGCCCTTGCCCTGGAAATCGCCGCCGACGCGGACCGAGCCGCCGCCCGTCGAGCCCGAGACATCGACCGTCGCGCCGGCGAGGCCGACGCGGTTGCCGACGATGTCGACGTTGCCGCCCCCCCCTCCCCCGCCGTGGACATCAGGGAGGTTGGAAGCATCCAGCGTGCCGGTGACGACGGTGTCGCCGCCGGGGTTGTTGAGTTCGATCTTCTTGGCCTTCACCGAGCCGCCCGAGAAGAGCGTGAGCCCGAGCGTGTCGCCCCCGGCCATCGTGACCCGCCCGCCGCGCGCGTTGATGTCGCCGGTGTTGGTGACTCCGGCGCTCCCGCCTTCCGCGGCCTGCGCTTCTTTCGCCGCGCCCTCAAACCGGATGAACAGGTGGTCCCCCTGCGCGCCCACGAGCACGTCGTCGCCGGAGACCATCGCGACCATGCCGCGCACGGCGTTGATGCTCCCCGCGTTCTCGACATGCTTGCCGATGAGCGCGACGGCTCCGCCCGCCGCGGCGGTGATGTCGCCGTTGTTGATCACCGAGCCCGAGAGGTCCGTGAACCGGTCGACGCCCTTCAGAAAGTCGGCGCTCGAGATGTTGCCGGCCGCGGCGTAGATCGAGCCGACGTTGATCATCGAGCCCGCCCCGAAGATCACGCCCGCCGGGTTGGCGAAGTAGACCTGCCCGTTGGCCGTGATCGAGCCGTCGATCCGGCTCGGGTCGGCCGAGTGGATGCGGTTGAGCACGCGCGACTGCGCGCTCGGCTGGATGAACCGCACCGACTCGTGGCTGCCCACGTTGAAACGGCTGTAGTCGATGATCGTGTTGTTGGCCGCGGTGATCTTGGTCAGGTCGCCGACCTGCTTGATCGTCGCCGAGCCGTGGCTGACCTTCGCCCCTTCGGGCGCGCCCGCGACCACGCCGGCCCCCGCCAGCATCGCGAGCACGCCCGCGCCGACCGCCACCTGGCGGCCCAGGGACACGCCCACCACCCGCGTCGCGCTCACGAGCCGCACATCCACCGTGTCACGATTCATCGCCAACTCCTTCCCCCGCCCCCGAACACTGCGCTGGTGCGCAGTTGGTTTCTGCGTATGCCCCGATGCCTCTTGCCTTGATGCCTTCCGAGAGTCAGAACAGCAGCGTCGCGACGATGTGGAAGCGGTTGGAGCCGCTGGTCACCTCGGCCTCCTCGGTCGTCGCGTTGATCACGTCGTCGAGCGCCACGCCCCAGTCGACGCGGACGCTCAGGTTGCGCCGGAAGACGAACTCGGCCCCGACGCCCGCGCCGATGAGCGTCTCGTCGCGCTCGAACGACTGCCGGTCGTTGTTGTAGCTGCGGCCCACATCCACAAAGCCCCGCACGATGAAGTCCCAGTCCGCCCGGCCGTAGGGCTGGTCGGGGATCCACTTGAAGGGCGAGCCGAAGAGCGTCGGCTGGTCGGCCAGCCGCCCGTTCTCGTCGCGCTTGCGCCAGATGAAGGCGTTGGGGACGTGGAAGCGGTACTCGGCGCTGCCGATCAGCACCGTGTCGGCGGCGACGACCGACTCGGGGTAGCCGCGGACCGTGTACAGGCCGCCGATCGTCTGCTCGGCCGTCGGCACCAGCCGGTCGTCGCCGAAGGCGTACTGCCCGCGGAACGACAGCGCGATCTCGTGCGCCAGCGTCGGCATGCCCTTCTCGCTGGTGTCGTGCCACCGGCTCGGGAACAGCAGCGGCTCGAGGAAGAACGCGTGCTCCACGCTCCACTGCATCACCGTCCACTCCGGGTCCGGCTCAAGCCGTCCCAGCGCGTCGAGATTGTCACGGCTCGTCCCCGCCACACTGTCCAGGTTCATCTCGAAGTTCACCGACGCCGTCGTCGACGACTCCTGCGTCGTCCGCTCGAACCTCAGCCCGATATACGGCAGGAAGAAGTCCTCCTCCCCCGACAGCCCCGTCAGCTCGTTGTTCACGCTCACGTTCTGGAACCGCGCCCCGCCCACCACGTCGAGGAACGACTCGTTCCACTGCGCGATGTTGATGATCAGCTCGCCCCCGGCCGACCACCCGTCGCCGGTGAACTTCTCGTCCGCAAAGCCCACGTCCGACGCGGTGAACTCGTTCCACGACCCGAAGACCCGCGCCCGCACCCGGTCGCCGATCAGCGGCGTCTCGTACGACGCGTTGAACGCGTGCGACGAATCAAACCCCGCCGTCACATAATCCAGCAGCAGGATGTCGTCGCGCCCCGTGAGCTGGTTGTGCACAAAGCCGAACCGCTCGCGCCACGTGTCCGTCTCCTCCGTCCCCGTGTTGGCGATCTGGGCGTACAGGGTCCACGGCTTGTTCTCCGACACCAGGTAATCGAGCGTCACGCCCCCCGCCGCCTCGTCGGCGGCCAGCGCCACGTCGACGCGCCGGCCAGGGTGCCGGTTGAGCCGGAAGATGTAGTCGTCCAGCACGCGCCGGCGGAGCACGTCGCGCCCCTCCGGGTCGCCGACGACGCGCCCCTCCTCGTCGACCGAGCGCTCGGCCGGCCGGATCGGCGAGTGCTCGCGGATCCGCCGGTGCAGCGGGTTGTTGAGTCGCTCGTCGACGGGGACGCGCTCGCCGAAGGCCAGCGTCCGCAGGCTGGTGACCACGGCCGTGCGCACGATCAGCCGCACGCTCGCGTCCCCCGCCTCGCGGTTGTCGGTGAACGTCTCGCCGTCGCCGGCGACCTCGAGGTCGTCGGGGTCGATCACCACGATGAAGGCGATGAGCCCGGTGTCGCGGAGCCGGGCGACGATCGCCTCGCGGACGCGCTCGATCGCGCGGGCGTCCATCTGGAATGTCTGTCCCCCCTCGCCCATCTCGCTCAGCAGCAGGCGGACGTGCTCGTTTGCGTCGTCGCCCTCGACGGGCACGGTCAGCGAGCCGTCCGGCCGCCGGGCCAGGACGACCGCGGTGTTGAGCAGGTCCTCCGGCGTGGGCAGGCCGGGCCGCTCGATGCCGTATTCGATGGTGAACCTGGAGACGCCGAACGCCGGTCCCGCCCCCCCCTCGGCCGACTCGGCGGCGGCGGGCTGGGGCGTCTCGGCGGCGGTCGGTTCAGCGGGTGTGGGCGGCTGAGCCGCGGGGGCCTTGTCGGTCTCGCGCACGCCGGCGGGCGGCTGGGCCGGGGGCGTCGCGCCGGGCTGCGGCGGCTGTCCACCCCTCCCTGCTGCCGCCCACGCGCTGCCCGCGCTCATGCCGCCGGCGATCGCCAGCAGCACCGCCGCGGGCCTTGCGAGCCGACCAACGCCCCGGCCCCCCCGGTTCGCCCGACCCCGATTCTCAGCCACGTACGACATGCCGCCTCCGATCGATCGTCCTGTGTGTTGACTCACGCGCTCACGCCCCCCGCCCTGACAACCCGCACCATCACGCCCGAGCCATCCATGGCGATCGCCGCTTGCCGGCACGAACACGCACCTCGCACCAAGCCACCCGATTCGGGGTGATCCTGAGTGTGTTCAGCAAAGCCCTGCTGCTCGATCGTGGAGCGTGCGGACAACAACCTGTCCCGAGAGTGACGACGGTACTGCAAAGTTCTCTATGCCGTCAAGTGCAAGTGACGCGGCGGCGCAGAGTCCACCACTTTCCGTGCGCAAGCCTTGCGCGATGTGGCCAAGGATCAGCGTGCTGTCAGGTACTGCGCCTGGTTGGCCGCCGCGGCAAGACGCTCGCCGAGCGGACGCGGCACCATGCGTGAACCGGCGGCGGAGAAGGCCAGGCGGAGGCCGACATCCGCGAACCCATCCACCGAGCCGTCCACCGTGACCGGCGCGGGGACGACGCCGGGCTCGCGCCGATCCAGCAGCGCCGACTGCCCGACGATCCAGATCCCGCCTTCGGCGATCGCGGCCTCGGCGTCGGCCAGGCGCGGGCCGGGCGCGCCCTCGCCCGGGGCGGCGTCGAGGAGGTACTCGGCGACGTTGCCCATGAGGTGGTGCACGCCGCTGCCCGCGACGACCGAGCCGTTGACCCCGCCGTCGACATCGGCGAACCACAGCACGCCGTCGTCCCACCCGGCGGTCTGCGCCTCGGCGCCGAGGCGGATCCCCTCGCGGCCGTCGCCCGAGGGGACGAAGACCCCGGTGTCGGGGCGGGGCGCGCCGGCGTAGCGGCTCTCGATCGTGGCGATGTGGGCGTCCTCGCGCGCCACCGACTGGTCGCGGATGTTCCAGTTCTGCGCCGGCGTCTGCTCGCCGAGCTGCCGCCACGCGGCGTCCCACTCGGCGCGCGTCGGCAGACGGCAGCCGCCGAGCCGCGCCAGCCACAGCGCGACGTCCGGCGGGAGCTGCTGCATCGGCGAGTCGTCGCTGGGGGGCGGCGGGGTCCGCCCGTCGGGGTAGAGGTCGGCGTTGGAGATCCCCGAGACCTTGGGCAGCCACGCCGCCGCGGGGGCGAGGTAGGACGCGCCCGCGCCGCTGGCCCCGCCGACCGACCACGTGCGCACGCCCTGGTTGACCTCGGCGATCTCGCCGAGGCGCGTCAGCGCCCGGCGTCGGTCGTCGTTGCTTGCGCGGGCCGCGAGGAGCCCGGCGGCCTGCCCGACGGAGAGCTCGCTCTGCCCGAGATAAAACACGCCCGGCCCGTCCGCCTGGCCGCCCTTGGGCTCGACGCGGATGAAGCGGAGCACAAAGCCGCGGGGGTGCGTGAAGATCAGCGTCTTGCCGTCGTCGGGGGATGAGCCGACGAACGTCGCGCCCTTTTCGCCGTTGGGCAAGGAGCCGGGGCCGAGCGTGAGCGGGTCGACGGCCGGCTCTTTGGGCTCTTGGCCCGCCAGCAGCGCGGTGAGTTGATCGACCAGGCCTTGCGCCCGGGCGCGCGGGCCTTGGGGGAGGGTCTGGACGTACGCAACGAACGACTCGACGGCCTTGCGGGCCGCGGCCTCGTCGCTCGGGTGGGAGCTCAGCTCGGCGCGCAGGTCGGCGAGGTGCGCGTTGTACTGCATCAGGGGCGGCATCCCGGCGTGCCCGGAATCCTCGTCGCGGGCGACGCCCATCTCGCCCGCCAGCGCGAGCGTCTTGTCGATGTCGCTTTCGCTCGCGCGGTCGGCCCACGCCAGCCAGACCGCCGCCTGCCCCTTGGCGATCTCGGCGGTCAGCGCGTCGCGCCGGGCCGCGTCGGGGATGTCGCTCATCGCGACGGCCAGCGAGCCCCGCATCCGCGCGGCCTGCTGCGCGTCGTCGATCGACGCGGGCCAGGGCGAATCGGGTTTCGAAGCGAGATCGAGCAGCCGTCGGTACGCCGAGAGGGCCAGCGCCGGCCGTCCGGGCGTGGGTTCGAGGACGAGGCGCATCAGCCGCGGCGTGTCCGTCTCGGCCTTGAGCCGTTCCAGCTCGACGAGGCGCGCGCCCAGCGGGCCGAGCAGGCCGTCGTCGATCGGTTGGCGGTGCGCGGCAAGAAAATCGCCGACGCCCGGCTCGTCGAGGGTGTGCCCGAGTTCGAGCGCGTGGTGGACCGAAGCCGCGGCCTGGGAGAGCTGCTCGGCCTCGGCGAGCTTCGTCCGGAAGCGCTGGCCCGCCCGCTCGCCCGCCTGGGCGATGGCGTCGGCCGAGGGGGCGGACGCGCCGGCGAGCGTCTTGACGGCATCGGCGACGATCGTTTCGCGCTGCGCGGCGAGGGCCGCGGCGAGCGCGCCGGACCACTCCCCGCCGGGCCCGTCGAGCCGTGCGGGGGGGACCATCTCTTCGTCGAGCCGAACGAGCGCCTCGCGCAGGTCGGCGGCGGCCTTGGAGAGCTCCTGGTAGCGCTCGGCGGGGTAGGCCTTGAGCAGCGCGTCGCGCCACGAGCGCCACGCGGCGTTGACCGAGTCCGACGCGACGATGCGGTCGCGTGCCGCCAGGCTCTGACGCACCTCGGCGTCGGACTTGCCGACGCGCTCGCGAGCCGCGGCGAGCCGCCGCTCGACGAGCACGCGCGCCTGCGTGAGCGCTTCGCCCGCCTGGCGCGTGCGGGCCTCGACGTCGCCGCGCGTGCGGGCGTTCCACGGCAGGGCGCGGACGGCCTCGACCTCGGCCGCCGTCTGCTCGACGCGGGCCCTGGTCGCCTCGTCGAGCGGCGATTCGAGGGGAGGGGACTCGAGCGTGCGGATCGTCGAAGCAATCGCTTCCAACACCGGCTCGGGCTCCCACGCGCGGCGTGGGTCGAGCGACGGGTCGAGGCTCGGGAACGCGCGGGCGCGGTAGACCCACTGGTCAAACGTTGCCGCGTCCGGCCTGGCGTCGCCCGCGGCGAGCGCCGCGTATTCGGGGCTGCCGTGGAAGGCCAGCGCGTCGATGCCGGGGTATTCGGCGTCGAGGAATGTTCCGAGGCGTGCCGCGACGCGCGTCGCGGGCTCGAGCGCGGCGGCGACGGCATCCAGCGAAGCCGTGCCCCCCGCCGCGGCGGGGAGCGATTCGGCCCACGTCGCGACGCCCGCGAGGACACCGTCGCTGAGTTCCGTGCCGCGCTGGCTGATCGCGCGGCAGTCGGCGAGGACGGCGTCGATGCGGCGGGCCTTGGCGGCCGCGATGAGGGCGGCGTCGATCCCCGCGGCGACGTCCTCGCCCTGGCGCACGCCCGCGCCCTGGGCGGCGGCTTCGGCCTCGGCGGCGGCGCCGTTCCAGCCGAGGCGGCGGTAGTCGGTGGCCTGGGCGCGGAGGAACGCCGGCGCGGGCCACGACGACGTGACGCCGTCGCGGAACTTGCCGATGATCGCCAGCGCGCGGTCGATCTTGTCCGCGGCGTCGGCGGTCTTGGCGGCGTCGCCGGGGGCGCGGGTGAGCGAGCCGAGGTCCCGGCCGCGCGAGGCGCCGGCGATCCCCCACGGGTCGAGCGCGTCGGCCTCGGCGGAGACGACGCCCGCGTCGACCATCGGGCGGACGAGCTGGGCGAGGCCCTCGTCGGCGAGATACGCGCTCAGCCGCGTCGCGTCGGGAGCCAGCGTGTTGTCCGACGCGGTATAGAGCGCCGCCGGCGCGGGCTCGCCCAACTGGCGGACGAAGGCGGACATCCAGTCGCGGTAGGCCTCGCAGAGCGCCCGCCACGCCGCGGCGTCGAAGACGGGCGCGGGGGACGCGGCGGTCGACGCGGCGGACGGGGCGGGCGTCTGCGCGGCAGGCTGCTGGGCCGATGCGGCGTCGGCGGGTTCGGCGTCATCCGAAGCCGCACCGATCGATGGGGCGGCGTGCGGGGCGCTGCGCTCCTCGGGCGTGCTCGATCCGCCGCCGGCGGAGGAGAAGACCATCGCGAGCACCACCGCGAGGACGATGCCGCCCACGGCGAGGGCGACGATGATGAGGACGATCGGCAGGCCCTTGCGCGCGGCGCCCGCGCCGCCCCGGCCCCCGCCGCCCGCGGCGTTGAACGCGCCGGCGGAAACCACGTGCCCCTTGCGCTCGCGCGGCGGCAGCTCGGCGAGCACCCTCGCCCCCCCGCCACCACCATTCACCCCACCCGCGCCCGCCGCGCCGGTGACCGATTCGGCCCAGCGGTCGACCGCCGCGGCGAAGGTCGCGTCGATGGTGTACGGGATCTCGGTCGTCAGCGGCAGGCCCTTGGGCGTGGCGCGGATGCACATGAGCTGGGCCGCTCCCGCGTCGCCGACGATCACGTCCGCCCACCCCCCCCTCCCCGCCCCCGCGTTTTCTACGCCCGCCTCCGCCTCGACGCCCGCGACGACGCCGGGCAGCGGCACGACGATCATCATCGGGTGCTGCGGCTCGACCAGCGTGAGCATGAACTGCGTCCACGCGCTGACCGCGCCGGCGGGCGTGGGCGAGCAGGCCGGCACGCGGAGCTGCTGCGGGCGGGGGTCGGCCGACTTGCCCTTGACCGTGCCGGCGACGAGCGCCGAGTCGCGCGCAAACGCCGCCATCTCGCGCTGCACCTGGTAGAGCACGCGCAGGAGCCCCTGCCGGTCCGGCCCGAGCTCGGGGCGGCTGACCAGGTCGGCGATCGTCTCGGGCTCGAGCATCACCTCGGCCTTGGGCGTTTCGGCGCGGGCGGCGCGGCCGCGGAGCGCGGCACGCGCGTCGTCGATCAGTTGGACGACGTCGGGCGCGCGGGCCGCGGCCTTGCAGGCGGTTTCGAGGCGTTCGAGCTCGGGGAGGACGTTTTCGAGCGCCCAGCGGAGCGACACGCCGCGGAGCTGGGCGCAGACGACCATCGGGTAGCGCGTGCGGCCCTTGCCGTCGCTGCTCGACCAGAGGCGGGCGAGAACGAGGTCGCCCGAGCCGCCGGGCCGCCGCCACATGAGCACGTGCCCGAACGCGCCGAGCTGCTGCCCCGGCCCGAGCTTGTCCCACGTGCCGGCGTCGATGTTGGCGCCGATCCCCTCGACGTAGAGCAGCCGCTTGACCTGCGCCAGCCGCTCGGTCTCGATGCCGAGGTCGTCGATGTGGTCGTTCCAGCCGGGGTGCTTGCCGAAGGCGCACAGGTAGACGCTCGCCGAGCCGGCCCCGGCGGCGGTCTCCGTCTGTGTGCTCACGCTGGTCGGCGTCGTCGAAATGCGATGATCTCCGGACTAGAAAAAAATGGCGAAGCAACGACAGAGCGAAGTGACCAAGTGGCAAAGTGGCAACGTGGCAAAGTGATGAAACGACATCAAGCTCGACTGATTTTCACTCGCGTGATGCATAGTTCGATCCCCACTCTGCCACTCTGCCACTCTGCCACTCTGCCACTCTGCCACTCTGCCACTCT
>CAZZDW010000079.1:0-16404 GCA_964652945.1 uncultured Phycisphaeraceae bacterium
CCCTCTCCCCCACCCGCCCCATTGGCCCTGGGGTGGGCGCGGAGGGCGGCCAAGTTGCGCTGCTTGATCTTGACGTCGTAGAACGGGTCGAAGTTATCGACGCCGATGACGTCCTCGCCGCGGCTGAGCAGGGCCTCGACCAGGTGCGAGCCGATGAACCCGGCCGCACCGGTCACCACGATCGTGTCACGCCCGTTTGCCATGCAGTGCTGCTCCGTGTGCCGCGGATCCTGGGTTGCTCGAAGACAATAGGGGACCGCACGGAGGTGTCCAGACCGACGCGGAAGGCTTAAAAAAAGCAGGGCACCGTCGAAACGGCGCCCCGCTGGAGGAGAGAGAGATCAAGAGAAAGTCGGCCAAGGTCGTTGAGGTGGTCTTCGTCTGTAGCGCTGTTGGTCAGAGGCTGTTGCCGGCTGGCCGGTCCGGCATGCCCGTGTACACCTGGTCAGTTCCCCCTGCGGTTGCCCCCTGCGGACGTGATTGGGAAGAGCGGCGTATCCGTTCGCCGTCGATCTGTAGCGGCATCAGGAGCCGTGCCCGACGCACTTAGAGTACCACTGTATACGCATGCACACACGGAGAGTTCAACAATTTCGCTCTCTTGTCATGCGGAAGACGCGGGGTTTGCGGGTCATGCAGTGTCCAATAACCACGAGCGGACGAGTCTGAGATTCAGGCGCGCGGGCCGGGGAAAGTGGTTCCCGATAACGTCCGGTCCCGGCCGGGCTCCACCTGAAATGGTCAGATGAGCCCGGGCAGAACGCAGACTGAACGCCCGATAATCGGCGCGGGGTCCACGGGAAAGGGGATGAAGAACACCCGGAAGCGTCGGCAGGCTTTGCGGCCGACCAGCAAGAAGGCCGGGGGAAATAACCCCCGACCTCCGTCCTATCGGCCCGGCGGTGCGGGGCCGAAAAATTTTTTCGATTTTTCTTATTTTTTCCCCATCGACTCCAAGAGGGCGTCCTGCTCCTCCGGCGTCAGCTCGCTGAACCGCCGGAGCAGCTCGCGGCGGCGCTCGGGGGAGATCCGGGCTTCGGGGCCGTCGCCCGGAGCGCCGGGCCCCGCCCCGCGGCTTTCAGGACCACCCGGGTCACGGCGTCCTTCCGGGCCGCGGCCCTCGGGACCGCCACGCCCTTCGGGGCCGCGGCGGCGGACCCACTCTTCGGCGCGGCGCTGGTCGCGCTGGGCGTTGAAGGCGTCCAGCTCGGCCTGCACCGCCGTCCGCTGCGGCTCGGTGAGCAGCGCCCAGACCTGCTGCCACGCGGCATCGGGCTTGGGGGCCTGCTCCATCAACGCGCGGAGCTTGTCGCGCATCGGGTGGCCGTCCTCACCGCGGGGCTGAGCCCCGCGGCTTTCGCCCATGTTGTCGGGATCGCCATGAGGGGGCGGAGGCGGCGGGGGCGGAGGGGCACCCTCGCCGCCGCGGCGTTCGTGCGGCGGAGGCGGGGGCGGGGGGGGCGCGCCGTCTTCCGGACCGCGGGGCTCAGCCCCGCGGCTTTCGGGCCCGCGTCGTCCTTCCGGGCCGCGGCCTTCGGGGCCGTGGGGCGGGGGGCCGGGGGGGCGGTCGCCCATGCGCTCGTCCATGCGGTCGCGCGCCTCGCGGCGGAGGGCGCGGAACTCCTCTTCGTGCGCATCGTGGAACGCGCGGAGCTCGGCCATGTAGGCGTCGCGGATCTCGTGGATCTTCTTCTCCTGCTCCGGCGTCGCCTTAACGTCGGCCGGCGCGTCGGGGTTGAAGATCGTCTCGTCGAGGGCCCGCAGCATCGCCCGCGGCGGAAGCCGGTCGGCGCGGTCCTTGCCCTCGGGCTTGGCGTCGCCGAAGCCGCGGCGTGCGCCGGGGGCCTTGTCGTTCTGCTCGACTTTGGGGCCGGCCAGGACGTTGCTGTCGTTCTTCTTCTCGGCGTCCTGCGCCGAGACGGCGGCGGCCGTGCCGAGCGCCAGGCCGACGGCGGCCAGGAGGCCCATCGCCGGGCGGAGGCGCACTGATCGCGGGCTGTTCGTGGACATGCTCATGCTCCTGTGTGGGAGGTCAAGTGGCGTGCCTGTCGTGGAACACTGCATCGACCCGTGCCACGCCTTGCTGAAAGGTCCAACGCGGCAGGGTTGCGGGTATTGCACAGCGATGTGCGACGCCGGTGTTTTCGGACGCGGGGGGAGAAGGCCGCGGGGGGAGGAAAGGCCGCGGGGGGAGGAAAGGCCGCGGGGCGCGGGCAAGGCAGGTCGCGTTCGGTTGTCAGGTATATTCGTCTGCTGCTCATACGAGACGCGACCGTCAGGGAGCGTGTCTGGTTCTCTCCGGTTGTACACGCTCGCTCCCGCTCGCGTCTCGTATGAGAGCGCCAAGTTTGCCCATGCGATTTGAAAGACGATTGAGACAAGACACGTTCTCGGCAACCGTCGGCCGCGCATCGCCCCTTGATCTTCCACTTGCAGATCGTCACACTGATGGCTCTTGGCAGGAGCAACGGCATATCGACGGCGGTGTCCATCGTGCTCGGGGTCGTCGCCGCGGTGATCGCGGTGGTCGGCGGCCTGTACTGGCTGGGCAAGCGCCTCGGGCCGGAGCACGCCGGGGCGTGCACGCTGCGGCTCAAGGCACGGCCGGAGTCGGCGTGGAAGCTGCTCACCGACGTCGAGCGGATCGGCGAGTGGTGGTCGGTGGCGAAGAAGGGGCGCGTCGTGCCGATCGAGGAGACCAGCGGAGCCGCCGCGGCGTGGAAGGGCACAGCCGGCGGCGGGCCGCCGGTGCGGGTGTTCGTGAGCGGCAAGAAGAACGCCGGCTCGTTCGTGCTCCGCACGACGCGGCTGTCGCCGATCGCCGGGCAGGGGCCGGAGGAGGCCGGCGTGATCGAGCGGGAGCTGGAGGACCACTCGCGGGGGACTCGCCAGGTGTGGGCGTACGCGGTGATCAGGGACGCCGCGGGAACGACGCGGGTGAGGCTGAGCTCGCGCGGGCGCGTGGAGCGGCCGATCGCGCGGGCGATCATGCGGCACATCGTCGGCGATGACGGGTCGATCCGGCGGCACCTGCAAGACCTGGCGGCGGCGCTGGGCGAAGAGCCGCGGTTTGAGGAGTAAAAACGTGGCCCGGTCGGGCCGATGACGTACAGTTGAGTATGCGACAGGTGGTGCTCTATCCCGGCGAAGACGGCCACTGGGTGGTCGAAGTCCCCAGCCTCCCCGGCTGCATCAGCCAGGGCAAGACGCGGGAAGAAGCCCTCGCCAATATCCGCGAGGCGATCGAGTTGTACATCGATGTGCTGAGGGAGAAGGGCGAAGACGTGCCGCCGGAGAAGTTTGAGACGCAGGTCTGTGTGGTGTAAGGCCTGTTTAAGAACATGAGGTTTGAGGCGACCCGGGCCTCCGAGCCGGGCGCTGGCGTCTGCTTTCAAGCTCGCCCACGCACCGGTCTGGAGACCGGTGCCACCAAAGACAAGGGTTCTTTAGCAGGCTCTAAGCAGATTAGATGTCATTTTGCTGTCGGTTAGAAGGGGAAGACAAAAACACGGTGTAGCATGGCTCAAAGGTGTAATAGCAGACTTTGAGGGGCCATGCATGGGCACGCAGCTTCCGGTTATTTCGGCCAAGAAAGCGATCCGAGCGTTTGAGCGGCTCGGTTTCACGGTGCTCGCCGGGCGGGGCAAGGGCAGCCACATCGCGTTGTGGAAGGACGGGCTTGGCCGGCCGGTGATCGTGCCGAACCACGATCCGCTGGACCGCGGCACGCTCAACGCCATTCTGAAACAGGCCGGCGTCTCGCGGGAGGAGTTCGTCGCGCAGTTGTGAACCGTTGAGGCTCGCCCACGCACCGGTCTGGAGACCGGTGCCACCCAAGACCCTCGCTAAACTTGCTTCATGGCCGGTGTGGTGAACGAGCACATCTCGCCGCGGGAGGCGCGGCGGGCGGCGACGCACGTCGTGCGCGTCCTGCGTGAGGCGGGGCACGCGGCGTATTTCGCCGGGGGGTGCGTGCGCGACGAGCTGCTGGGGCTGCACCCCTCGGATTACGACGTGGCGACCAGCGCCCGGCCGGAGCAGATCCGGAAACTCTTCCCGCGCACCGCGGCCGTGGGGGCGGCCTTCGGGGTCATGCTCGTCCACGTCGACGAGCGGCAACTGGCGGCAAGCGCTCCGGTGACGGTCGAGGTCGCGACGTTCCGCAGCGACGGGAGCTACACCGACGCGCGGCGGCCGGACAAGGTCCACTTCTCGACCGACACCGAAGACGCCGCCCGGCGCGACTTCACCATCAACGCGCTCTTCCTCGATCCGCTGGCGGAAGGGGAAGCGGGGCGCGACGTCGAAGACGGCGGCCGGGTCATCGACTATGTCGGCGGGCGCGAGGACCTGGCGAAGCAGGTCGTCCGCGCGGTGGGCGACCCGGAAGCGCGGCTTGCCGAGGACCACCTGCGGGCGCTGCGGGCGGTGCGGTTTGCCGCACGGCTGGGGTTTGCGATCGAGCCGGGAACGGCGGCGGCGATCCGGCGGCATGCGGCGGAGCTGCGCGGGGTGAGCCGCGAGCGGATCGGCGACGAGCTGCGGCGGATGATGGCCCACCCCGCGCGCGACCGGGCCGTCGCGTGGCTGCGCGAACTCAACCTCGAAACCCCCGCGCTCGGTCTTGCGGCCGGTGCGGCTGCGGCGGTCGGTTCCGGCACGCCGCGGCTGAGCGGGCTGGGGAGGGCGGGCGAGGCGGAGGGGGGGGTGCCGTCGATCACGAGGCTGGGATGGACGCCGAAGCCGCCCTTCGGGGCGTGCCTGGCGGCGTGGTGGCTCGACGGGGTGGGGGAGAGTGCGGCGATCGGTGAGGAGGCGATCAGGGCGGCGGTCTCGGGGCTGCGCTCGGCCCTGTGCCTGAGCAACGCCGAGACGGAGGATCTGGGGGGCGTGCTGCGGACCTATGCCGCGGTGGCGGGGTTGGGCGGGGAGGGAGGAAGGGAATCGGGCGGGGCCGATCAGCGGGGGTGGGAAGGGATGCCGGTGAGCCTTCGGCGGCGGGTGGCCGGGGCGGGGGGGGGCAGGGCCTTTGCGTGGGCGTGCGCCGTCTTGTGGGCGGTTGATCCGGGGCGGGCGGGGGCGGTGGCGGAGGAGGCGGCGGCGCTGGCGGCGGATAGCATCGGTCTGGCGCCGACGCCGTGGGTCTTGGGGGACGATCTGATCGCGATGGGGATGAAACCCGGGCCGTCGTTCAAGCGCATTTTGGACGAGGTCTACGACGCGCAGCTGGAAGGGAAAATCACCACGCCCGAGGCCGGGCGGGAACTTGCCCGGCGGCTGGGCGTCTAACGGCCTATGTACGGCTCTTTCATCAAGGATTGCACCATGAAGACCAAGACTGTTCGTGTTTCTCGTTTCTGGGCCGACGGCCCGGCCGCTCGGCTGATGCGGGGCGTGTGCCTGGGGGTGTTGGGGCTGGCGTTTGTGGCGCTGACGCCGCAGGGCTTTGCGCAGAACGCCGGCGCGGTCAGCGAGGAGGACGCCATCAAGGCGGCCCGGGCCGACGTGGCGACCAAGGACGTCTTGATCTTCAAGAACGGCAACGTCGTCGAGGGGAAGATCCTCAGCGAGACCGACACCAAGATCAAGGTGCTGGTGAAGCTCGGGAATCTCTCGGCCCCGACGGAGTACAGCAAGAGCGAGATCCTCGAGGTGCAGCGCGACGTGCCGACGGGCGTCGAGCCGACCAAGAAGGAGACGCCCACGGACGGGTCGAAGGACGACAAGAAGCCCGACGCCGCGGCGTCGGGGGAGAAGCCCGTCAAGATCTATCTGGTCGAGATGAAGGGCGAGGCGTACCGCGACGTGTCGCAGACGCCGATGCGCAAGATCGTGCGCGACATCATCGAGCAGGAGCCCGATTATGTCGTGTACAAGATGGACTTTACTTTTTCGGTGTACGAGCAGGAGATCCCGGACTGGATGCCGGACTTCGGGGCCGAGCATTACGACATGCTCGAGAACGCCCGCGAGCTGGACACGATCATCAACGACGGGCTGAGCATTAACTATCCGAAGGCCAAGAAGCCCGAGCTGGTCTGCTGGATCAACAAGGCGCTGGGCGGGGCCGCGTTCATCCCGCTGAGCTTCCGCAACACGTATTACACCAGCCAGGGCAAGCACGGCGGGCTGGGGTACCTGGACTTCATGTTCGCCGGGGTGGGGGACGAGGTCGTGCGGCAGAAGCAGCGCTCGCTGCGGCTGGGGCGTGCCGTCGGCCTGGGCAACAAGGGCGGCTACCCGCCGATCATCGTCCGCGGGATGTCCAACACCCTCGACGTCATCTCCGTCGACTTCGTCGGCGGGCGGCCGGTCTACCACGACGACGCCTCGGGGTCGCTGCTGCTGACCGACACCGGCGTGGGCAGCGAGCAGGACGCGATGGAGGACGTCGTCCGCGGCCGGGGCAACGACACGCTCACCCTCAGCGCCGACACGGCGTACAAGCTGGGCATCTCCAAGGGGACGGCCGACTCCATCGACGAGCTGGCCCACCAGCTCGGGGTCTCCCGCAACTACGTCGTCATCCGCGACGCCCCCGACCGGATCCTCAAGAACTGGACGGAGGACGTGAACAACGCCGAGACGACCATCCGCCGGCTGCTCCGCGAGTTCGGAGAGGTGCAGGTCCAGGGGGATTACAACGAGCGCAAGGCCGCCCGGGGCAAGCAGCTCTCGATCCTCCAGCAGGCCAGCTCGCTGTATGATCGGTATAAGGAGTCGGTGAACCCGATGAAGGTCGGCAACGCAGACGCGCAGGTTTCGCAGATCAGCGTGCTGATCGAGCAGATCAAGACTCAGCAGCGCCTGGATCGACGCATGTAACCGACGCGGTATGGACGGCCGATCGGCACGCACCCCCCCGCGTTTCCTAGGAGATCTCGCGATGAAGACTCTTCAGCAGATGCTCAAGGTTGCGGCGGTGGTGTGTGCCGCGTGGATGGCGGTCCTGTTGGCGGCTTCGCCGGCGATGGCCGACAAGGTCACCCTCAAGGACGGCAGCGTCCTCGACGGAAACATCACGCGGGAGGGGGACCAGTTCATCTTCGTCGAGGTGCGGGTCGGCGGCATCAAGCACCAGCAGATCGTGATGCGCGACCAGATCGCCTCGATCGAGCGCGACGGCGACACGCCCACCTCCGCCACCTCCGCCACCTCCCCCGCCGCTTCTGCCGGGCGGCCGGCGGACAAGGGCGTGGCGGCGGCCGCCGCGGCCCTCCCGGGGACGCACCCCAGCCGCGTGGCGGTGCTGAACTTCGGCCCCCCGTCGTCGTGGCAGGGGGAGGCGGGGAACATGGTCGGGCTGCACATCTCGGCCGACAGCTTCAAGAAGGTCATCCCGCTCTTGGAGCGTGAGAAGGTCGACATCGTGGTGATCCGCATCAACTCGGGGGGCGGGTACGGGTCGGAGATGGCGCGGTTCCGCGACGTGTTTCTGGAGTATCAGAAGAAGTTCCGCACGGTGACGTGGATCGAGTCGGCGATCTCGTGCGCGGCGATGAGCCCGTGGGTGATCAAAGAGCAGTACATGATGCCGCACGGCAACATCGGCGCGTGCACGGGGTGGTACGGCCGGCTCGTCGCCGTCAAGGGGGTGGAGCTGGAGGAGATGCTCTACGACATGGAGAAGGTCTCCGAGCTGGCCGGGCGCAGCCCGCTGCTGATGCGCGCGATGCAGATCGAGCAGCCGCTCTCGGCGAGCGTGGACCCGGTGACGGGCGTGGTGACCTACTACCCCGACGTGGTCAGCGGCGACATCGTGCTCAACGACGGGATGCACATCCTCACGCTCACCTCGGACGTCGCGGAGAAGATCAAGTTCTCGAGCGGGACGGCGGCGACGCTCGACGAGCTGATGAAGGTCATGGGCGTGCCGGAGTACGAGGTGGTCGGCGAGCAGGCGAGCAAGAAGATCGACGAGTACATGCGCGGGGCGACGCGGCTGGAGCACCAGCGCGACGAGCTGCTGCAGAAATACGTCATCGCGCTGGCGGCGATCCAGGCGCTGCCGGGCGACGAGAACAAGACCCGCCGCGGCGCCGAGATCGGGCGGGCGAGGCGGCACCTCAACGAGCTGCGCCAGCTCATCAACCTCAACCCCAACTTCGCGTACATGCAGGAGGGCGGCCTGCCGCCCGAGTGGTTCGAGGCGCAGGAGCGGATGCTCCGCGAGCTGGCGCAATGACATGCCGACGGCAGGCCGGCAGAGGGCGGGGTTCGGAGAAGACGGACCAAGCGACGGCGTTGATCGCCGTAGAGGAAGGATTTCAGAGATGATGCGTCGGAAGATCATCGGTGTGGCGCGGGCGTGTGCGGTCTTGGCGGCGTGCCTCGCGGCCGCCGGCGCGGCGATGGCCGACAAGGTCACGCTCAAAGACGGCAGCGTCCTCGAGGGCGAGATCACCCGCGAGGGGGACAAGTTCGTCTTCATCACGGTGCAGGTGGGCGGCATCGCGCAGGAGAAGTTCGTGATGCGCGACCAGATCGCCTCGATTGAGCGCGAGGGCGACGCGCCGCAGGGCCAGACGGCCGCCGAGGCGAAAAAGGACTTGAAAGCGGCCGCGCCCGGCTCGCACCCGACGCGCGTGGCGGTGCTGAACTTCGGCCCGCCGTCGTCGTGGCAGGGCGAGACGGGGAGCACCGTCGGGCTGCACATCTCGGCGGACAACTTCGAGAGCGTCATCCCGCTGCTCGAGCGGGACAAGGTCGACGTGGTCGTCGTGCGGATCAACTCCGGCGGCGGGTACACCTTCGAGGCGGAGAACTTCCACCGCGTCTTCCGCGAGTACCAGAAGAAGTTCCGCACGGTGACGTGGATCGAGTCGGCGATCTCGTGCGCGGCGATGAGCCCGTGGGTGATCAAAGAGCAGTACATGATGCCGCAGGGCAACATCGGGGCCTGCACGATGTGGAGCGGGCGGCTGGTCGCCTCCAAGGGCCTCTCGCTGGAGCAGGTGCTCTACCAGATGGAGCAGGTCTCCGCCGAGACCGGGCGCAACGTGTTGCTGATGCGCTCGATGCAGATCGAGCAGCCGCTCTCGGCGAGCGTCGACCCGGTGACCGGCGTGGTGACGTACTACCCCGATCCGATCAGCGGCGACATCATGCTCAACGACGGGATGCACATCCTCACGCTCACCGCCGACGTGGCGGAGAAGATCAAGTTCTCGAGCGGGACGGCGGCGACGCTCGACGAGCTGATGAAGGTGATGGGCATCCAGGAGTACGAGGTGGCCGGCGAGCAGGCGACCAAGAAGGTCGACGAGTACATGCGCGATGCGACGCGGCTGGAGCACCACCGCGACGAGATCTACGCCAAGTACACCATCGCGGTGGCGGCCGCCGCGGCGCTGCAGGGCGACGAGAACAGAACCCAGCGCGGGGCGCAGGTGGGCATCGCCCGCCGTCATCTCAACGAGTTGCGCCGATTGATCAACCTGAACCCGATGTTCGCATATATAGAGGAAGGCGGCATACCGCCCGAGTGGTTCGAGGAGCAGGAGCGGATGCTCCGCGAACTGGCGCAGTGAACCGGGTTCGTGCGGTGCAACGGCCCGCCCCCCCTCGGCGGGCCGTTCGGATTTTTGAAAGGTGAGCGACCATGATGTTCCAGGCGATGTTGAAATGGGTTCGTGTCTGTTTGGTGCTGCTGACGGTGTGCGCGGCGTGCGCGTGGGCCGGGGCGGACACCGTCAAGCTCAAGGACGGCAGCGTCCTTGAGGGCAAGATCACGCGCGAGGGTGACCGGTTCATCTTCATCAGCGTGGAAGTGGGCGGCATCACGCAGGAGAAGTTCGTGATGCGCGACCAGATCGAGTCGATCCGGCGCGACGCGGACGCCGACCCCTCCAAGGACCAGCCCGCCGACACGCAGGAGGGCAAAGAGCCGGGCGATGAGGCCGCGCCGGGGACGCACCCGACGCGCGTGGCGGTGCTGAACTTCGGCCCGCCGTCGTCGTGGCAGGGCGAGGCCGGCAACACGGTCGGCATCCACATCTCGGCGGAGAACTTCCGCAGCGTCATCCCCCTGCTGGAGCGTGACAAGACCGACGTGGTCGTGGTCCGCATCAACTCCGGCGGCGGGGCGCTCTCCGAGATGGTCCCCTTCCACGAGGTCTTCAAGGAATACAAGAAGAAGTTCCGCACGGTGACGTGGATCGAGTCGGCGATCTCGTGCGCGGCGATGAGCCCATGGGTGATCGAAGAGCAGTACATGATGCCGCAGGGCAACATCGGGGCCTGCACCGCCTGGGGCGGGCGGCTGATCGCGGCCAAGGGCGTGAGCCTCGAGCAGATCCTCTACGACATGGAGAAGGCCTCGGCCGAGGGCAAGCACGACTACCGCATCATGCGGGCGATGGAGATCCTCGACGCCCCCCTCTCGGCGACCGTCGACCCGGTCACGGGCGTGGTGACCTTCTCGCAGGACCTCTCGGGCGACATCGTGCTCAACAGGCCCGAGGACATCCTGACGCTGACGGCCGACCAGGCGGAGAAGATCAAGTTCTCCCGCGGGACGGCGGCGACGCTCGACGAGCTGATGAAGGTCATGGGCATCCCCGAGTACGAGCTGGTCGGCGAGCAGGCCTCCAAGAAGGTCGACGAGTACATGCGCAACGCCACCCGGCTGGAGAACCAGTTCGGCGAGCTGTACCGGAAGTACACCATCGCGGTGCAGGCGGCCGGGGCTCTGCAGGGCGACGACAACAAAACCCGCCGCGGCGCGGAGGTCGGCATCGCCCGCCGCCATCTCAACACGCTGCGGGGCCTCATCAACATCAACGAGAACTTCCAGTACCAATACGGCACCACGCCGGAGTGGTTCGAGGCCCAGGAGCGGATGCTCCGCGAGCTGGCCGGCTGAGCCCCGCGGCTCCCCTGAACCGTGTGTTCCCAAGCCCCGTCGCCGCCCCCCTGGGGCGGCCCAAAGAGCCGTGAAACACGGCTTTTTTCGTGCGCGGCGGGGGCGGCGTCTACACTCAGAGATGCTTACCGAGACTCCACGGCCGGCTACGGCGAAGGCTTCATCGTTTGTCCCCCCGGACTTCGACGGCACCCGGTGGTCGTCGATCGGCCCCCTCATCGACCAGCTCAAGTCGCGGCGGGTCGAGACGGCCGAGCAGCTCGAGCAGTGGATGATCGACCGCGGCGAGCTGGAGGCGGCCTGCGGCGATTCGGCCGCCAACCTCTACATCGCCACCACCTGCAACACCGAAGACCCCGAGATCAACCAGGCCTACACCGATTATGTCGACACCATCCCGCCCAGGCTCAAGCCCGAGATCTTCGAGCTCGACCGGCTGTACGTCGACATGGCCAAAAAGCTGCGGCCCGAGCAGCAGGCGGGGCGGGGGGGCGGGCGATACGCGCTCTACGACCTGTCGAAGAAGACCTCGGTGGCGATCTACCGCCCGGAGAACGTGCCGCTGGAGACCGAGCTGACCAAGCTCTCGCAGGACTTCGGCAAGATCGCCGGGGCGATGACGGTGGAGTTCGACGGCAAGGAGCGGACCCTGCCGCAGATGCAGAAGTACCTGCTGGACTCGGACCGCAAGGTGCGCGAGGCGGCGTGGCGCGGGGTGCAGGGCAGGCGGCTGGAAGACCGCGAGCGTCTCAACGGCGTGTACGACCGGATGGTCGAGCTGCGCGACCGGGCGGCCCGCAACGCCGGGTTCCCGTCGTTCATCGAGTACGCCTTCCAGGCGCGGGAGCGCTTCGACTACACGCCGGAGGACTGCCGTGCGTTCTGGTCGGCGGTGGAGAATCACGTCGTGCCGTTCATGTGGCGGCTGGACGAGCGGCGGCGGTCGAACCTGGGCGTCGACGCGCTGCGCCCGTGGGACCTGCACGTGGACGAGCACGGCCGCCCGCCGCAGGCGCCCTTCGAGGACGGCCGCGACCTGGTGAAGAAGAGCAGCCGCATCTTCAACGCGCTCGACGCGCGGCTGGGGAAGATGTTCGACCGGATGCTCGACGGGGCGGACCTCGACGGCCCGGCGCCGGCCGACGGGCGCGGGCTGGTGACGCCGTACCTCGATCTCGACTCGCGCAAGGGCAAGCGCCCCGGCGGCTATATGTACAACCGCCCGCACGCGCGGAAGACGTTCATCTTCATGAACGCGGCCGGGCTGCAGCGCGACGCGATGACGATGCTGCACGAGGCGGGGCACGCCTTCCACTCGATGCTCTGCGAGCCCGAGCCGCTCAAAGACTACCGCGACTACCCGACCGAGTTCGCCGAGGTGGCGAGCATGACGATGGAGATGCTCACGATGCCCTACTGGAGCGTCGAGGGCGGCTTCTACGCCGACGAGGCGAGCCGGGCGCGGGCGGCCCGCGAACACATCGAAGACTCGCTCATGATGCTCTGCTGGATCGCGACGATCGACTGCTTCCAGCACTGGATCTACACCCACCCGAAGCACACGCGGCAGGAACGCGACGCCTACTGGCTCACGCTCGACAGCCGCTTCGGGCACGCGCTCTCGTGGCAGGGGCTCGAGGCCGAGCGCGAGAGCCTGTGGCAGCGCCAGGGGCACCTGTTCAGCCACGCGATGTACTACATCGAGTACGGCATCGCCCAGCTGGGGGCGCTGCAGCTGTGGCTCAAGAGCCGGACCGACGGCGAGAAGGCCGCGGTCGACGCCTATATCGCGGGGTTGAAGCTCGGCGGCTCCAAGCCGCTCCCCGAGCTGTTCGAGGCCGCGGGGATCGAGTTCGACTTCGGCGACGAGATGGTCGCCCGGCTGCTGGCGGCCGTGGAAGAAAAGCTCGCCGAGCTGCCCGAGTAAAACCGGCCGGCGCGTGCAACCGCAGGCGGCACCTGGCGTTAGAAGACCCCTTGGAGCACACGGGACGGCACCCGCCCGGCGGCGTATATGCGCACGCCGCACCGGGCGGGGTTGTGTGTTGAGAACGCGGTGCGAACAAGGAGCAGTCGATGAAACGACCACTGCTGACGGTGGCGGCGTGCTTTGGCCTGGGCTTTGGGTGCGCGGGCCTCGCTATCGCCGAGCCCGCGGGCGACCTGTACGTCTTGGGGATCACGATCAACCAGGTCGGGAGCGTCGGCGGGTGGGCGCAGGTCGGGCGACGAGGGGATTGGCAGGCGACGGCGGCCGGGGCCATCCTCGACGGGAAGCTCTACACCATCGAGACCGACGGCAAGCTGTGGCGGACGGACCTGAGCGATGGCACGTACGCGCTGGTCGGCGCCGAAGCGATGCCGTTCGGCGCGACCGACAAGCTCTTTGCCGCCGAAGGGGCGCTGTACAGCATCGACCACGCGGGGACGCTCTACCGCGTCGACCCCAGCAACGGCGGCGTGACGCGCGTGGGCGACGAGGCGCAGTGGAAGGACGCCGTCACCGGCGTGGTGCTCAAGGACGACCTGTTCACGATCACGGACGACGGCAACTTGTGGCGCACCGACCTGCCGGCGGGGGAACGGCAACAGGTCGGCAAGGCCGGGGACGGTGTGGGCGGTGAGGGGGGTGAGGGGGGCGGCGGGGTGCGCTCGCTCTTTGCCGCGGGCGATGCGCTCTACGAGCTCGACGCCGACGGCAGCCTGTACGAGGTCGACCCCGACAGCGGCACGCGCACCGAGGTGGGCAACAAGGGGCAGTGGCAGCAGACCATCGCCGGGGCGATCCACGACGGACGGCTGTACACCGCCGAGAAGGGCGGCTCGCTCCGCTGGACCGACGTGGGCACCGGCCTGACAACCACCATCGGCGGCCTCGCCTTCGCCAACACCAAGTTTGCCTTCTCCGCCGACCAGTACGTCTACACCATCGAGGCCGACGGCAGCCTCTACCGCATCACCGTCGACAACTCGATGCTCAACAGTTACAACTGGTGCTCGGAAGAGATCGAGCAGGTCTTCCGCGACCAGGGCTCGGCCAACTACAACACGCTCTACTCGCGGCATATCCAGGGTGAGAACGCCACGCGCCAGGAGATGCTCGACGGGCTGAAATGGCTCGAAGACCACGCGACCGCCGAGGACACCGTCGTGATGTTCATCGACTCGCACGGCGGGACCAACCAGCAGAAGGGCTGGTTCATCGTCGCGGCCGACAACAAGCAGTTCTGGGGCGACGAGCTCAAGGCCGAGCTGGCGAAGGTGCGCTGCCCCGTGCTGCTGTTCATCGAGACGTGCGAGTCGGGGGGCTTTGTCGACTCGCCGGCCGAGGAAGCGCCGATGCCGGCGAACGTGACGGCGATCACCGCCTGCCGGTGGAACCAGAACACCGACAACCAGCTCAGCATGGCGGCGGCCGAGGCGCTCTACGGGCGCGCCGACCTCAACGACGACGACGTGGTGGATGTCGACGAGCTGTGCCGGTACGTCGAGGCGCGGTATAAGGAGTGGTGGCCGGAGGCGGTGAGCGGAGCGCGGACGAGCCAGTCGCCGATGATCGCCCGCTCGGCGAGCCTGCCGTCGGATCGGGAGCTGACGCGGGCGTCCGACAAGCTGGCCGCGGTGCTCACGCCGCGGGGCTTTGTCTCCGCCGTTGTCGAGGGGCAGGAGGCCGACACGTACACCGTGCACTACCTCGGCTTCTCGCAAAGGCCGGGCGAGATGTACTACATCCCCCGGTCGGTCAAGGCCGACGCGCTCTGCCTGGAGAGCCGTGGACGGCCGGTGGCGGTGAACAAGAACGGCCGATGGCTCCCCGCGGAGCTGCTCAAGCAGGAGGGCGGGTCGTGCACGGTGCGCCTCCTCGGCCAAGCCGCGGAAGAGACCGTGACCGCCGACCAGGTCCAGCACCTCTTCGTCTCCGGCGGGGCGGCGGACAACGGGCCGGGCGAGGCGACGTCGGCCAACTAAGCGCTGGCCGTCGGCCGGTGCGAGAGGCCCGTGCTCCCGAAGCCCCCTGCTCCGCGGCTCGTCTCGTCGAGCGAGTCGACGGTCTCGATCGCCGCCTGGGCGACGGGGGCGATGACGAGCTGGGCGACGCGCATGCCGTGCTCGATCGTGAAGGGGGCCTTGCCGAGGTTGATGAGGGCGACGAGGACCTGGCCGCGGTAGTCGGCGTCGATCGTGCCGGGGGCGTTGGGGACGGTGACGCCGTGGCGGGTCGCCAGCCCCGAACGCGGGCGGACCTGCCCCTCAAAGCCGGGCTCGATCGCCATCGCCAGCCCGGTCGGCACGGCGGCGATGTCGCCGGGGTTCAGCGTGAGCGCCTGCGCGTCCTCCGGCAGGCACGCGGCAAGGTCGAGCCCGGCCGCGAGGTCGGAGTGGTACCGCGGCAGGGTCGCCCGCGGCGAGAGCATCTGCACCCGCAACCGGGGGCGATCGGAGCCCGTCCCGCCGGCGAGGGCGGATGCGGGGGCCTTGGACTCCATGACGGACGACGCGGCGGCGGGTGATGAACTCATGGCCGAGAGTGTAGAAGAACCGTCCGCGGCGTGCGGAGAAGTCGGCTGAGTTTGGATTTTGCAAGCGGGCCGGTTCCGTTGCGGCAAAAGCCGCGCGGTAGCCGATGGTGAGGGCCTATGCCAGGCCTTGCTGTCGAACCGGAAACCGTGCCGCTCTTGAGCCCCGATGCCGAGGCGGACGCCGCAGCGGCTGACGTTCCGCGCGCCGACCACCCCCCCGCTGCCGCCTCGCGCACCGCCCAGCCGATGAGCGCGCGCGAGGAAGACGAAGACGAGGAGTACGAAGAGGAAGAAGAAGAAGAAGACGAGGACGGCGACGAGGAGGAATGGGACGGGGAAGAAGAAGAAGAGGAAGAAGAGGACGAGGAGTACGAGGACGACGAAGAAGGTGAGGACGAAGACGCCGAAGAAGACGACGCCGAGGAAGAGGAAGACGGCGACGAAGAAGAGTGGGAAGAAGACGACGAAGAGAGTGAGGAGGAAGGGGAGGAGGAAGACGGAGACGAGGGCGAAGAGGAGTACGAAGACGAAGACGGCGAGGAATCCGAAGACGACGGCGACGAGGAAGAAGAGGGCGAAGACGAGGAGGAGTGGGAGGAAGAGGACTCGGCCGGTGAGCTCGACGAAGAGCCCGTGAGCGACGCCGCGCCCGCCGAGGCGGCGGCCCATGAAGACGAAGACGACGACGACGAGGAATACGAAGACGACGAGGATGAGGACGGCGACGAGTTCGAAGAGGAAGACGACGACGAAGAAAAGGATGGGGACGAAGACGACGAAGACGAGGACGAATGGGAGGAGGAGGACTCGGCCGGTGAGCTCGACGAAGAGCCCGTGAGCGACGCCGTCGACGGCGAAGAGGAGGCCGGGGAGGACGAAGAGTCACTCGTTGGCGCGGCTGCAGGCGCGGCTGCCGGGGGAGGCGGCGCGCGGGCCGGCGTGCGGCAGGGCGGGCGCAGGCGAGAACGGCGGTGGTCAGGACCTTGACGTCACCGGGTATGCCGACCAGCGCCGGCACTT
>CAZZDW010000080.1:0-16246 GCA_964652945.1 uncultured Phycisphaeraceae bacterium
GCGCCGCGGCCGGCGAGGTGGAGGTCAAGCCGCGCGGCGGGGGGCGCGGGGGGAGCGGGGGGGGCGTTGGGGCCGGAGGGCGTGGGGGGGGCGGGGGAGGCGGCAAGTCCGCCGGCGACGTTGCAGAGGCGAGCGGGGGGGCGACGCCGGGAGCTTCTGCTGGTGCGGCAAGGCCCGCCGCGGTCGCGGTGAGCAAGGAGAAACTCCAGGCCGTCGGGACGACCGTCGCGCAGATCGAGAAAGCCTTCGGCAAGGGCTCGATCATGAAGCTCGACGAGAACGCCTACATGAACATCCCCGGCATCTCGACCGGGGCGCTCTCGCTGGACCTCGCCCTCGGCGGCAAGGGGATCCCGCGCGGGCGCATCATCGAGATCTTTGGGCCGGAGTCTTCCGGTAAGACGACCCTCGCCCTCACCGTCGCGGCCCACGCGCAAAAAGCCGGCGGCGTTGCGGCGTTTATCGACGCCGAGCACGCCCTCGACCCCACCTGGGCCCGCAAGATCGGTGTCAACATCGACGACCTGCTCGTCTCCCAGCCCGACACCGGCGAACAGGCCCTGGAGATCTGCGAACTGCTGGTGCGGTCCAACGCCGTCGACCTGGTGATCGTCGACTCCGTCGCGGCCCTCATCCCGCGTGCCGAGATCGAGGGGGAGATGGGCGACTCGCACGTCGGCCTCCAGGCCCGGCTCATGAGCCAGGCGATGCGCAAGCTCACCGGCATCATCGCCCGCTCCTCGTGCACCGTCATCTTCATCAACCAGATCCGCGAGAAGATCGGCGTGATGTTCGGCTCACCCGAGACCACCCCCGGCGGCCGGGCGCTCAAGTTCTACTCCTCCGTCCGCATCGACATCCGCCGGACGTCGTCGATCAAGGAGGGCGACACCAACGTCGGCAACCACGTCCGCGCCCGCGTCGTCAAGAACAAGGTCGCCCCGCCCTTCCGCGAGGCCGAGTTCGACATCATGTTCGACGAGGGGATCTCGACCAGCGGCGACCTGCTCGACCTGGCCGTCAACGCCGACGTGGTGAACAAGAGCGGCGCGTGGTTCAACTACGGCGACGTCCGCCTGGGCCAGGGCCGTGAGAACTCCAAGAAGTTCCTCAAGGACAACCCGGAGCTCTTCGAGGAGATCCGCCGGGGCGTCCTCAAGGTCCGCCTGGCCAACGCGACGATCACCAAGCCCGCCCCGGCGGCCGCCGCGTCTTCTTCCGACGATGAATAAGCCGTAGTCAACGAGCACAGTTTGTCGTGCGATTGACCCACAGGTTCGGCCTGTGGGTTTTTTATGTATATGAACAATCCATTTGGAATACACTCGCTCCATGCCCCGCACCGACATCGAGTCTCGGATCTGTGAACAGGTCGCCGCCCGGCACACGGCGTTGCTCGACGATCTCAAACGCCACGTCGCCCTGCCGACCGGCGGCGGGATGAGCGACCCGGTGAGCGTCGCCGCGCTCGACGAGAGCCGTGCTGTCCTCACCGATCGGCTGAAAACGCTCGGCGCGTCGTGCGAGCTGGTTCCGGGCGACTCGCGGCCGGCGTGGCTCTTTGATCCCAAGACCGGCAGGACCGAGGGGGAATCGTCCACGCCGCTGCCGGTGCCGCCGACGGCCGTGTGCCGGGGCCGTGCGACGAACGCAAGCGGCAAGCGCCGCCCGGTGATGATCGCCGGGCACCTCGACACCGTGCATCCGTCATCGGGCTACGCCCATGTGCCAGGTAAGTTCAAAGAGTTGACCATCGCCGCCGACGGCAAAGCCGCGATCGGCCCCGGCTGCGTCGACATGAAGGGCGGGCTGGTCATCGCCGTGCACGCGCTCGAAACGCTCCACGAGCTCGGCCTGCTGCACGAGTTCGACTGGTCGTTCCTGCTCAACTCCGACGAAGAGATCGGCTCGTACCACTCGTTCGACGCGATTCATCGCGAGGCGGCGCGGATCGCGTCGCTCGATGGCATAGGCATCGCCCTCGAGCCCGCGACGGAGACGGGGGCGCTCGTCACCGTTCGCGGCGGTTCGGGGCAGTTCATGCTCGAAGCGCACGGCAAGGCCGCACACGTCGGGCGGAACTTCGCCGACGGCGTCTCGGCGGTCTACGCGCTGGCGCGGGCGATCCTCGGGGCCGAGGCGCTGATCGATCTGGAACACCAGCGCGTCGTGAACATCTCGCCGTTGCAGGGCGTCGCGGCGACCAACGCCGTGCCGGACCTCGCCCGCGCGTGGGGGAACGTGCGGTTCCCCGATCAGGCCGGCGCGGACGCGCTGGCTCAAGGGCTCGCGGCACTCGGGACCGACGAATCGGCGATGCCTCGCATCGTCGTCGAGACGAGTTTTTATCGTTCGGCCAAGCCGCTCACGCCCGGTACAGAGGCGCTCGCCGCGGTCGCACGCGGCGTCTCCGAAGACCTGGGCCGGCCGCTCCCCTTCGCCTCGACCGGCGGCGTCTGCGACGGCAACATCATGCAGCAGGCCGGGCTGGCGACGCTCGACACGCTCGGGGTGCGCGGCGGCAAGCTGCACACGCCGCAGGAATGGATCGAGCTCGACTCGCTCGTCGAACGCTGCCAGATGCTCGCCCTGTTCATCCTGCGGGCGACCGAGGTCTGATAATCAGCACAACTCTGTGAACTGTGGCACAGGCGTCTCGCCTGTGCTCTTTGGCTCCCCGTGATCAGGGCGCAGGCGGTACGCCTGTGCCACGGCTGATGAGGCCCCGGAGTTGCGCCGACTCTGATTTCTCGTCCAAATCCGCGCCCCCTTCGACCGATCTACCCTATGAGGTACGCCTGTTTATCGGAAGGAATCGCCATGGCCACGTCTGTCTCGTCTGCACCCCGGACATCTTCCACACCTGCTCCCGCCCCGACGGTGGGGGGCGGGTTGTGGGCCTCTTCGGCCCTCGACAAAGCCGTGGACGCCGCGGTCGCCGAGGTGCGCCGTGCGGCCGAGCAGATCACCGACGTGCGCGGGGCCAAGGCCGAGCTGAAAGAGTCGTACGAGGCCCTCATGGCCCGGGCCGCCGACGTGCGGGGCCGGGGGCTGCTCTACCCCTACCTCGGCTCGGGCGTCGGCAACGGCGCGCTCGTCGAGCTGGCCGACGGCTCCGTCAAGTGGGACATGATCGGCGGCATCGGCGTCAACTTCTTCGGGCACTCGCACCCCGAACTGCTCAAGGCTTCGGCCAGGGGCGCGCTCGAGGACGTGCTCCAGCACGGCAACCTCCAGGCCGGGTTCGAGTCGTACCGCTTCGGCGAGGTGCTGCTCGAACTGGCCAAGAAGAGCAGCCGGCTGGCGCACTGCTACGCGAGCACCTCCGGGGCGATGGCCAACGAGAACGCGCTGAAGGTCTGCTACCAGAAGCACGCCCCGGCGTCGCGCGTCATCGCGTTCAAGGACTGCTTCATGGGCCGAAGCGTGACGATGAGCCAGATCGGCGACACCGCGGCGTACCGCCAGGGCGTGCCGCTGAGCACGCTCGTCGATTACATGCCGTTCTACGACGAGGCCGCGGCCAAGTCGATGTCCGCCGGCGACGCGTCGGGCAAAGCACGCTTCATCGACTCGTGCGTCAAACGGCTGCGCGAGTACATCGAACGCTACCCCAAGCAGCACGCGTGCTTCATCTTCGAGTTGATCCAGGGCGAGGGGGGCTTCAACACCGCGCCGCGCGAGTTCTTCGTCGCGCTGATGGATGTCTGCAAAGAGGCCGGCATCGCCGTGTGGGACGACGAGATCCAGTCCTTCGGCCGGACCGAGCGGATGTTCGCGTACGAGACGCTCGACCTGGGCGAATACGTCGACGTGTTCTGCGTCGGCAAGATGACGCAGGTGTGCGCGACGCTCTTCACGGCCGACTACAACCCTGGGCCGGGGCTGCTCTCGGGGACGTTCACGTCGACGGGCCCGGCGTTTGCCGTGGGAACGCGGGTGCTCGAACTGCTGAGCGACAAGGCCGCGGGGTACTACGGGCCTGAGGGCCGGTTCGCGCGGCATCACCGCGCGTTCGCCGAGCAGGTGCGGGCGCTGGCCGCCAAGCACCCGGCGTGGTTTCCGAAGAATGACACGGTCACGGACATCGTCGGCGGCTCGGGCGGCATGATGCGGTTCACGCCCTTCGCCGGCGTGAAGGACAAGATCACCAAGGCCTGCAAGCACCTCTACGACGAGCACGTCATCGCGTTCTACTGCGGGCACGGGCCGTACCACCTGCGGATGCTCCCGCCGCTGGCGGTGTTTGAGGAGAAGGATTGGCCGCGGGTCTTTGCGTGCGTGGAGAAGGGCCTGGCGAAGACCGCCGCGGAGAACTGAACAATGTGCTTTGGGGGGTGGGGCGGGCGTCTCGCCCGCCCACCGATCGTCACTGAGCACCCGAGGGCGGGCGAGACGCCCGCCCCATCCCAAGACAGGCTGGTTTCAGCAAAGTCACTTTTTCGTCATTCGAGTCGTCTTTTCCGGAGTATTCCCTTGTTCGTCATGCGTCGCCCTAAGTCCGAAGACATCGCCACGCTCTTCAAGCTGGCGAAGATGGTGCACTTCATCAACCTGCCGCCGGACAAGGACATCATCTCGGAGAAGATCGCCTGGGCGCGGAGCAGCTTCGTGCTCGCCGCCGAGAGCGTCAACGGCATGGGCGCCCAGGCCGGCGCCACGCGCGAGAGCAGCGAGGTGGGGGGGCGCCGCGAGGCGACGGCGTTCGCCTCCGGCGTCCGCGCGATCACCGGACGCTCGCCGCTGTTCATGTTCGTGCTCGAAGACACCGACTCGTCGGGGATCGTCGGCACCAGCCAGATCATCTCGCGCATGGGCGGCCCCGGCATGCCCAACCTCTCCTTCCAGCTCTCGCGGAAGGACATGTTCTCCGAGACGCTGCAGGTCGGCGCGACGCACATGACGCTCAAGCTGCGGCTCGACGACTCCGGCCCGACCGAACTCGGCGGGCTCATCGCCCAGCCGTCGATGCGCGGGCACAAGAAAAAGCTCGGCCGCTTCCTCTCCTACATCCGCTTCCACTTCATCGGGCTCAACCGCGGGCTCTTCGCCGACCGCGTGCTCGCCGAGATGACCGCGACCTCGGCCCTCGACGGGCCGAACGCCTTCTGGGAGTATTTCGGGCGCCGGTTCATCAACCTGACGTACGAGGAGGCGGACCGGTTCTGCCAGCACTCCAAGGAGTTCATGCTGGCCCTCCTGCCGCACGAGGAGATCTACCTGACGCTCCTGCCCCCCGCGGCACGCTCGGTCGTCGGGCACGTCAGCCCGGAGACCGTGCCGGCGCGCCGCCTGCTCGAAAACCTCGGCTTCAAGTACCACAACCGGATCGACCCCTTCGACGGCGGGCCGCACCTGGAGGCCCTCACCGACGAGATCACGCTGGTGAAAGAGACGCGGCGTGTGGAGGCGGGCGAGCCGGTCGCCGACGGCCAGTGCCGCGGACACGGGATCGTGAGCGTCCTCACCGACGACGGCGATTTCACCGCGGTCGAGACGCCGTGGCTGGAAGACCGAAACGGGCGGCTGCGGCTGCCCGTCGAGGCGATGCAGGCGTTGCAGGCCGAGGCGGGGACGGCACTGGGCATCACCCCGACCCCGCCGCCGAAGGAGTTTCAGGCGCGGCTCGCCGAGGCGGCCAAGGCGGAGCTGAAGAAGCCCGAGCCGCGGAACGCCAAGCGTTCGCCGGCATCCAACGGCAAGGGGAAGGTGTCGTCCGCCAAGAGCCGCAGGGCCGCGGCGAAGGGGTGAATACTCCGATGAAGGTGTACGTCGAGACCAGCGTGTGGAGCATGGCGTTCGCGGACGACGCGCCGCATTACCGAGAACCTACCGAGGTATTTTTCGATCTTTGCAAAGCAGGACCTTGGGAACCCGTAACATCAGCGGTCACCCTGGATGAGATCAAGAACGCTCGCGAGCCGCGCCGAGGGCAGCTCCTGAATCTGATCCACGATATTCAACCCAGTCTGCTGCGGTTTTCGGAGTCTGCAGCCGCCCTTGCGGATGAGTTTCTTCGTTTCGGCGTTGTTCCACCGTCAAAGCCGGATGACGCCAAACATGTCGCCGTCGCAATGGTTGAAGAAGTGTCGGTCATGGTTTCTTGGAATTTTAGACATATCGTCAACGTCATCAAAGCCGAACGGTTTAATGCTGTTGCCTTGATGCACGGATACGTCAAACCGCTGAGGATTGTTTCTCCTCTGGAGGTGCTCAATGTCGAATGAGCCTGTCATCCGAGAGAGCAAGGTGCTCGAAGAAGTACGCGAATGGCGAAAGAAAACCCACGATGAGTGGGCTCGTCTCACGCAAGAGGACCGTCGCAAACGAGAAACCGCTCTTGCCGAAGAGTTCGGACTCACGATTGTTCCTTCCCGGACTGAACAGAAGAATCCTCGTTCCCGCCCGTCCGATCACGCCGCATGAGTTCCATGAGTAATCATCCTGTTCATCCGTCGTTGTTCCGTCCGCCCGCCGATCTGATCGGCGGCGAGTGGGTTCCGCTGCAACCCGCCGAGCCGCCGCTGAGCGAGAGCGGGGGGCGGCTTGTGGGAACGAGTGGGGGAGTCGTCGCCTCGCGCAACCCCGCGCACCCGTCGCGGGTCGTCTGGTCGGCCAGGACCAACATCGCGCACGTCGACGCCGCGGTCGACGCCGCGCGCCGTGCGTTCCCGAAGTGGGCTTCGGCTTCACGCGAGCAGCGGCACGCGGTCCTGCGCCGCTACGCCGAGCTGACCAGGCAGCACGCGCCGAAGATCGCCGAGCTGATCACCGACGAGACGGGCAAGCCGCTGTGGGAGACCAAGGGCGAGGCGGGGGCGCTTGCCGCCAAGGTCGACATCACGCTCGACCCCGGCCCCGAGGGCGGCGGGCGGCGCGTCGACGAATACGAGTTCGCCATCTCGCCGACGCGCACCGGCCGGACCATGTTCCGCCCGCACGGCGTCATGGCCGTCGTCGCGCCCTTCAACTTCCCGGCCCACCTCCCCAACGGGCACATCGTGCCGGCCCTGGCGATGGGCAACACGATCGTCCTCAAACCCTCCGACAAAACGCCCGGCACGGGCCAGCACCTCGCCGACCTCTTCGCCCAGGCCCTCGAGGCCGAAGGCTGGGGCACGAACGGCGGCGGGATCATCAACCTCGTGCAGGGCGGCGCGGACGTCTCGGCGGCTCTCACCTCGCACCAGCGCATCGACGGCATCCTCTTCACCGGCTCGTGGCCCGTCGGGCGGCGGATATTGGAAGCCAACCTCGACCACCCCGGCCGGATCGTCGCCCTCGAGATGGGCGGCAACAACGCCGCGGTCGTCATGCCCGACGCCGACCTCCGCCAGGCCGCCATCGAGATCACCCGCTGCGCCTTCAACACCACCGGCCAGCGCTGCACGTCCACACGCCGCGCGATCATCCATAAAGACATCGCCGACCGGCTCGTCCCGGCGATCTGCGCCGGGGCCCGCGCGATGGCCTTCGGCGACCCGCGCTCGTCCGAGCCGGTCTTCGCCGGTCCGATCATCACCGACTCGGCACGCCGTGCCGTGCTCGATTTCCAGGACCGTCTGCGCGACAGCAAGGCCGAGGTCCTCGTCGAATCGCTGCCACAGACGCAGGCGCTTGCCGGCAGTGGGGGGGCGGCCGCCGCGGCGGAAGGGTGGTACATCACCCCCGGCGTCGCCCGCGTCGATCGGTTCACGCCGACCGCGCCGTGCGACACGACCACCGGCGACAGCGCCAGCCGCGGCACGGGCGTTGGGAGAGCGCCTGTGCAAGGCTCGATCCCCTTCGACGCCGGCTGCGACGAGGAAGTCTTCGGCCCGTACCTCCGCATCGCCGTCGTCGATTCGCTCGACGACGCGATCGAGCAGGCCAGCGCCACGCGCTACGGCCTTGCCGCATCCATCTTCACCAGGTCCGAAGAGGCCGCCCGCCGGTTCCTCGTCGAGGCCCGCGCCGGCTGCGTCAACGTCAACGCCGGCACCGCGGGGGCCAGCAGCAAGCTCCCCTTCGGCGGCCTGGGCCTCTCGGGCAATCACCGCCCCGCCGGCTCGTTCTCGCTGGACTACTGCGCCTACCCGGTCGCCGCGATGCTCGAAACCGGCGACGCCGCGACGATCGCCGCGGGGATGACCTTCGACGACGCGTGGCTGGCGTAGACCAAATGGCCAAAGAGCAAAGGGCCAAATGGCAAAACTCAACGCACGTCATTGCTCAATGTGGCTCGAATTTGGCCATTTCCTCTTCAGCTCTGCCGGCCCTCGATCGCGGCGATGATGCACGCCAGCGCCAGGATCAGCAGATCGTCAAACTCGGCGTCCTCCCGCTCGATCGCCACGCCAAGGCGGAAGACGAAGGGGTTGAAGTGCTGCCGCAGCCGCGCCACCGGCTCGCCCCGCTCGGCCTTGCCCGCCTTGCCAGGGCCCGCTCTGAACAAGTTGTATTTCTGCGGCACCAGCAGCGACACGTAATCCACGTACCGCCGCAGCAGCGCCCACATCCCCGAATCCTCCACCAGGTCGCCGACCTCCTTGCCGGCCGCGTTCATCACCATCCAGTGGTCGCGCAAGAACGCCGATTTGAGCCCTTTGCGCCGGAACGACCCCAGCCGCTCGCCGCTGGGGAGCGTGACGGTGTACGTCGCGCCGATGTCCAGGATCTGCTCCGTGCCGATGCGGAAGAGCTCCGCGGTGCAGCTATCGTCGGTATAGACGCGCAGGTCTTCGCGCAGTCGGAAGGCCTTCTGCTTGCAGTACCCCACGACCGCCCCGTCCGGCCCGTAGATATGAAAGCCCGCGCCAAAGAGTTTGAACACCTTGCGGCGGATGGTGTAACGCTCGCCCGGGCCCGGTGGGAAGGTCGTCGGCATGGCGGCGAGTGTACACGATCCCGCCGCCGCCGTCCGGCGCTTGCACGTTCCTCCCTGAGCGTGCAAGGCCGGCCTCGGCGTTCCTCACCGCACTTGTCCGGTCGAGCGCCCGCTCCCGGATGGTCACCGCTGCGCGGGCTCACGCGGCTCGCGGTCCCGCGGATTGGCGTTCCGACCCGGCCGCTGATTGCCGACGCTCTCGTCGCCGCTGCCCAGCCCCGCCTCCGGCACGTCCAGCTCGCCCGTCCACGCCGTGCGCGACTGCACGAGGTACTCCTGCATCTGCGATTGGGCCTGCAGCATCTCCTGCAGCAGGTCGTAGAGCGCCGCGTTCTGCCGCTCGCCCGAGAGCGCGCGGATCTCGCCGAGCCGCTGCGTCAGCCGGTCGTTGGTCTCGGTCATCCGCCGCTCCATCCGCACCAGCCGACGGCTCGACTCGTTGAACCGCGTCTCCATCTCCGGCGATTGGAAGGCGAACGGCCGCTGGTACGCGTTGCCGGCCCGTTCTTGTTGCTGCCCGCCGCGGCTCTCGTCCGCCCCGGCGTCACGGCGGAACTGCGGGTCGCCGTTCTCGTCACGCGGCACCCGGTCCGGGTCCTCCGGCTGAGTCTGCGGCTGGTCCGGCGGGTTCTGCCGCGGCTGCTCGCTCCGCGTCCCCGGCTGCGAGCGCGTCTGCGCGAGCGTCATCGACCCGCCCGCCGCCACCGCCGCCCCGAGGAGCGCCGCCGCCGCATACCCCCCGATCACCCCGCCGCCTCGACCGGGTAAACGCCCACGGCCCGCCGTCTCCGCTGTCCCGCCCGCCCGGCTCTGGGTAGTCTCTGAGGTGTGCATGGTTGTCTCCTTGCCGGCGCCGGTGTTGAAAATCGTGCGTGTTCGTCGGCGCGTGCTGACACCACTATCCCCGCACCACCTAAAAGGCATGTGAACGCGCCGTGATACAGCGCTCATTCTCCTCCAGAGAAACCCAACTCGCTTTCAAACGTCGCGCAAAATGACTCAAAAAAGAAGCCCAGGGACACGTCCCTGGGCTTGACACTTACAACGATCTGCTTCGGTTACAGGTTGCCTCGCCGGTCCTGCTCGATCTCGAGCGCCTCGAAGAGAGCCTTAAAATTCCCCTTGCCGAACGACTGGCTCCCGCGGCGGCAGATGATCTCGAAGAACAGCGTCGGCCGGTCCTGCAGCGGCTTGGTGAACAGCTGCAGCAGGTACCCCTCGTCGTCGGCGTCCACCAGGATGCCCAGGTTCTTCACCCGCTCGTGGTCCTCGCGCACCGGCTGGTGCCCGTGCTGCGTCAGCATCGTGTTGACGCGGTCCCAGACCTTCTCGTAGTAAGCGTCCGGGAGCGTGAGGAAATCGACGCCGCGCTGGCGGAGGGCCGCGATCGACTGCAGCTCGTCGTCGGTCCGCAGCGCCAGGTGCTGCACGCCCGGCGTGTTGTTGTGCCAGTCGAGGTACTCCTCGATCTGGCTCTTCTTCTTGCCCGGCGCGGGCTCGTTGATCGGCATCTTGATGAGGTTGTTGCCCGAGGCCATGACCTTGGACATGAGGGCCGAATATTCCGTCGAGATGTCCTTGTCGTCGAAGTGCTTGAACATGCTGAACTCCAGCACGTTCTCGTAGAAGGCGACCCAGTGGTTCATCTTGCCCAGCTCGACGTTGCCGACGAGGTGGTCGACGTACTTGAGCCCGCACGGGTTGGCCTTGTTGTACTCGTTGACGCCCAGGGGCCTTCCGCCGAAGGACGTGACCTTCTTGAACTTGGGCGCAAACAGCCCGCCCTGTTTGACGTTGACCAGGTCGTACTTGCCGGTGCGCGACACGAACGTGTGCACCGCGCGGCCATAGGTCTTGATCGTCGCCGTCGTGATCGTGCCGTGCTCGTCCCGCACGGTCCGCGGCTCGCCGCCCGGCGCGGGTGTCGCGCCGTTCTTCACCGCCCGCTCGAACGCCTTCTCCGCGTCAAAGACCGTGAACGCGACGTCCTTGACGCCGTCGCCGTACATCGCGACCTCCATCGCCGCCGGGTGGTCGGCCGCGAGCGCCGTCGTCAGCAGGAAGCGGATGTTCCCCTGCGTGAGCAGGTACTGCGCCGTGTCGCGCATCCCCGTCGTCAGGTCGGCGACCTCCTCGATCGTGAAGCCGAAGCAGTGCGCGTAAAAATACGCGGCCTGCTTCGCATTCCCCACGTAAAACCTCACGTGGTCGACGTCGATAAGCTGCAGCGGATCGGTCGTGCTCTGAGAAGCGGCGACGGGTCGCGGGGTGGTCGTAGCGGTTGTCATGACAAACCCTCCGAATGTGAGACGGGGCTGGGGGGCTCCGTCAAAGTCGTCTTCATGCGGCCAATCCAAGGCCGACGGGCATCATCTCGAAATGATACGGCCCCTCCCGGAGGAGTGGGGGAGTGTTCCCTTCTCCCCTTCAAGAGCATCTGCCTATCAGGCCCATTGGCTTTGCTTGATGGTTTGAGCAGGGCTTGAGAGAGGTGAGACGGGGCGTGTCGCCCCGTGAAAAACCGCGTACTGCATTATCCCTCAAAACCGCCCCGCCTCGATCAGCCCCTCGATGGTCCGGATATCAGGAGCGGGCGGACGGTCGTCCTCCAGCTTCGGCACGACCCCGCGGATGACATCGTGCGCCGCCTCGACGGCACCGCTCGATTTCAACGGGCGGTGATGCTCGATCGCTTGAGCCGCGCACAGCAGCTCGATCGAGACGACCGACCGCGCCAGCTCGATGATCCGACGGCACTTGGCCGCCGAACGCGGCCCCCAGGAGTTGTAATCCTCCATCCCCGCGCTGGTCGTCAGGTTGACGACGCTCGCCGGGAAACACAGCGTGGCGATCTCGTTGACGCACGCCGCGGAGGCGTATTGCGCGATCATGTACCCCGAGTGCAAGCCCGGCTTGGGCGCCAGAAAGTGCGGCAGCCTCGTCTCAGGATCAAACCCGCTGAGCATGTGGTACGTCCGCCGCTCCGAGATCCCCGCGACGTGCGCGACCGCGACGGCGAGCGTGTCGAGGGCCAGGGCCATCGGCATGCCGTGGAAGTTGCCCCCCGAGAGCGCGACGCCCCTGGCTTTGCCCTTCTGGGTTATGTTAAACACAAGCGGGTTGTCCGTGACCGCCCCGAGCTCGGCCTCGACCACCCGCCGCACGTGCGCGACCGTGTCGAGCACCGCCCCCAAGACCTGTGGCGAGCACCGCAACGAGTACGGGTCCTGCACCCGCGGGTCGTCCTTGACGTGCGAGGTGACGATCGTGCTCCCCTTGAGCAGCCCCCGCAGTTTCGCGGCCGCCTGCTGCTGGCCGTGCTGATTCCGCGCCGCGTGGATCCGCTCGTCGAGGAACGTGTCCGTCGCACGGCACGCATCAATCGACATCGCCGTCGCGACAAACGCGGCTTCCATCAACCGGTCCAGCTCCGCGCACGCCAGGGCCGCCTGCGCGGCCATCAGGTGCGTGCCGTTGATGAGCGCCAGACCCTCCTTGGCGCTGAGCTCGATCGGCTCGACCCCCGCCATCTCCAGCGCTTCCCCGGCCGGCATCACCCGCCCGGCGTACTCGGCCTCGCCCTCGCCCATCAGCACCAGCGCCACATGCGCCAGCGGCGCCAGGTCTCCCGACGCCCCGCACGAACCGACCTCGGGAACGACCGGAGTAACACCCAACAGGTGCTCCGGAGTGCCTATTTTTGGAGCCCAGGGATACGTTCCTGGGCGTTTGGCTTTGGTGGCACCGGTCGGGGGGGGCAGATCGGTGCGTGGGTGATCGTCTTCAAGCTCGACAAACGGGGGCGCATTCAGCAGCGCCAAAATCGTTTCGATAACCACCGGGCGGACGCCCGAGCATCCGCGCGAGAGCGACGCCGCCAGGCACAGCATCATGCCCCGCACCGTCTCACGCGGCATCGGCCTGCCCACGCCCGAGGCGTGCGAGCGGATCAGGTTCCGCTGCAGCTCGCTCAGCTCGGCGTCGCTCACCCGCACCCGCGCAAACGCCCCGAACCCCGTGTTGATCCCATAATGCGGCTCACCACCCCCCCCGGCACCCGCGATCCCCTCAAGCAGCTCACGGCTTGCCGCGATCGCACCCACGGCCTTGTCGTCAAGGACTACGCTCGCGCCACATCGCGAGACTGCCTCGACGTCTGCGATCGAAAGCGGGCCGCCGTCGAGTCGGATCTCGCGAGCGCTCTCTATAGAGCTTTGAGTCGTGCGGTGTGAATCGGAGCGGTTTGGTGAGCCGGGGCGTGCCGCCCCGGCGCTTTTCGTCACTGTCGTACTAGCCTTTGCGGTTTTACTCGACTTCGCCATTCTCGTTCGCTCGATAAGACTTATTCCGAGTCAATTTAACATAACACGCATTATCGGACCTTGGAACTGGCAGTGAAAAGGGGGGTGAAATCTGGTCTAATCGGAGTCGCGGGGCTCGTCGAGAACCACGACTGTTCTCTTCGAGTCTCCGCGACCTTCGCGTTCATTTCTGGATCGTCTCCATGCACTTGGCCACGACATCCTCGATCTTGACGTTCTCACCTTTCCCTGCGACCGACCGCCGCTTGAACTCCACCGCTCCCTCGGCCAACGATTTGTCGCCGATCGTCAGGCGGATCGGGAAGCCCACGAGGTCGGCGTCCTTGAACTTCGGCCCCGGCCGCTCGTCGCGGTCGTCGATGAGGACGTCCAGGCCCCGTGCCGCCAGATCGCCGGCGAGTTTCTCGGCGACCGACGCGTGCTCGGCGTTGTCCGGCTTCAGCAGCGTGACGAGCACGTTGTACGGCGCGATCGCGTCGGGCCAGATGATCCCGTCCGCGTCGTGGCTCATCTCCACGCACGCGGCCATCGTCCGGCTCACGCCGATGCCGTAACACCCCATGATCACCGGATTCATTTTCTGCTTGTCGTCGAGCACCTTCAGGCCCATCGCGTCCGAGTACTTCGTGCCGAGTTTAAAAATGTGCCCGACCTCGATGCCCCGTGCCGCGACAAGCTTTTCTCCCCTTGCCCGCGGCGAAGGATCACCCTCCATCGCGTTCCGCACGTCTGTGAGTTTTACATAACCCGGATCAGCGAGCTTCGCCCCGCCGCCCCCCAGATCGCGCTTCCACGCGAAGTGCTTGACGTGGTAGTCCGGCTTGTCCGCGCCGGTCGCCCACCCCCCCGCCCCCCCTTCGACATTCCCACCCGCGGCATCTTTGTCGACGAGCATCAGCACGCCACCGATCGTCTCCACCACCCGAGGCGAGACATACCCGATCGCAAATCCGGCCGCCCTCGCTTCCTTTTCCGGCGCAAGCTCCACCGGGCACCCCACGGCGTCCTTCACCTTGCCCTCGTTCACATCATGGTCGCCGCGCACGACCGCGACGACCCACTTGATATTCCGGCCATCAACGTCGACCTTCCCCGTCGGCTTGAAGACGATCGTCTTCAACATATCCCGCGGCTCAACCTTCAAAAACTCCGCCACGCCCTCGATCCCCGGCAGGTTCGGCGTGTGCACCTCGCGCATCGCCTCCTTCGGCTCGCCGTTCCACGCCCCACCCGCAATCTCGCGCTCGCCGATCTCGCACTTCTCGACGTTGGCCGCGTAGCCGCTCGCGGGGCACTTCAGGATGGTGTCCTCGCCGGATTCGCAGTTGACCATGAACTCGTGGCTCGCCGAGCCGCCGATCGGCCCGCTCTCGGCCTCGACGATCGAGTAATCCAGGCCGCAGCGGCGGAAGATGTTCGAGTACGCCGTGTACATCTTTTCGTACGTCTCGTTGAGCCCGCCGGGCCCCTCCACATTGACGTGGAACGAGTACGCGTCCTTCATAATAAACTCGCGGCAGCGCAGCAGCCCCGCACGCGGCCTCGCCTCGTCGCGAAACTTCGTCTGCACCTGGTACAGGTTCACCGGCAGCTGCTTGTACGAGTTGATCGAGCCCTTCACCAGCTCGGTGATCGTCTCCTCGTGCGTCGGGCCGAGTGCCGCGACGTTGCCCTTGCGGTCGGTCACCTTGAAGAGCAGGTCGCCGTACGCCTCGTGACGGCGTGTGCCCTCGTAAAACTCCATCGGCACCAGCACGGGCATGAACAGCTCGCTGGCGCCCGCCGCGTCCATCTCCTCGCGGACGATCCGGCTCACCTTGGTCAGCGTCCGCCACGCCAGCGGCAGGTAGTCGTAGACGCCGGCCGCCACCTTGCGGATGAACCCCGCGCGGGAGAGCAGGACGTGCGAGGGCGTCTCGGCGTCGGCCGGGGCCTCGCGGGTCGTGGGGATGAGCGTGTGCCGCCAGCGGTGGACGACGCCGCGGGACGAAGAGGACGATGAACAGGTGCCGGTGTGCGATGCGCTCGACATAGGGCACAAGCGTACGCACGATTCTCTTCATCCGTGGCACAGGCGTCCCGCCTGTGCCGGTTCGACGCCAATAAAAAAAGCACAGGCGGGACGCCTGTGCCACGAAAATGCACGAGTGATAAGTAACCCTTACTTGATCATCGGGATCCACGCCGCCAGGGCGTCGCGTGCCGCGCCCAGGTCGCGTTTGTCGACCATCTCGGTGACGGTGTGGATGTAGCGGGTGCCGACGACGACGCCCAGGGAGCGCGCCCCCGCCGCCGCCTGCTGGGCGGCCGCGCCGTCTTGGCCGCCGCGGGCCAGGATGGAGCGCTGGAACTTGATCTTGTGCTCCTTGGCCACCGACTCGAGCTCGTCGACGAGGCGGTGATCGGAGATGAACGAGCCGTCCATCACGTGCAGGCCGAAGCCGTCGCCCTGCACCGTCACCCGCTCGTCGTCCGGCACGCCCGGCGTGTCGCACGAGAGCGTCACGTCGATGCCGATGCCGATGTCCGGCTTGACGGCGTAGGCGCACGTCTTGGCCCCGCGCAGCCCGACCTCTTCCTGCACGGTGAACGCCACGACCAGCTCGCACGACTGCCCCTTGCCCGACTTGTCGAGCGCCCGCACCGCCTCGATCCCCAGCCAGCACGCCACGCGGTTGTCCATCGCCTTGGAGACCACCTTGTCCCCCACCTCGATCATCGGCTCGTGCATCACGACGTAGTCGCCGATCCGCACCAGCTCCTTGACCTTCTCCGCCGGCAGCCCGAGGTCCACCAGGAACTCCTTGACCTCCGGCACCTTCTTGCGGTCCTCTTCGGTCGAGATGTGGATCGGCCGCCCGCCGGGGTTCATGACGGCCTGGAAGTCGCCCTTCTGCGTGCAGACCAGCACGCGCCGGGAAAACAGGTTCCGCGTGTCAAAGCCGCCGGCCGGGTTCACACGAATAAACCCCTTGTCGTCGATCCCCTTGACGTAAAACCCGATCTCGTCCATGTGGCAGAGCATCATGACGCGGGTGGGTTTGTTATTGCCGCCCCC
>CAZZDW010000081.1:0-15946 GCA_964652945.1 uncultured Phycisphaeraceae bacterium
CGGGGGGGGTGGGGGGGGTGGGGGGGAGTTCCGTGACAGCCGGTCGCTGACCCGGGCGTGCAGGTCCGCGGCGATGCACGCGTCGCGCAGGCCCCGCACGTCCCACGGGCGCGAGATAAGCCGCAGCTCGTCTTTTCGTGCTGCGCCGAGCGTGTCGAGCACCCGGTCGTGGATGTCCGGGAACCCGGAAGCGTCGCCGCCGCCGGCATGCATCTCTCGGACGAGCACCGCGGCGTCCTCGCCGCTCAGACACGCCGCGATGATGTCGCCGCTTCCCCCGTCCTGCTGCTCGCAGAGCCGTTCACCCGGCTTCAACTCGTTGATGAGTTTGCCGGCCAGCGGCGCGCGCCCGTTCAGCAGCACGACCGACGGCTCGCGCTCCAGCTTGTCAACGTTGTTGACCTTGACGCCCGGGTGCCGCTCCCGCGTCAATGCGGCAAGCCGCTCCGGCACGATCAGCCCGCCCCCGCCAAACTCCATCCATCGGCGGACGCGTTCAAGCGTCGTGAACGCCCCCGTGCGCACATCAAAGCTCGCCCGCAGGTCCGTCATCGGCGAGAGCATCCTGTGCCCTCCCCCCCCCGGCCCGTCATCAAAGAGGTACAGCGCGTGCATGGGCAGAGTGTACAAGAGTTGGTATGACGTGGCACAGGCGTCTCGCCTGTGCCTTTGGCCCCAGCGACCTCGCACAGGCGGGACGCCTGTGCCACGGAGAGCTCAGAATCAGTACCGCTTGACGGAAAAGCCCCGATTGGGCTCGGTGAAGTGGAATCCCTTGTGCATCGCAAACAGCGGCAGCGCCATCACGATCGCCGTCGCACCCGAATACCCCGCCGAGAGCAGCCGCGTCCACAGCTCATGCCCCGGCGACCAGTCGCTCGGGTCGCCGAACCACGCGCGCACGCTGAAGAGCGTCACCAGGACGATCTGCCCCAGCACGCCCCCCGCGATCGTCAGCGCCAAGAGCGAGAACCAGTTCCGCCGAAAGAGCAGCCCCCGCACCGTCAGCGTCAGGTACGCCGCGGCGATCAGTGCAAACGCGTTCGGCCCCACCACATACAGCGCCTCGTTCTGCGGCGGACCGGGCCGGGGCGCCGTCAGATCCATCACCAGACCCAGCACAAGCGCCGTCCACAGCGCCGTCACCTGCGGGGCGAACATCGCGATATAAATCACCAGCGGCAGGACAAAGCTCGGCGACACGCCGCTGCCTCCCCCCTCGGGCCCAAGCGCCAGCTCCGGCCTCAGCGCCAGCTCCAGCCCGATCGTGAAGTACGCCACCAGCACGGCAAGGGGCCATCTCATCGCACGGCCTCCTCGTCCAGCTCGTCCTCGCTCTCGGGCGTGAGGATCGACACCTCGGCGACGCGCGACAGGTCCGCGATCGGGCGCACGGTGATGACCGGCCGCTGGTTCGCGAGCGTCTCGACGTTCACGATGGTGCCGATCACCAGCATCGAGGCGGCCGCGGGGAACGTCGGGTCGCGCAGCCGGACCGTCTGCCCCGCCTTGACCGTCGGCATCAGCCCGGCGGTGTACTCGTCCTGGAACTCGACGCGCCCCTGCAGCGTGCCGTCGCCCATCGGCGTCAGGTTGGGGCAGGCCGGGCCGGGCGTCCCGTCGTCGAGGACGATCACGCCCTGCAGCGGTTCGGCGTCCTTCTGCGTGATCGGCCGGACGATGCAGTAGCGGCTGCTCACGTCGATCACGCGGCCGACGAGGTTGACGCTCCGCATGAGGCAGACGCTGTTTTTCGTGACCCCGTGCCGAGCGCCCGCGCGGACCTTGAGGACCTGGGCGGTCGCGTCCCACGAGCCGCCGATGACGGGGACGCCCGAGACGAGCTTGGCGCTCACGTCGGGGTTGATCGCCCGCATCGCCTGCAGGGCCGCCATCTGACGGCGGAGTTCTTCGGACTCGTTCTGCGACTGGGTGAGCCGCCATTCGAGCACGCGGAGCTGCCGGCGAAGCTCGGCGACACGCGGCCCGTCGTCGGCTTCCGCATCCTTGACGGACTTGATCTTCCGCGTCAGCCCGGTCAGGAGGGACTGCACCGGCGCGACGACCGTCTCGATGGGGCGTGCGAAATACCCCACCCACGCCCCGGCCCTGGGCGGCGTCAGCGACAGCACGAACAGAACGATCCCGACCACCCACAACGCCGTGGTCGAGTTGAACCTGTTCGTCTTCATGACTTCTGCTGCCTGCTCCCTGCTCCCTGCTCCCTGCTCCCTGCTCCCTGCTTAGTCCGCATCCATGTCGTTTTCCAGCGTGCTCTTCCACTCTTCGATGTGTTCGAGGTAGATCGCCGTGCCGCGTGCGACGCAGGTGAGCGGGTCGTCGGCCACGCGGACGTCGAGGCCGGTCGCGTTCTGCAGGACGGTGTTCATGCCGCGGAGCAGCGCCCCGCCCCCGGCGAGGGTGATGCCGTTCTCGACGAGGTCGGCGGCCAGCTCCGGCTCGGCGTGCTCCAGCGTGCGCGTCACCGCGTCGATGATCGCCCCGACGGGTTCCTGCAGCGCCTCGCGGATCTCCTCGCTGGTGATGAGCGTCTTGCGCGGCAGGCCCGAGATCATGTCCCGCCCGCGCACCTCGAGCGTCGTCTCCGGCCCGATAGGGGCCGCCGAGCCGATGTCGATCTTGATCCGCTCGGCCGTCTGCTCGCCGATCATCAGGTTGTACGTCTTCTTCATGTGGTTGATGATCGCCTCGTCCATGTCGTCGCCGGCGACGCGCACCGACTCGCAGACCGCGATATCACCCAGCGAAAGGATCGCCACCTCGGTCGTCCCGCCGCCGATGTCGACGATCATCGACGCCGTCGGCTCGGCGAAGGGGAGCCCCGCGCCGATCGCCGCGGCGATCGGTTCTTCGATGAGATACGTCCGCCGTGCGCCCGCGCGCTCGGCCGAATCAAACACCGCCCGCTTCTCGACCGCCGTGATGCCCGAGGGGATCGAGATGACCACACGCGGCCCGAAGAGTTTCAGCCGGCTGTTGCCGTTGACCTTGCGGATGAAATAGCCGAGCATCGCCTCGGTGATCTCGAAGTCGGAGATCACGCCGTCTTTGAGCGGCCGGATCGCGGTGATCGTGCCCGGCGTCTTGCCGAGCATCTCCTTGGCCATCCACCCGACGGCCTCGCCGTTCTTGAGCACCTTGTTGGTGCCCTTCCAGACGGCGACCACGCTCGGCTCGTTGAGGACGATCCCCTCGCCGCGGACCGCGACCAGGGTGTTGCACGTCCCCAGGTCGATCCCCATGTCCACGCTGAAGAGGCTGAGCAGGCGGTCGGTGATCACGTCGGTTCGGCTCGTTTTTCGAAGAAGACTCGGATTCGTTCCGGCTCACGCGCAGACGGCCACAACATCCGCCCGGCGGGCTCACCTCTTCATCGGCCGATCCCCGCTTTGGGCCGGAACAATCCAGCCGGGGAGATCGGCGCGGCCGATGGATCGGCGGGCGCTGCCGAGAACTCAAGCCAGCATCGTACCCGAGCACGGCCCCCGTGTGTTGTGGTGGGCCGGAATCCGCCCACGTCGGATCGTGTCACCGATGGGCGAGCATCGCAGCGTGGTCATGAAAACCACCCTGTTGTGGGGTTGTTCAAGGAGCAAATTCAGATGAGGCTTTGTCTTCCAATGTCGTGAGCCGCGAAGCGGTGACACGCTTTGGCAGCCCCGGGCGTGCGCCCGGGGGTGGGCCGGGGGTGGGCGATACGCCCCACACCATAAAGCCCCGAAGGGGCGACACGTATCCATGTGCCGCCCCTCCGGGGCTCGGGATTTCTGGCATTCCGTTTTCCCACGGCTCACGCCGTGGGCTGTGAAGAATGTCGCCCCTTCGGGGCTCAATCGCAAGCGGACGAGTCGTTACCGATTCGCCGAGGAGATGCTCCCCGTGCTGTTGGCGTCCTTCGCCGGGCTCTTGGCCGGGTCGACCTCGATGACCTTCTTCGTCACCTTGGCCGACGGCGTCACCGCCTGCCGCGGCTGGGCCGAGCTCTGCCGATCCAGCTCGCGCTTCGCCTCGTCCTCATACGAGAAGTGGTCCTGCACCGCGGCGAGCGATTGGAGCTGCGCCTCCTGCTTGGCGCGGATGTCGGCGAGGCGTGCCGTCACCTGGTCGAGGCTGCCCGCGCGGTACCGGCTCTGCTCGTCGAGGGTCTTCTGCCGATCGCCCATGATCGAGATCATCCGCTCGTTGCGCCCGATCGCGTCGATCTGCCGGTCGAGGTCGAAGAGCTGGGTCTGGAAGGCCGTCTGCTCGGTCTCCAGCTTGGTCAGCAGGTTGGTGAGCTGGCCTTCCTGTTGCGAGAGATAGCCGAGGTCGCGCTGAATGTCCGCGGCCCGCGAGGCGTAGGCGTTCCGCGTCGCCGTCACGTGATCGAGCTTCGTGTTCGCCTGAGCCACCGGCACGCGCTCGCCCTTAAACACAATCACGACATCGTGCTCGACGTTCGTGTTGTCGAGGCTCGCCAGCGCGACCTGCTCGCTGAGCACCTGCTGGGCCTGGTCGAGCCCGGCCTGCAGCGTGCCGATGTCGTCGTCGGCCAGCTCGACGACGCGGTTGGAGACGGCCAGCTCGCGCTGGAGCTGGGTCATTTGGGCGCGCAGCTCGGCGAGGTCGCCGCGGACTTCGCCGATGCGGTGCGGGTATTGCTCCTGGAGGGAGCGGAGCTGGGCCCGCAGGGCGACGGGGTCGGTGATGTTGGAATCGATGGCGTCGGTGAGGGCGCCGCGGGCCTCGTGGAAGACGGCCCCGACGCGGTCGCGTCCGAAAACGCCGACGGCCAGCGCCGTGCCGACGCCGAGCAAGAGGGCCGCGGTGACGCCCGTGCGAACGATCCTTCGTGGTCCAGAGCAGAACATGGCATGGTCTCCTGATGCGGTGTGCGGGATACGCAAAAAGGGGCCAACGATGCGGCCCGCGACGAAACGACTCGATGGAGACGTGATTGGGAAAAGCCGCCGGGCGTTTTCAGCCGGCCTGCCAAAAGTGGTTTTCCGCCTGTCACACCCGGTTTGCGTGCATAGCCGAAACAAGGCCGACCGAACGCCGAAGAAGCGGTGAACGTCTGTGCGGGTATCAAGCAGACAGCATCGACCACGAATGTCGGCGTTCTGATAGGATTGTGTGCGGGGTATGTGTTTGTCGGGGCGATACGCCCCGGCTACCCGGATCACTGGCACGCCGGATGCACGGATGCCGCCCGACTCGAACGAGGAAAGGAGGGCGGCGGGGTGCTCGGGTGGGGAAAGCAGGGTGGGCGGGTGAAGGGACGGCCGATGCTGAACGCGCTCACGACGACCTTTGTGGGGAGGCTCCGCAGCCAGGACGAGGCCGCGTGGTTCGAGTTGTGGGAGACGTTCGGGCCTGTTTTGCGCGCCCAGCTCATGAAATGGGGCAAGGGGCGCGTCGGCGCCGAGACGGTGCGGGACCTGTCGCAGGAGACGCTGGCCGCGCTCTCGGACTCGATCGATCGGTACGACCCGAGCCGCGGGGCGCGGTTCTCGACGTGGCTTTTGGCGATCGCCAAGCACGTGTTGGGGGACGAGCTGGACCGGCGTTCGGCGCTCAAGCGTGGCGGGAACAAGAAGGCCGCGTCGCTGGAAGAGTCGTGGATGGTCGCGTCGCGCGAGGTCGGCGTGGACGCGGAATACGAAGCGGCGGTCTTCCGGGCCAAGGTCGAGGCCGCGATACGCCTCGTCGAGAAGGAGTCGGACTTCACGGACTTTTCGATCTACCGCATGCGCGTCCTCGACGGCAAGAGCGGCAAGGAGGTCGCGGGGGCGCTGGGGATCAGCGAGCCGACGGTGAGCCGGCGGCTGGCCAAGGTGCGCGACCTCTTGCGCACGAAGCTGGTCGAGGTGATCGCGACGTATTCGTTCACGGACGAGGAGCAGGCCGAGGCGGAGCGAAACGGGTTGGCGCTGAATCCTACCAATAGCGACGACGCGCTGTTTGACGAGGCCGTCGGGGAGATCTATTCGAGGCAGATGGAGCTGCGGGTCTCCGACAAGGTGCTGACGGGGCGGTAGAAAGGCGGATTTTGAACACGGAGGTCACAGAGGGCACGGAGAAAGGCAAAGAGATTTTCTGATTTCTTCTCCGTGTTTCTCCGTGACCTCCGTGTTCAAATCGGTTCGACGAAAGGCAGGGCGAACTGATGGGCTTTGTGCTGATGCTGATCGTGCTCGTCGTGGGGTGCCTGGTCCTCGGGATCGTGCTGCGCGGCTTGTTCGAGATCGTCAGCCGCGTCGGCGGGTTCGTCATCGGCGTGATCGGCGATCTGCTGCGTGTGGCGGGGGCCGTGGTTGTCTCCACGGTGCTGGTCTTACCGACGGTCCTGAGCGTGCTCCTCGGGCGGTGGTCGGCGGCGGCGCACTACGGTCGGGCGATCCAGAGTGAGGGGCGGACGATGGCGGCCGCGGTGTACCGCGTGCTGATCGGGCATCCGGCGCGGCTGCTGTTCCTGGATAATCTCGTGGAGGGATTGGAGACGCGCGTGCCGCGGGTGTTTGCGGAGGCGCCGGGGGCGGATCGGCCGGCACGGGGGACGGGCGGCAAGGGCGGCAAACGCGAGCAGTTTGAGGGGTACACGATCATCGGGTCGCTGCCGGGGGGCGGCTCGGGTGGGAAGTTGTACATCGCCGAGCCGACGCCGGAGAAGGCGGCGTCGCTGGCGCGGACTGGACATGCCCATATCAGCCGGGTGGTCATCAAGACGTTTTCGCTGGTTGATGGATCTAGTTTGCCGCAGATTGTGCGGGAGAATCGGTCGATCCCCGCGGCTCGCCGGCTCGGCCTCATCCTGGAGCATGAGCTGACCGAGGACCGGTTTTTCTACGTCATGCGGTACGTCCCCGGCGAGTCGCTGGGGCTCATCACGCAGCGGATGCACGCCGAGTCGTCGAGTGGAGGGTTAGACAACAAGCACCTGCGCGCGGGGCTCGGGTATATCGAGGATCTGCTGACGACCTTGCGGGAGTATCACGCCGGCGGTCTGTGGCACAAGGACGTCAAGCCCGACAACATCATCATCGCGGCGGCCGACGGGCGGGCTCATCTTGTTGACTTCGGGCTCATCACGGCGCTCGGCTCGACGATGACGCTGACGACGCACGGCACGGAGTATTTCCGCGACCCGGAGCTGGTTCGGCTGGCGCTCAAGGGCGTGAAGGTGCACGAGGTGGACGGGGCGCGGTTTGACGTGTACGCCGCGGGGGCGGTGCTGTATTCGATCGTGGAGAACTCGTTCCCCGCGCACGGCGGCTTGAGCCAGATCAGCCGGAAATGCCCCGAGGCCGTGCGGTGGATCGTGCGGCGGGCGATGACGGATTACGACAAGCGGTACGCCTCGGCGGCGGCGATGCTCGCCGACGTGCGGTTTGTCCTCGCGGCGGCGGACCCGCAGACGGTCAAGCCGATGGAGCTGCCCAGCGTGCGCGGCGGTGAGGCGGGGTCGGATCTTGAGCATGAAGCGATGCACGCGGCGGTGAGTGGGTCGCGTGTTGACCCTGTGTCGGTCCGTCGGGGAGCGTCCGCAGCGCCCCGGTTCGGGCACGATGCTGTTTCCAAGCCCCGGCTCAGGGTGACGAACTGGTGGACGGGCAAGTATGAGGTGGCCGGCGCGGGGGCGGCGGTGGGTCGTTTGGCGGCGGGCTCACCCGTGGGCGGCGCGGTCGGCGGTGGGGCGGGTGCGGGTACGGCGCAGGAGCAGATCCGGCGTGCGCGTGCCGAGGAGGCGCGAAGGCGGGCGCACGAGCGCATGGCCGCGCGGCACGGGCAGCGGGCCAACAGCGCGGCGATGCACGGGCCGGGCGTGAACTTCGGTGTGGGGGTTGCGGTGCTGTTGTTTATGATGCTGATGGTGGCGGGTGCGGTGTTCATGCTGCTGGGCCAGCGTGCCCGGTCGATCGGTGTTGTCTCCGCCGATGATCGCTACCAGGGATCGATGGTCGATCGGATTTCACCATTGCCGGCCGGAACGGACGCGCGGCTTGCCGTGCTGCGTGATCCGATCGCGTACGAACCGGAGCACGACGGCGAAGTGGAAGGGCTCCTCGGCGAGCTGCGTGAGGCCGGGTTTGTGTTCAGCAGCCCGAACGAGAACGAGGCAGAACAGACCGACGCCGAGGCGCGGCTGCGGGCCAGGATCGGTCTGGCTGCGCACGGTACGCCGGATGCCCGCGCGGCGATTTTGTGGTGGCTGGAGAAGCACCCCGAGTACGCCGGAGTCGTGTGGATCGGGCGGGATCATCACAATGAACTGGCCTTCTGGTTCATCGATCGCCCCGGCACGTCGAGCGTTGTGACGCAAACCGCGTCGAAGCTGCTGCAGGGCGCGGAAGTCTCGCGATAGGAAGAGGCTCGCGAGTCGTGCGCCAGCGCGCCGGTCTGTCCCTCCAACCGGTGCCACCAAAGACAAATCAAACTACTCGTTCGTCAACCTGGCGAGCGCGTCGAGCGTGCGATGGGCGGCCCCGGACTCGATCGCGCGGTAGCTGGTGTCGATCCCCTCGGGGATGGTGGGCGCGAGGTCGGCGACGACGAGCGCGGCCGCGGAGCTGAGCAGGACCATGTCGCGTGCCGCGGCGATGGTGGTCGCGGAGAGCGAGCCGGCGGCGGTGGCCGATCTTGATGCAGACGGCGCGAGGATCGCGCGGATCAACGCGGCCGAGTCTTCGAGAGTCTGGGCTTGCAGGTCGGCGATGGTGCGGCGCGGCAGGCCGAAGTCCGCGGCGTCGATGACCTGCGCGGTGACGACGCCGCCCGCGACGTGGTGGACGAGCGTGGTGTCGGTGGTGGTCAGCTCGTCAAGGCCGTCGTGGGAGGTGCAGACCATCGCGTGGTCGACGCCGAGGCGTGCGAGCGTGTGCGCGACCTTGAGGGCCAGGTCGCGCGAGTAGCAGCCCATGAGCTGACGGCGTGCGCCCGCGGGGTTGGTCAGCGGGCCCAGCAGGTTGAAGATCGTGGGAAAGCCCAGGCTCTTGCGCGGGCCGGCGGCGTGCTTCATCGCGGGGTGGTGGTGCAGCGAGAAGCAGAAGCAGACGCCGATCTCGCGGAGGCAGCGGGCCTGAACGTGGGGCGATGCGGCGGTGTTGACGCCCAGGTGCTGCATGACCTCGGCCGAGCCGCGGCCGGTGCGGGAGACCGAGCCGTGCTTGGCGATGCGGAGTTGGTGGGGAGCGGCGGCGGCGGCGGCGATGGCGGCGGCGGTGGAGACGTTGAAGGTTTTGGGCGCGCCCCCCGTGCCGCAGGTGTCTAACAAAGGGATAGAGGGATCCGGGTCGATGGGCACGCGGGTGACGTGGCGTCGCATGACGCGTGCCCCGCCGACGAGCTCGTCGACGGTCGGGCCGCGGCGGGCGATGAGCGCGAGGACCGCGGCGATCTGCGCATCGTCGAGCCGGCCGGTGAGGATCGCCTCGAAGACGGCCTCGGCCTCGGCGGCCGACAGGGGGCGGTCGGCGGCCAGCTCGCGGAGTGTGGCGTGGATGTCCATCGGGGAAGATTATCGGTTGAATCGAGACAGGGAACCATGAGCGAGCCGAATATTGAAAGGGGGCGCGGACGCGGCTCGGAGAACAGGCCCGCCGTTTCACCTGTATGATCTGAAGATGAGGCGGACGCTGCACATCGCCCGGCTTGCCCGACGCCGTCTGGTTGTGCGGCGGGTGTTGGCGTCGATGGGAACGGCCCTCGGGGCCGGGGCGGTGGCGGCGCTGGTGTGTGTCGCGGCGGCCAAGGGGCTCGGGACGGATGCGTGGGTGTGGGGCGGGCTGGGCGCGGCGGTGATGGGTCTGGCCGCGGCGTGGGGGGTGGTGAGCGGGGTGGGAGTGTTGAGCGTGCGGCGGCGCGTGGGTGACGAGCGCGGGGCGCTGGAGGTCGACCGGGCGCTGGGCCTGCGCGAGCGGTTGTCGTCGGCGATGGTGCTGAGCCGTGTGCGGGAGGAGGGCGGCGGCGATCGGGCCGACGCGTTCGTCAGGCTCGCCGAAGAGGAGGCCGAGCGGGCGGCGGAGGGTGTGTCGGACGAGCGGGTCCGCCGCGGCGTGCCGATCTGGAGTGGTGAGGGGGGCGTGACGGTGCGCATGTGGTCGAGGCGCGGGTGGTACGCGTGGCCGGTGACGGTGATGGCGGCGGTGGCGTGCGGCGTGTGGATGCCCGCGTGGAGCGATGCCGCGCAGCATCGTGGCGAGCAGTTGGCCAAGGCGGAGCATGCGGCGGATGAGCGGCAGGCGATGGCCGCGGAGCTGAGCGAGGTGTTGAACGCCCGGCACGACGCCGCGGCGGACGATTTGGGGGTGATGGAAGAGGAGCAGGACGCGCCGCCGCACGAGCGGGCGCTGGCGGAGAAGCTGGAGCGGGAATACGCGGCCCTCGACGAGCTGCGCGAGCAGCTTGAAGGAACGGCGGCGCGGAGTAAAGACGACAAAGCGCTCGATCCGCAGGCGGCGGCACGCGAGGCGGCCGAGTCGTTCTCGCGGCTTGCCGAGGCGCAGGAAGAAGCCGCGGCCGAAGAAGAACTGACCGCCGACAAACTCAACGAACGGCTCGCATCGCTGGACCGCCAAGCGGCACCCACGGACGCCGACCACGCGACGGCCGAGCAGCCGCCCGAGTCGCCGATTGCCGAGGCGATCCGCCGGGGAAACCTTGCGCGTGCTCGGGAGGAGACGCGGCGGCTCGCCGAGCGGTTGACGGGCAACGACGCGGCACGGCAGCGGCAAGCCGCGGAGGAGTTGGAGCGGCTCGCGGAGGAACTCGAGCGGGCGGCCGGGACGCACTCGTCGGACTCCACCGCGACCGAGCGTGCGTCGCGCGAGCACCAGGAGCCGTCGACCGCCGGAGACGACGGGTCCCCGGCGGCGACGGAGCCGAGCGGGTCTTCGCCGCGTGCTCAGGAGCGTGCGGACGCCGCGTCGGCAGACGATGAGGGGGGTGGGTCGGACGCGCGCGACGAGCAGCAGCATCAGCCGAAGAGCACGCCGCGCGATGCGGATGAGCGCGGGGGCCGGCCGGACAGCGCGGACTCGGCTCGCGAACGCCGCGCGACTGAGCGGGCGAATGAGCAGGTGCGAGAGCTTGCCGAGCGGTTGAAGGACGCCGCACGGGAGATGCGGCAGGCGGACGGGGCAGAGGACTCGAACGCCGAGAAGACTCGTGAGCAGGTGGAGCGGCAGGGCTCGACCGAGCAGGGCGCTCGGCAGGAAGGGCGGCCCGATGAGCGGGCGGAGCCGCGTGAGGAAGCAGCGAGGTCGGCGCAGCCGCGGCAGCAGGAGACGACAAAGCCGACGCAGGGCGAGCAGCGATCGGCGACTCCGGACGAGCGGAAGCCGCGTTCGGCGATGCAACGGCTGGCCGAGCAGTTGCAGGAGATGTCGGAGTGCCAGAACTGCCAAGGCGGCGGCGACAAGGACGGCGAACAACAAAGCCGCGACCAGAAAGACGGGCACAGTGGTCGCGCGGGCGAGCTTCGGCGTCAGGCGGAGCGGAACCGCGAGATGGCGCGGCGGATGCTCGAACGGGCCACGCCGGAGGAGCGGCGGCGGATCAACGAGGCGGTGCGGCAGCTCACGCGGAGCGGCGAAGGCGACGGCCGGGACGGACGCGGTGCGGGGATGGGCTCGCCCGACGGAATTGCCGATCCATCGCATGATCGTTCAATCGCGAACGGCGAGCCGAGGCGGACCGAGGACGTCTTCGCTCCGTCCGCGGAGGATCAGCGCGGCGTGGACGAGCAGACCGTCGCGCGGTGGTACAGCGACAACGCCGAAGAGCCGGGGCCGATCGGGAGCGGGGGCGGAGAAGCCGCGCGGGAGTACGTGCGTTCGGCGTCGCGGCGCGCCGAGAAGGCCGTCGAGGAACGGCGCGTGCCGAGCCGGTACGAGCAGTTGTTGAAGCGGTACTTCCGGCGGCTGCCGCAGCGCGTCGGAGAAGCGGAACGCGGCGACAACGGCGGCGGCGGGCTCGCGCCGGACGCGGATGCGCCGCGCGACGCCGGCGCGAGCGAGAAGGCCGAGTGATGCTGCGGTTCGAGCGGGCCGAGTTCCTGTGGCTGATGCTGCTGGCCGTGCCGATGGCGTGGGCCGCGTGGCGGTGGATGCGCTCGATGACGCCGATGCGCCGGCTCGGTTCGGTGGTGCTGCGGCTCGTCGCGCTGGCGCTCATCGCGGCGGTGCTCGCGGGGGCAACGCTCGTGCGCGAGAGCCGGCGGGTCGCGGTGCTGGCGCTGGTGGATACGTCGGGATCGATCCGAAGATTTTATGAACCCGCGAAGGAGCACGATCGCGCAGGCGAGGCCGCTGCGCCGCGGCGGAACGGGATCGACGCGGTGCGCGAGTATCTCCGGCGTGCGTCGGCGCGCGAGTCTTCATTAGACGGGACGGCACGCCCCGTCTCACATACAGGTATTCAGGGCCGCGGCCCGGACGACGCGCTGGGGATCATCGTCTTTGACGGGCGGGCGCTGGCGGTCGCCGCGCCGACGCGGGCCGACGTGCTGGACCGGCTGACCGCCGTGCCGATGGAAGAGGGGACGGACATCGCGGCGGCGGTCCGGCTCGCCTCGGCGACCTTCCCGCCCGACGCGGCGGTGCGGGTCGTGCTCTTCAGCGACGGCGTGGAGACGAACGGCGACGTCTTCGAAGCCGCACGCGAAGCGGCGCGCATGGCCGCGGCGGCCGATACGCGGCGCGACCCGGCGCGCGGGGGAAGCGGTGCGGCGATCGACGTGGTGCCGTTGACGTACCGCGTGGAGCGCGAGGCGGCGGTGAAGGCGGTGGACGTGCCCTCCAGCGCGCCGGCCGGGTCGCGCGTCGGCGTGCGGATCACGCTCGAAGCGACGCGCGAAACACGCGGCACGCTCCGGCTCTTGCAGGAAGGGACCGAGCTCGACCTCAACGGCGACGCCGAGGGGCGCGGCCTGACGGTCGACGCGCCGGCGGGCGAGAGCGTGCACGTCGTGTCGGTGCCGCTGGGTATGTCGCGGCTCAACCGCTTCGAGGCTGTGTTTGAGCCGTCGGACGCGGCGAGCGACACCGTGAGCGAGAACAACCGCGCGTCGGCGTTCACCCTCTCGCCGGGCGCGGGGTCGGTGCTGATCGTGACCGGCGGCAGCGCCGGTGTGACCGACTCGTCGCCGCTGGCGCGCGTTTTCGAAGACGCGGGCCTGAGCGTGCGCCGCGTCGGGCCGGCCGGCCTGCCCGAGGGGCTGCTGGGCTTGCAGGCGTGCGACCTGGTGGTGCTGCAGAACGTCGCGGCCGACGAGGTGCCGCGGGAGAGCCAGGAGGCGCTCGCCGCGTACGTCAACGACTTCGGCGGCGGGCTCGTGATGATCGGCGGGCCGAGCTCGCTGGGCGCGGGCGGGTGGAAGGGCACGCCGATCGAGCCGCTCCTGCCCGTGCGGCTCGACCTGCCGGAGAAGCTGCTGTCGCCCGCGGCGGCGGTGGTGATCGTGCTCGACAGCTCCGGCTCGATGGGCTGGACGGTGCTCGGCTCGAGCAAGTCGCAGATGCAGATCGCCTGCGAGGGGGCGGCGCTGGCGATCGAGTCGATGGACAAGACCGACCTCGTCGGCGTCATCACGTTCAACGACCAGCACCGCGTCGTGGTGCCGCTTGGCGCCAACGCCGACGCGGAGCGGGCGGCCGACCTGGTGCGGTCGCTGGGCGCAAACGGCGGGACGAACCTGCCGCCGGCGCTGCGGGCGGCGGGGGACATGCTCGCGGGCGCGAAGGCGGACGTGAAGCACGTGATCGTGCTCTCGGACGGCATCAGCATGAACACCGACGTGCTGCCGGGCATCGCGGCCGAGCTGCGCGAGCGGGGGATCAATGTCTCGACGATCGCCGTCGGCGACGAGGCGGACATCGCGACGATGTCGATGATGGCCGCCAAGGGCGGCGGGGTGTACTACCCCGTGAGCGACCCGAACTTGTTGCCGCGGGTGTTTGTCAAGGCGGTGCGCGTGGTGCGCGAGCCGCTGGTGAGGCGGCAGCCGTTCGTGCCGGTGCGGACGAGGGGCGGCGGAACGTTGTCGCCATTCTTAGAAGGCGTGCCGATCGAGATGCCGGCGCTGCGTGGACTCGTGCTTACGCAGCCGCGGCTCGACGCGACGGCCGGCACGCCGCTCGCTACGCCCGGCGGAGAACCTGTTCTCGCGCACTGGCAGGCGGGCCTTGGGAAGGTGGTGGTCTTCACGTCGGACGCGTCGGAGTGGGCGCGCGACTGGCTCGGCTGGCCGGGGTACGCGGCGATGTGGACGAACGTTGCGCGGTGGGCCGCGCGGCCGGCCGAGCAGGGCGTGAGCGTGGCGGGGGGGCGGAGCGAGCTGCGCGTCGAGCGTGCAGGCGGGAGCGGGAGCGGCGAGGCGGGTGGATCGGTCGAGATCGACTACGCCGCCGAGGACGCGGACGGCGTGCCGATCGACGCGCTGAGCGTGACGGGCAGCGTCTTCACGCCGAGCGGCGAGCGCGTGCCGATCAGGCTCTCGCAGACGAGCGCGGGGCGGTACGCGGCGACCGTCCCGGCAAGAACGAGCGGCAACTACGTGGTCACCGTGACGCCGAGGCGCGAGGGCGACGAGCACGCGCTGCTGCCGCTGGTCGGCGGCGTGTCGGTGCAGCAGGGAACCGAGTATCGGCGGCTGCGCGACAACCGGCGACTGCTCGAACGCCTCGCGGCGGAAACGGGCGGGCGCGTGCTCGACATCCGATTGCCCGAGACGGCCGGGCTCTTCGACCGCACGGGCGTGCGGCCGAGCAGGTCGCGGCAGAGTCTGTGGCATATTCTGCTGCCGCTGGCGCTGGGCGTGCTGCTGCTCGACGTCGCGTCGAGGAAGATCGCGTGGGACCGCTGGTTCCAGACGGAGTTCAAGGCGGCCCTGCGGCGCGAGCGGGCCGAGGCGGTCGCCGAGCGTTCGCGGAGCGCCGCGAGCACCGCCGGCCGATTGCGGAAACGCGACCGTGAGGTCGGCGAGCGATTGGATGTGCCGCCGACGGACGACACGGGGACGAGCACGCGGCTCGGAACGGATGATGCGCGGAAGATCGTCATTGAAGAGCGCCGCCGGCGTGCCGCGGCCGAGTCGGCGGGGATGCGCGTGCCGAAGCAGACACCGCCGATCGAGCCTCGGCCGGCGAATGATGATGCGGCCAAGGACGAGGGCGGCCTGTTCGCGGCCAAACGCCGGGCGCGTGAACGCATGCGGCGCGAGCAGAACGACGAGGAAGGAGACCACGCATGAGCAAGATCACCGGCGCCGACATGCAGCCGACGACGCGCTTCGCCGATCGTGCGGCCGATTACGCCGCGGCACGGCCGTCGTACCCCGATGCGGCGATCGACGCGATTCTCGACGGGCTCGCCCGATCCTGCGACGTGTCTCCCTCACAACTCGTCATCGCTGACGTCGGCGCGGGGACGGGGATTTCCTCCCGCCTGCTCGCGGCACGCGGTGTGCGGGTGATCGCCGTCGAGCCCAACGACGCGATGCGACAGGCCGGAGAGGCGGAAGCAAACCCACGCGTCGAGTGGCGGAAAGGAACCGCCGAATCGACCGGGCTGAAGGACAACTCGGTCCACGCGGTCGTGTGCGCGCAGGCGTTCCACTGGTTCCGCCCCGACGAATCGCTCCGCGAGTTCGCTCGCATCCTCGCGCCCCGCGGCCGCGTGGCGCTCATGTGGAACAACCGCGACGAGCGTGATTCGTTCACGCTCGCCTACGCCGAGGCGATCAACCGTGCGGCGACCGCCGGCGGGTACGTCGAGCCGGAGATGCGCGTCGCCCAACCGCTCGAAGAGAGCCGGTTGTTCCGGCGGTACCGCCTCGTCGAGACCGCGTACGAGCAGCGGCTGAGCGAGCCGCTCTTGATCAAGCGGGCGCTGAGCGCGTCGTACGTGCCCAAATTCGGCCCGGCCCACGAACGCCTGCTCGCCGACC
>CAZZDW010000082.1:0-1973 GCA_964652945.1 uncultured Phycisphaeraceae bacterium
GCCCAGGTGCGTGTCGCCGGCCGTCGAGATGACCTGGAACGCGGCGGCCCCCCCCGTGCCGCTCCCCACCTCTTCGGCCGGCACGACGCGGAGCACGGAGACGTCGAACGTCCCGCCGCCGAGGTCGTAGACGACGATGTTCTGCCCTGTCCCTTCTTTGCCCCCGCCGAGTCGGCCCGCTTTGCGCAGGCCGATGCCGTACGCCAGCGCCGCGGCCGTCGGCTCGTTGACGATCCGCACGACCTCGAGCCCGGCGAGCCGCCCGGCGTCGCGGGTCGCCTGGCGCTGCGCGTCGTCGAAGTACGCCGGCACCGTCACCACCGCGCGGCGGACGTCGACCCCCAGCCGCGCCGAGGCGATCTCCTTGAGCCGGCGCAGGATCATCGCGGAGACTTCCTGCGGCGAAACTCCCTCGGCCCACTTGCCGCCACGCACGTCGTCGGGCAGCATCACGCGGGCCGTCTGGTGCTCCCCCTCGACGACTTCATACGCGAGGTGTTTAAGATCGCCCCGTGCCGCGGCGTCGGCGCGCGAACGACCCATCAGCCGTTTGACGCTCGTCACCGTCGACCGCGGGAACCGCACGGCCTGGTCCCGCGCGTCACGACCGACAATCACCCCGCCGGGCTCAAACCGCACCACGCTCGGCAGCATCCCCTCGCCCGACTCGTCCGCGAGCACACGCGGCGTCATCGTCCGGGCCACGTCGGCCCCATCCTCACCCGCCAAGGCCACGCCCATCACCGCCACCAGGCTGTTGGTGGTGCCGAGGTCAATGCCGACGATGCAGTGGTCGCGTTTCGGAGTCATGTCGTGCGTACAAGTGCGTCAAACCGCGACGGTCTTCACGTCGCCCTCGACGAGGAACTCGGCCTCGGTCTTGGCGCGGAGCTCGTCGACGGTGAGGCCGGGGGCGAGCTCTTTGAGGACGAAGCGGGACCTGGCCTCGCTGAACTCGAAGACGGCCAGGTCGGTGATGAGCATGTGGACGCACCGGCGGCCGGTGAGCGGCAGGGAGCACTCCTTGACGAACTTGGACGAGCCGTCTTTGGCGTTGTGCTCCATGGTGACGACGACTTTTTTGACGCCGGCGACGAGGTCCATGGCGCCGCCCATGCCCTTGACCATCTTGCCGGGGATCATCCAGTTGGCGATATCGCCGGTCTGGGAGATCTGCATAGCGCCGAGGATGCACATGTCGATGTGCCCGCCGCGGATCATGGCGAAGGAGTCGGAGGAGGAAAAGAAGCTCGCGCCGGTGCGTGTGGTGACGGTCTGCTTGCCGGCGTTGATGAGGTCGGCGTCCACCTTGTCGTCAGTGGGAAAGGGGCCGATGCCGAGCAGGCCGTTCTCGGATTGCAGCCAGACGTCCATGCCGTCGGGGATGTGGTTGGCGACGAGGGTGGGCATGCCGATGCCGAGGTTGACGACGTAGCCGTCGCGGAGTTCCTTCGAAGCGCGGACGGTGATCTGCTCGCGGGTCAACGGCATGAGAGTCTCCTTGAACGCAACGCATATTTTTACCACAGAGACACAGAGGGCACAGAGTTCACAGAGAAGAAAAAGAGCAAATAGCAAAGGGCCGAAGAGCACATTCAAACCGTTTCCCGATCAATAGGTCTTCCTCTGTGGTCTCTGTGTGCTCTGTGCCTCTGTGGTAAAACTTGGCAAACGACTGCCCTAAGCGTACGGCTCAACGTGCGACCAAGATGTCCTTGAGGTATCTGCCGGTGTGACTCGCCGCGACCTTGGCGACGGCCTCGGGCGGGCCTTCGGCGATGATGGCGCCGCCGGCGTCGCCCCCCTCGGGGCCGAGGTCGATGAGCCAGTCGGCGCACTTGATGACGTCGAGGTTGTGCTCGATGACGACCAGCGAGTTGCCGGCGTCGGCGAGGCGCGAGAGCACCTCGATGAGCCGCTTGACGTCCTCGAAGTGCAGGCCGGTCGTCGGCTCGTCGAGGATGTAGAGCGCT
>CAZZDW010000082.1:1983-15573 GCA_964652945.1 uncultured Phycisphaeraceae bacterium
CCGAGTTGCCCGCTGCCGCCGCCCGCCGCCGGCCCCTTCCCCAGCTCCGTCGCCAGCTTGACGCGCTGCGCCTCGCCGCCGGAGAGGGTGGTGGAGGGCTGGCCGAGCTCGATGTACGAGAGGCCGACGTCGCGGAGGCACTCGACGAATCGGCGGATCTTCGGGTGGTTCTCGAAGAAGTCGCACGCCTGCTCGACGGTCATCGCGAGCACGTCGGCGATGGACTTGCCGCGGTATTTCACTTCGAGCGTTTCGCGGTTGTAGCGCGAGCCGTTGCAGACCTCGCACGTCACGTAGACGTCCGGCAGGAAGTGCATCTCGATTTTTTTCAGGCCCTGGCCTTCACAGGCCTCGCAGCGGCCGCCACCGGATTTGGCCTTGACGTTGAACGAGAATCGGCCCGGCTGGTAGCCGCGGATTTTCGCTTCTTTGGTCTGGGCGAAGATCTTGCGGATGTCGTCGAAGATGCCGGTGTAGGTGGCCGGATTGGAACGAGGCGTACGGCCGATCGGCGACTGGTCGACCTCGATCACGCGGTCGATCTTGGGCAGGCCGGTGATCTTGCCGTGCGCGCCGGGGCGGTGTTTGGAGCCCAGCAGCTCGCGCTTGGCCCCGAGCAGCAGGATGTCGTTGACGAGCGTGGATTTGCCGGAGCCGGAGACGCCGGTGACGCAGAGGATGCCGCCGAGGGGGAAGATGGCGTCGATGTTCTTGAGGTTGTTTTCTTTCGCGCCCTTGACGACGACGGCGTTCTTCGGGTTGAGCTTGCGGCGGTCGCCCGGCTTGGGCGTTTCGATCACGCGGCGGTGCGACAGGTAGTCGCCGGTGAGCGAGCCCGGCGTGTCGGCGACCTCGGCGACGGTGCCCTGCGCGACGACGCGCCCGCCGTGGACGCCGGGGCCCGGGCCGATGTCGAGGAGGTGGTCGGCGCTGCGGATCATCTCCTCGTCGTGCTCGACAACAAGCACGGTGTTGCCGATGTCGGCCAGGTGCCGCAGGGTCGCGATGAGCCGTCCGTTGTCGCGCTGGTGCAGGCCGATCGTCGGCTCGTCGAGGACGTAGCACGCGCCGACGAGCTTCGACCCGACCTGCGTCGCCAGGCGGATACGCTGGGCCTCGCCGCCCGAGAGCGTGCCGGTCTTGCGGTCCAGCGAGAGGTATTCGAGCCCGACCGAAGCGAGGAAGCCGAGGCGGTTCATCACCTCCTTAACGATCGGCTCGGCGATCTGCTGCTGCTCCTGCGTGAGGATCAGCGATTCGACATACCCCACCGCGTCGGCGATGTTCAGGCGTGACAGCTCGGCGATGTTGAGCAGGCTGCTGACGACTCCGCCCTTCTTCTCCTTCTCCGGCAGCGTGTGGTCGCGTCGTCCGATGACGTTCCCCGCGGCGAGCGCCCGCGTCTCGTCGGGCGCATGCGCGGCACCGATCAGCACGTGCAGCGTCTCGATCTTCAGCCGATCGCCTTGGCACTCGGGGCAGCTCTTCTCCTGCATGAACTGCCCGAGCCATTCTTTCATCCACGCCGACTCGGTCTTCTCGTACCACTTGCGCAGACTGGCCGCGACGCCGTCGAAGGACGCGCCGAACTCCTCTTCGTCGTCGGCCGTCGTGCCGTTGACGAGGATCTGCCGCGCCCACGCCGGCAGCGTGCCCACCGGCACGGCCGTGCTCACGCCGAAGTCGTCGGCGAACTTCTTGAGCTTCTTCCGGAAGATCCGCCCCATCGGCGGCGGCACCTTCCACGGCTTGACCGCGCCCGCCGAGAGCGACTTGCTCGCGTCGGGGATCACCAGCTCCTCGGCGAACTCCATGACCACGCCCAGGCCGTGGCACGTCGGACATGCGCCGCTGGGCGAGTTGAACGAGAACAGCCGCGGCTCGATCTCCGGCAACGCGCACTCCGGATGCTCCGGACACGCGTACTTACTGGAGAAGACTCGATCAATCCACGCGCTCTCACCACTTTTTCCCGCAGGCTGCTCGAATGAGACAATGACTGTGCTCGCGCCTTCTCGCAGGCCGGCCTCGATCGCCTCGGCGACGCGCTGCCGCGTTTCATCCACACCCCCTGTATCCGTCGGCGCGACGGCCTGCTGCGCGTACTCCTTCGAGACGCTGATGCGGTCGACCACGATGTCGATGTCGTGCTTCTCGTACCGGCCGAGTTTCAGCGGGTTTTCGGAGCCGTCTTTGAGGACATCGCGGATATCAATGATCGTGCCGTTGACGCGAGCCCGGCCCCAGCCCTTCCCCTGCGCCTCCTCCAGCACGTCGCGGTGAAAGCCCTTGCGCGCACGCACGACCGGCGCGAGCACCATCAGCCGCGCGCCCGCGTCGCCTTGCTGCAGGGCGAGTTCTTTGGCCTGCTCCATGACGGCGTCGATGATCTGCGTGCTGGGCGTCGCCTTGATCTCGCGGCCGCAGCGTTCGACGACCGTGCCGTCTTTTTTCGTCTTCACCGGCGCCCAGCAATGCGGCGTGCCGCAGCGGGCGTAGAGCAGCCGCAAATAGTCGTAGATCTCCGTCGTCGTCGCGACCGTCGAACGCGGCGAGGCCACGCCCGAACGCTGCTCGATCGCGATCGTCGGCGGCAGGCCCTCGATGTCATCCACGTCCGGCTTCTTGAGCTGGTCGAGGAACTGCCGGGCGTACGCCGACAGCGACTCCATGTACTTCCGCTGCCCCTCGGCGAAGATCGTGTCGAACGCCAGCGACGACTTGCCCGAGCCCGACAACCCCGTGATGACCACCAGCCCGTCACGCGGGATGTTCACGTCGATGTCTTTGAGGTTGTGCTCCCGCGCGCCGCGCACGCGGATGCAGCGCGACAGATCAACCGGTGAAAACGCTCCCGCTCCGCTGACGCGCGAGCCGAGGCCCGGGGATACATCCCTGGGCTTCATTCGATGGATATTTTCCACATGATCTACGGATGTCCCGTTGAGGGACGACGACCCTGAAGGCTTGACCTCGACCGTGACCGTCTCACGCGTGCTCTTGGCCTTCGCCGCGGATGCTGTGGATGATGTCGTCTGCTTCTTGGCAGCCACGCGCTCACTCCCCTGCGAATACGGCTCGCAAAGAGGAATGATAGGGTGAAAGCGGGTTCAGGTGGCACCAATGGGAGGGTTCCAGACCGATGCGCGGGCCTGTTGTGTCAAGTTCTCCCACGCACCGGTCTGGAGACCGGTGCCACCAAAGACAGGCGGCTGCTATGCCTGCGAAGCCCGCCCCGGCCGCTTCCAGCCGTAATCCGGGTCGCGCTCGAGCACGCCGGCCGACATCTTCACACACCGACGGCAGATGACCGCCTCCGGGTAGGCCGGGCTCTGCCATGCGGGGTCGTCGCGCTGCTCCAGGCACATGGCGCAGGTGTACCCGGCCGGCGCGTGATCGCCCTGGGGGGGGGCGGCAGGCGAGCCGACGCCCCCCTCGCCGACGGTCGCCATGTAGGCGACGCGGAGGCACTTGCCGCAGACCGTGTGCCCCTGGTGCCCCTCGACCATCGGCAGTTCCTCCGTCCACTCGGCGCGGCAGAAGTCGCAGAGCACGTCGCTCATCTGCACGTTGTCGGGGTTGGTTCCTGGCTTGTGCATGGGAGGTCAATAAATGGCAAAGAGCAAATTGCCAAATGGCAAATTCAATCCTTCAGAAAACTCTAGCCTGTTTTCATTTGCTATTTGGCCCTTTGCCATTTGCTATTTGATCACGCCACCGCGAGGTTCTCGCTGTTGGGGTCGGCCTTGAGCTGGTTCTGGGCGATCTGCCGGTACACCTCGCAGCGGGCCAGCAGCTCGGCGTGCGTCCCCTGGTCGACCACGCGCCCGGCGTCCATCACGACGATCCGGTCGGCCGAGAGGACGGTGCTGAGCCGGTGCGCGACGATCAGGCAGGTCCGCCCCTTGGAGAACTCGGCGATCGCCTCGGCGATCTTGGCCTCGCTCTCGGCGTCGATCATGCTCGTCGCCTCGTCGAGGATGAGGATCGCCGGGTCGCGCGACAGCGCCCGCGCGATCGCCAGCCGCTGGCGCTGCCCGCCCGAGAGCCCGACGCCCTGCTCGCCGATCTGGCTGTCGTACCCCTCGTCGCGGGCGAGGATGAACCCGTCGGCCCTCGCCGCGGCCGCCGAACGCCGCACCACGTCCTCGTCGTTGATCCCCCCGCCAAGCCCGGCCGAGCCGTATTCGATGTTCCAGCGGATCGAGCCGCGGAAGAGGACGGTGTCCTGCGTGACCACGCCGATCTGGCGGCGGAGCGACCGCACGCTCACGTCGCGGATGTCGGTGCCGTCGATCAGCACCCGCCCCTTGTCAGGATCCAGCAGCCGCGGGATGAGCGAGAGGAGCGTGGTCTTCCCCGAGCCGTTGGGCCCGACGAAGGCGACCGTCTCGCCGTGAGAGACCTCCAGCGTGACGCCGTTGAGCGCCGGCGCGACGTGGGGGCGGCCCGGCTCGCGCGTCTCAACCTTGTCGCCGACCGGCGGCGGGTACGTCAGCGCGATCTCCTCAAACCGGATCGAACGCGTGTGCCGTGCGAGCTTGGGCAGGCGGTGCCCGTGCCCTTCCTCGTTGGGCATCGCCAGCAGCTCTTCGAGCCGATCGGCCGCGGCCCCGGCCTGCTGGATGTCGTTGATGAACCCCGTCAGCGGCTTGAGCGAGCTCGCCGCCACGCCCAAAAACGCCAACGCCGCCAGGAAGCGGGCCGGCTCGAGGTGCCCCTGCAAGATCGCCTTGACCGCGACCAGCGAGAGCGCCCCGAGGATGAACAGCGCGATCACCTCGATGAGCGGGCTGGAGAGCGCCCGGGCCGTGCGGACGCGCATCTCCTGGCGGACGACCTCCTTGTTGATGCGATGGAAGCGCCCGGCCTCGAGCCGTTCGGTGGTGAACGACTTGACGACGCGCAGGCCCGAGAGCGTCTCGGCGGCCGACCGGTACAGCCCCGCCTGGCCGGTCAGCGCTTTGCGCGACGCTCGGCGGATCTTCTTCCCCAGCGTCTTGATGATCCAGAAGACGACCGGCGCGGTGAGCATCGCCACCGACGCCAGCCGCCACTCGACGATCAACGCGGCGATGACGGCCGCCATCCCCTTGGTCACCTGCGCGACGGCCTTGCTGAGCAGCGCGTTAAACCCGCTGCCCAGGGCCGCCGTGTCGTAGACGATCCGGCTGATGATGTCGCTGGGCCCCATCGTCAGCACCCGCCGCATGGGCAGGTGCAGGGCCTTGCGGTACGCGTCGCGGCGGACGTTCGCCACCGTCCGGCTCACGACCGTCAGCGACAGGTAGGCGTGCATGAAGTTGGCGATCGCCCCCACCACCGTCAGCACGCCCAGGCCGATCAGCAGCCAGAAGACCGCCTCGAACGGCCCCCTGGGCAGCGCGTCGATCCAGCCCTGCGGCAGCAGGCCGCCGATCTTGTCGTTCCACTCCCCCACGATCTGCGGCAGGTTCCGCCGGTGCGTCGGGTCGTTCAGGATGTTTTCCAGGATCGGCACGATCCCCAGCAGCCCGGCCCCGAGCCCGCCGGCCGAGACGGCGGCGAAGACCAGCGCGAGCACCAACATCCCCCGTAACCGCAGCAGCCGCCGAGCGAATGTCCAGAATGATCCCATGAGCGGGGAAGTGTACGCGAGACGCGCCCGCGAGCCGGGGCGTGAGGCCCCTTGGTATCTCTTGCCAAGAAAGCCGAGGGGCTCAGCCCCTCGGTTTCGGCGCACCCCGTTCTGCGGCGTATGCTCGCTCTAGACATGCCCCCACCAGTGTCTGAGCATCCCTCGGTCGTCGTGGTGATCCCGTGCTTCAACCACGGGCGGTTTGTCGACGAGGCCGTCGCGTCGTGCCTGAAACAGATTGACGCCGACGTGCGGGTGGTGATCGTCGACGACGGCTCGACGGACGGCACGACGCCGAGCCAGTGCGACGAGGCCGCCCGGCAGGCCCCCGACCGGGTCCGGGTCGTCCACCAGGAAAACCGCGGCCTGCCCGCCGCCCGCAACCGCGGCGCCGCCGAGGCCGACGAGTGGTCACGCGCGTTGGGGAGGGTGGGGGCGGTGGGCGGCGTGGGGGCCGACCACGACTACCTCGTCTTCCTCGACGCCGACGACTGGATCGAGCCGTCGTTCGTCACGACGCTGCACGCGGCGATCACCGTCGAAGAACAGCCGAACGGCGGCGCCGATATCTCCCACGCCTACTGCCAGGAACGGCTCGTCGAGCTCGGCACCGGCGTCTGGACCGTCCCCCCGTGGGACCCGCTGCTCTTGATGATCACCAACCTGCACCCCGTCACCGCCCTCGTGCGCACGGCGTGGTTCCGGCGCGTCCGCGGCTTCGACGAATCGATGCGCGACGGCTACGAAGACTGGGACTTCTGGCTCAAGCTCGCGGCGGCCGGGGGGAGGGGCGTGCGTGTCCGCGAGCCGCTCTTCATCTGGCGACGGCACAGCGCCGACACCATGATCCACGACGCCGTCGCACGCCACGAAGAACTCTTCCGCCGCCTCGTCGCCAACCACCGCTCGTTCTACGAGCGGCACATGCCGGAGCTGCTCGTCCGCTCGAACGTCTTGCTCCGCCGCAATGACGCCAACTGGCTCGACGAGAACCTCGACGCGATCGTCTTACGGGATCTACGGAAATGGACTGAAGAGCTCGTCGCCGAGCGCGACTCGGCCCGCGCCGAACGGGACGGGCTCGACCGGACGCTGGCCGACGAACGGGCGCGGCTCGCCGGGGAGATTGACGCGGCACGCCGCGAGTTCGACGAACTCCGCGCGATGTACGAGGCCAAGCCGGTGGTGAGGCTGTCGAAAAAGCTGCACGCGGCGATCGAGAAGCTGCCGAAGCCGGTGCGCAGCCCGCTCCAATCCGGCATCGGCTCGGTCACGCGGCGGTTCTTCTGACACGGAAAACATACGGCACGCCTTCATACGAGACGCGAGCGTGAGCGAGCGTGTAAACCGCTGAAAATCAGAGCACGCTCCCTGACGGTCGCGTCTCGTATGAGAGCGCCAAGGACGATGCACGCATCACCCCGGCAGCGCGTTCATCGCCGCGGCGGCGGCCTGCAACACCGCCGGCTCGTAGTTGGCGATGTGCTGCGGACGCAGGGCGAACTTCACGCCCATGCTCCACGCCGTCCACGCGGCCAGGTCGCACATCCGCACCATCGCGTCGCTGCGGTCGCTGCCCAGGCGCATCACGCCCTCGTGCCGCCCGATCCACGGGGCGAGCCCGCGGCAGAGGTTGGGGTCGCCCACGTACCGCACCTGGTCGCAGCAGCGCAGCGCCTGGTCCGCCTCGGCCGATTGCAGCCGCTGGAGCATCGCGCGACGCTCGGGCACCCCCCCACTCCCGCCGAGCCTGACGCACGCCGCCTGCGCGTTCTCGCGGGCCTCTTCGTCCTTCTCCAAAGCCGCGGCCTTGCGGAAGTCGTCGAGCTTGTCCGCTCCGCCTCCCGCGGCCTGTCCCGACTCGCCGACGAGCAGGTAGAGCTGCGTGCGGACCTCGGGCGACTGCCGCGTCGGGATGATCTGGATCACCTTGTCCGCCGGGGGTTTGCCGGGCAGACGGCGCAGCGCGTTGGCCGCGGCGACCGCGGCCTGTAGTTCCGAGTCACCGGTCATATTCAAGAGCAGCGGCGCCGCGCCGGGCGAGCCCTGAGCCGCGAGGACGTCGACCGCCAGCTCGCGCGTCTCGCCGTCGAGCGTCGGCAGCGCCTTCTCGATATCGCCGGGGAGCGTGGCGGGGGCCGATCTGGCCGCCTTGATCGCCTCGGCGTTGTTCGCCTGGATGAGGCGGATGATCTCCTGGGAAGTCATGCAGGGCTCCGAAACCGTGTTCTACAAACCTATGCGTTGACAAAGATCATAAACAAATACAGATTTGAACCACGGAGCACACCGAGAGCACAGCGAACGGCGCCTCAACATTCTTACAGAACACATGACTCGGCTCGCCCACAACCACTGGGATATCTCTGTGTGCTCCGTGTTCTCCGTGGTTCAACATGTTTTATCCGGGCTCACGGCCTCGCCACCGGGCGGTACGAGTTGTTCAGCATCGCCCGGCGCACCGTGTTCACCTGGTCGCTCTGAAAAATCCGCGGCACCTTCTTCGTCGACAGCAACTGCCCCGCGCTGTTGCCGAAATCGTTGGGCCCGTAGCCGATGTTGAAGCCGCTGACGCCGACGAAGTTGTGCATCAGGCACCGACGGCCCCAGATGTGGCTGTCGCCCGCGCCCGGCGGGTTCTTGTTGTTGTAGTGCTCGAGCCGGAGCGCGTGCCCGATCTCGTGCGCACAGGTGTGCGCCAAGGTGTTCATCGAGCCCTGGAAGATCATCGTGATCCCCGCCTGGCACCCCGGGAACGTCCCCGACGGCGGGTTGGCGTTGGCCGAGTCGCGGCTGAAGGCGATCCCCAGCGTCTGGTTGATCGACGGCGGCGTCGTCGTCGTGTCGCGGTACCCAGGGATGAAATACGCGTTGAGCGACCGCGCGTCGGGGTTCTGGTTGAGCACGGTCTGCAGCTCGGTGTTCCCCGCGTCGTTGAAGTTGGGCAGCGTGACGAAGCCCGCCGTGGCGAAGCCCGTCACCGTCTCGTTGAGCAGCGTCCCCTGCACGCTGAAGGTGATGCCGGCCTGCGCGTAGATCCGGTTCACCCGGCGGAAGAGCGAGCGGACCTGGTCGAGCGTCACCGCGGCGGCTGTGCCGTTGATCGACACCCGGTGCGCCTGCACGCGGATCACCAGCACCGGATACACCAGGACGGCCAGCTCGCCCAGCACCGGGCCGGTCTCGCTGCCGAAGCGCACCTTCACCATCGTCTCGGCGGTGTTGCCCGAGGTCGAGACGCCCTTGAGAAAAATGCAATCGGCCGGGCGCGCGGGGGTCGCGGCGGTCGCGGGGACGGGGGGCGTCGCGGTCGGGTCGCCGGGGTTGGCGGGCACCTCGGCGATGTCGGCGGTGTTGAGCGCCGAGCCCGAGGCCGGGTGTTCGACTTCGACGATCGAGGGGTCTTCGGAGGTGACAAAGAGCTGAGCCGCCGGGTCGATCATGTCGCGCATGACGCGGACGCGGATCGTCTGGTTCCGCCGTATGCCCACCGCCGGGCCGTGCGCCTGCCCGTGCGGGTTGCGCGGCACAAAGCCGCGGTCGTCGAGATCGGGCGCGTCGATGTCCGAGAAGCCGCCGGTGACGGCCCGCGCAAAGCGGATCGGCACCACCCGCTGCACGGACGCCCCCGAAGCGACAGGCACCACTTGTACGTCAAAGGCCATGCGTTCACACTCCGGCGTTGTTGGTCAGGGCGGTCTGCGTGTTGTTGCCGATGATGGCGTCGATGAGCACACCCTGGTCGGTCTGGAAGTTGAGCGCCCCCTGCTGCGTGACCGGGCCGTTGGTCCCGTCGTCGGGCTGCGTCCCCCCCGCGCCCGGCCTGCCGTCGAGCAGGTAGCCGGTCATGTAGCCGAGGATGTCGAGGCGTTTCTGCTGGCCCGCGAGTGTCGTGACGGCCGCGACGCCCGCGTGCAGCGTCACGTTGTAATCGGTGTTGAAGATCGTCAGCGTGAGCGTCTCGTTCGGCAGCATGAAAAAGTGCGCGTCCCCCTCGGCCGTCGTACGGCCGCTGAGCACGACCAGGCCGGCGAGTTTCAACTCCCACGGCACGTCGGCGATCGCGAGAGCCGCGTCGGTCCCCCCCGCGATCTGGAAGCGGATCTTCACCTCCTCGAAGGCGAGGGTGTTGTGCGTCAGCATCTCTTCGATGGCGCGGGCCAGGACGGTCGGGTTGATCATGGGCGGAAGCCTTTGAAGGAAGTGGTCGAGTGGCAGAGTGGCGAAGTGGCAAAGTGAAGGAGTTCGCGCCGACCACGAAGGCGCTCGACGAGCGGTTGCCATTCGCTTGAGCGGCAATCCACCACTCTGCCACTCTGCCACTTGGCCACTTTGCCACTCCTCTTCATCCGCCGTACTCCTGTTTCAGCGCGTCCTTGGTCTGTTGATCCGGCTGACCGGACTCCGAAAAACCCTTGTGTTTCTGGAAGGCCTTGAGCCCGGCGGTGGTGAGCGGCCCGTGGATGCCGTCGACCGGGCCGCACTTGTAGCCGAGCTGGTTGAGCCGCTGCTGCTGCCCCCACGTGGTGTCGACCGGGTCGAGCCCGCCCAGCGACACCGGGAAGATGCGGTCGCGGATCTTGATCCAGCCGTTCTGGTCCGACGGATGGATGTCGAGGTCGATCTTGCCGTCCGAGCCGGTCTGCCCGGTGGTCTTCTTCCCCTCGACCTCCACCTCGTACGGCTCGTCCTTGAGCGCCTCGCCCTTGACCTTCAGCTTGACGTGCAGCTTGCACGGCACGCCCTTGCGCACGTACGTGTGCTTCTGCTTGTCGGCGGCCGAGTCCTCTTTCTTGCGCACGTCGGGGATGTTCACCACGTCGCCGGGGAAGAGCACGTCGGGGTCCTTGCGCTTCTGCTTGAGCGCGGCGTTCGACCCGTCGTCCCACACCGTCTTGGGCAAGAGCCCGTACAGCGCGGCGATGCTCGATATGCACTCGCCCTGTCGAACCTTGTGCTTGAACATAGTCCAATCTTCCCCTGCGTCACTTCGTCTTCTTCAACCTCGTCGCTGCCGCGTCATCCACCGCTGTTTTTTACCACAGAGGCACAGAGGGCACAGAGAACACAGAGCCAAGACATTTGGAAATGCCATAGTTTGAAGTCTGATGTCTTCCTCTGTGAACTCTGTGTGCTCTGTGCCTCTGTGGTAAAACTCGGCGATCGTCTTCCGGCATCGTCCGTTTATTTTTTACTCCACACATCCTGATCCAGCCTCGGGAACGTCACCTGGCACTGCCCCGGTTCGAAACCCTCGATCCGCGCGAAGCCCTTGTTGTCGAGCGTGCCGTGCGCGACCGACCCGTCGGGCAGCTTCACCTCGTACGGCTCGCCGGGGATCGGCTTGTCCTGCTCGTCGAGCAGCTCGATCTCGATCCACGACTTCTCCGTCGTCTCGTCCTCGCTGGGCTTGAAGGGCTTGACCTTCGCCGCACCGTACTTGCCCGACTGCGTCTGGAGCTGCTCGGCCTTCACCGCAGCCATCTCGCCGGGGTCGGCGGTGTCGGCCTCTTCGGGGGCTTCGGGGGCCGTCGGCGCGACGATCGACTCGGCGCTCCCCGAGCCGCCGCCCGAGCCGGGGCCGGAGGCGATCTTGACGGCCGAGCTGTCGAGCGTCACCGCCGCGCCCTTGGCCGTCACGCCCGCCGAGTCGATCACGACCTCGCTCCCGCCGCTCTTGAGCGTGAGCTTGCTCGTCCCCTCGATGACGACGTTCATCCCCTTGATGTACAGCGCCCCGGCGACCTCGCGCGAGCACGCGCCATCAAACTTCTCGGCGACCGCCCCGCCGACCTTCAGCGACAGCGAGCCGGTGACCTCGTGCGCCTCCTTGCCGCCGACCTTGAGGTGGTAGTCGGTGCCGACCTCTTCGTAACGGTCGACGCCGACCTTGGTGTGCGCGTTGTTCTGCACCTCGGTCTTGGTGTCGTTGACGACGATCACGTGCCCGTTGTTGCCGACCCAGTCAAAGCGGTCGTTCTTGATCCGCGCGTCGAGGTTCTTCTCGGCGTGGATGAATATCTGCTCCTCCCCCTTCTTGTCCTCGAAGCGCAGCTCGTTGAACCCGCCGCCGCCCTTTGACGAGAGCGTCTTGATCGTGCTCATCGTCGAGTTGGCCGGCAGCTCATACGGCGGCATCTGCGTGCCGTTGTACACCCGCCCGGTCACCAGCGGGCGGTCGGGATCCCCCTCTAAAAAGTCCACCACCACCTCCTGCCCGACCCGCGGCAGGAACATCGCCCCCCACTTCTTCCCCGCCCACATCTGCGCCACCCGCACCCAGCACGACGACGTCTCGTCGGCCGCCCCGTGCCGGTCCCAGTGGAAGCGGACCTTGATCCTGCCGTATTTGTCCGTCCAGATCTCCTCGCCGTCCTTGCCGGTGACGATCGCCGTCTGGCACCCCTGCACGATCGGCTTGGGCGTCCGCCGCTCGGGGCGGAACTGCTTGGTCGCGTCCATCAGCGTGAACTTGCACGAGTATTGCTGCTGGCTCTCGCTCTCCTCGCTGCTGCCGCCGCCCAGGAACGTGTCGCTCTTGATGAAGAACGAGCCGGCGACCGCCAGGTACTCCTTGTTCTGGTCCTCGCGCGGGTGCTCGGCCATCTTGAACTTCTGCCCGACGCAGAGCCCCCGCGCGTCCGTTCGGCACGTCGCCAGTTCGTGCCCGGACTGCAGCTCGTCGAGCCGAACGCGGGCCAGCCGGTCGCCGACGTTGTTTTTAAGGTACTCGCCGGGGAAGTCGAAGAGCGACAGCTCGGGGTGGACCTTCTGCCGGTCGACCTGCGCAAGGGCCGTCAGGTCCTTCGAAGGGTTGACGAAGTCGAAGTCCGTCTGCGCGAACGACTCGGAGCGGAACTCCTGCGCGACAACCCAGTCGAGGATGCGGTCGGGCTCTTCACGTCCCGCGGCTTGCGGGCGGTAGTTAATCGTCGCGTGGTCGGGGCTGGCCGCGTGGGCGTCCGGCGAGTCGCAGAGCATCAGCGTGTGCTTGTCCTCGGCGTGCTTGAAGTAAAAGTAGATCCCCTCCTGCTCCATCAGACGGCAGACGAAGTTGAAATCCGTCTCGCGGTACTGCACGCAGTATTCCCACGCCTCGTACTGCGAGCCGTCGATCCCGCTGTCGTCGAAGTCGGTCATCCCCAGGTCGCGGAAGACCTGCTTGATGATGTCCGGCACCGTCATGTCCTGAAAAATGCGGCAGTCGCTCCGCTGCGTCATGAACCACGTCCACGGCACCACCGTCGCCCGATACGTCGCCAGCGCCCCCTGCACCGACGTCTGCGAGAACCGGTTGACATAGCCGTGGAAGAACCGCTCGGCCCCGCTGGTGGTCTTGAGGCCGATCGCGACGGGCTTGGCGACGATGTCGGCGAAGGCGATGTCGGTCTTCTCGCTGATGAGGTCGAGCTCGTAGTAGAAGAGCCGGCCGAGCGCTTCCGAGCCGGTCATGCCGCGGATAAGCAGGACGTCCTCGCCCAGCGGCGAGTTCATCCGCAACAGGCGATTCTCCATCGTTCGCGGCATCGGCTCGGGCTCCAGAAACGACTCGACACGCACCAACCACCACACAAACCAACCGGAAACGCGCCGCCGTCGGCGACTTTACCCCCGGCCGAAAGAGTGTACAGGAATCGACGGCCCGGCTCCGTCTCCCAACCGGCCCGTCCTCCCGACCCAGCGGTCACCGCCGCGGCATCGTCGCCCCGGCCGACCCGCGGAGCACCACGCCCGGCAGCACGCCTCCCCCCTCCCCCCCTCCCCCGCCCGACAAATCCGCCGGGCACGTCCGCCGGGCACGCCGCGTGAGACCCTCTTCACAAGCGCAGAGCGGCACGCCGGGGGGACACCGCCGCGGCATGCACAGCCGAACCGCCCAGCGATCGCCGAGTGCCGCCGCCTTTCGCCCCCCCGGCCACAGGGCAAACGCATTATCCATGGGTTGGAGCGAGGAGGCGGAGGAGGTAGGGGTT
>CAZZDW010000083.1:0-15560 GCA_964652945.1 uncultured Phycisphaeraceae bacterium
AGGCCGATACGCTATCCTTCAAGGAACGGTTGCGCGATTCGGGCAACAGTTCCGTCCTCTGTGACCTCCGTGTTCCATCCTGTCTTCTTCTGCGTCCTCCTCATTCCTCTGCGCTCTCTGCGTTCTCATGATGAAGCGTCCTGGCCGCGGAGCTTCCGCACCTCGTCGAGGCGGTCGCCGAGCAGCTTCTCCGCGCCGTACGGCGTCGGTCGGTAGTACCGCTTCTTCACGCCCAGGTAATCCTGCGTGCCGACGATTCCGACGCCGTTCGGCCCGGTGGGGATGCCGTCGGTGTGCGCGTAGGCGTACGCCTCGCCCTGCCCCGACGGCGCGTCGTCGGCCGAGAGGCGTGAGGCCTTCTTCACGTTGCCGTCCTTGATATGCACCGGCACGGGGACGGTCCGCCCCTGCTTGACGTCCTCCATCGCCTCGTTGATCGCGTTGTACGCCGCGTTGCTCTTGGGCGCAAGCGCGAGGTAGCACGCGCACTGGCTCAGCGGAATTCGGCATTCGGGCATCCCGATCCGCTCGACCAGCTCCCACGTCGAGGCGGCGACCATGATGCCGCGCGGGTCGGCGTTGCCGATGTCCTCGCTCGCGAGGATCGCCAGGCGGCGCGCGATGAACCGCGGGTCTTCGCCGGCGTCGAGCATCCGCGCGATCCAGTACACCGCGGCGTCCGGGTCGCTCCCCCGCACCGACTTGATCATCGCCGAGATCGTGTCGTAATGCTGGTCGCCGCCCGCGTCGTAGACGGCCGCCTTCTGCTGGATCGACTCCTCGGCCGTCGCCCGGTCGATCACGACCTTCTCGTTCTCGCCGGCCTGCCGCTGGGACGAGAGCACGGCGACTTCGAGCGCCGTCAGCGCCCGCCGCGCGTCGCCGTCGCACTTGATCGCCCAGACGTTGAGCGCCTCGTCGGTGACTTCGAGCGGAAGGTTGCCGTAGCCGCGTTCCGTGTCGGTGATCGCCCGCTTGAGCACGCCGACGATGTCCTCGATCGTCAACGGCTCGAGCCGAAACAGCGTCGACCGCGAGACCAGCGCCGAGTTGACCGCAAACAGCGGGTTCTCCGTCGTCGCGCCGATGAGCGTCAGCGTGCCCCGCTCGACGTCGGCCAGCAAGACGTCCTGCTGGCTCTTGCTGAAGCGGTGGATCTCGTCGAGAAACAGGATCGTCCGCCGGCCCGAGTCCGTCAGCCGTCCCGCCGCGTCGTCGATGATCTGCCGGATCTTCGCCACGCCCACGCTCGCGGCGTTCTCCCGCTCGAAGTGCCGGTTGGTGTGGGCCGCGATCACCTCGGCGAGCGTGGTCTTGCCCGTGCCCGGCGGGCCGTGGAAGATAAGCGAGGTGAGCGTGTCGGCGGCGAGCATCCGCCGGAGCAGCCGCCCCTCGCCGAGGATGTGCTGCTGCCCCGCCACCTTGTCGAGCGTGCGCGGCCGCATCCGCACCGCCAGAGGCTCGACGGCCTTCCGTGCCGCTTCACGCCGTGTTTGCCACAGATCGGACACGCACAGAGTATAGGTCGCCCGCCGCACAAATTCCGAATCAACGTCGCGGTGTTTGCCGAGCGTGGAGTACATGCGAAAAGTCCAAGGGTTGAAGACTCACCGTTTCTTGTCGGGACCTTGAACACCAACAACCTCTCCGTGCAATCCCCGTGTCGTCCGTGTTCTCCGGTGTTTAGACAGGCTGGTTTGTTGACTATCGACACACGCTCCCTCGTTTAACTCCTGCGTTTTCTTTGCTCTTGCGTGCCCCAACAATGCCGCATGGCGAACCGTCTGGCGCAGAGCAACAGCCCGTATCTTTTGCAGCACGCGAGCAACCCCGTGGACTGGTGGCCGTGGTGCGACGAGGCGTTCGCCGAGGCCCGGCGGCGGGACGTGCCGGTCTTCCTCTCGATCGGCTATTCGACGTGCTACTGGTGCCACGTGATGGAGCGAGAGTCGTTCGAGTCGCCCGAGATCGCGCGGCGGATGAACGAGTCGTTCGTCTGCATCAAAGTCGACCGCGAGGAACGGCCGGACGTCGACGACGTGTACATGGCCGCGGTGCAGGCCTTCTCGGGGAGAGGCGGCTGGCCGATGAGCGTCTTTCTCGAGCCGAGCGGCAGGCGGCCGTTCTACGCCGGTACGTATTTCCCGGATGAGCCGAAGCCCGGCATGGGGAACATGCCCACTTTTCCGCAGATCCTGGACGGCTTGTCGTCGGCGTGGACGAACCAGCGCGGCGACGTGCTGGAGCAAGCCCGGCAGCTCGCCGAGGCGGTGCGTGAGCGCGTCGACGAACGGCACGAGCCGGTGAAGCTCACCGTCGAGCACGTGGGCAACGCCGTCTCGACGCTCGTGAAGATGCACGACCGTGTCAACGGCGGATTTGGTGGAGCGCCCAAGTTCCCGCAGCCGGTGTACCTCGATCTGCTGCTGGAGTTCCGCGAGCACGCGAAAGAAGGAGAGAGAGGGGGGGCGCGCGATGCGGTCGACGCGGTCATCAAAAAAACGCTCGACGCGATGGCCTGCGGCGGGATCCACGACCACGTCGGCGGCGGGTTCCACCGGTACAGCGTGGATGAGAAGTGGGTCGTGCCGCACTTTGAGAAGATGCTCTACGACAACGCGCAGCTCCTGGCGACGTATGCACGGGCGTATGCTACTTACAATGATGATCTCTATCAGATAGTGTCGTGGCGCACCAGCAGCTACTTGATTCAGTATCTTTACCTCGGTGATGAACATAGTGCATTTGCATCGGCACAAGACGCCGAGGTTAATCATCGAGAAGGGCAGAACTATCTCTGGACGCCGGAGGAAATCCGAAAAGTTCTATCGGCCCATGATGACTGGATGGAGAGAGGATACGGGATCTCCAAGATTGATTGGACACTGCGGACCTTTGGTCTTGACAAGCCGCCGAACTTCCGTGATCCGCATCACCCGACCGAAGAGCCGAGACATGTACTTGTCCTTGCGGACCATCCGCGTGTGCTGGCAGAACAGGAATGTCAGGCTTTTAGCGGATCAAACTTTTTCTTATACCAGGTGTGCAAGGAACTCGAAGAAGCGAGGAATCAACGGGAACAACCCGTGCTCGACGATAAAGTGCTCACGTCATGGAACGGCCTAGCAATTTACGCAGAGGTATTTACAGGTATTCAACTCGAAACCGCGGCACATATGCGGTGTGCTGAGAGTGTGGCAGAATTTATTCTTCGAACTATGCGTGATGACCATGGTGGTTTGCTTCGTACATGGAGGCAAGGCAGAGCCGCGATCGCAGGATTCTTTGAGGATTACGCTTTCATGATCCACGGCTTGCTCGAATTGGTTCGAGCTCGCCGTAAGTTTTACGGCGAAGGCTATAAAAAGGATGAATATAAGCAAATCTATAAGCCTGCTTCGATGGACTGGCTCGCCGAAGCCGTGGCGCTGGTCGAGCAGGCCGAGCAACTCTTCGTCGCCGAGGATGGTTCGTACTACGACACGCGCGCGGATATCACCGCAAAGCAGGAGCTGTTCGTCCGCACGCGGTCGGTGTACGATGGGGCGTTGCCGTCGCCCAACTCGGTGATGGCCCACAACCTGCTCGATCTGGCCGAGCTGACGGGCGATATTTCGTATCGGAAACGTGCGGCCAGACTCCTCCGCGCGCTCAGCCCGCACATCGCCAAGACCCCCGCCGGTGCGGCCAACGCCGTGCGGGCGCTGCTCCGGCTCATCGTCACCGATCTCCAGCTCCTCGAAGAGACCTTCGCCGATCTGCCGCACGCATCATCGCCATCGGCAGCAACCAATACGCCGGAGGTGCAGATCGAGGCGAACACCGACCGCGTCGAGATCGCCCCCGGCTCGCCGGGCGGCTTGCTCCTCCGCCTGCACATCCCCGAGGGCCTGCACATCAACGCCGCCGACCCGGCGCCCGGCGAAGACCCGCGGAACGTCCACCTTGTGCCGCTCAAGGTGTGGATCGCGGGCGGCACGGGGTGCACGGCGTACGCCGATTATCCGCCGGGCGAGCCGTACGGCGAAGAGGGCAAAGTCCGCGTGCACAACGGCGGCACACTCGAGCTGGCCGTCGTCATCGAGCGCGACGCAGAGACGCCGTGGAGCGGCACGCCGATGCTCGCGGTGCAGTACCAGCTCTGCAGCGACACCGAGTGCTCCGCGCCGACGGCGGTGGAGCTGGACGTGTCGATCGAAAGAAAGTGAGCCGGGGCGTGTCGCCCCGGATGCGCTCACGCCGCCTTGACGTCCTTGCTCGCGTCGGCGGCGGCGGGCGCGGCTTTGGGGTCCGCGGCGGGGGCGCCGGGGCGGAGAGCCGCGGCGGGCTTTTCGGGGACGCGGATCGTCGCGCCGCAGTTGCGGCAGCGGACGTTCTTGCCGCGGGACGAGACCGGTACGGCCAGGATCTTCCGGCACGTCAGACTCGGGCACATGATGCGCAGATGGTCTGAACCCATGGTTATCCAGACGTAAGGGGTCTCAACAACGGCTCCTGTTCATCGGCCATCCGCGGTTCGGCCTTCACCGCCGGCTCAGCGAACGGACCGGCCGGCGTGCCCCAGCCGCTACGATCCGAGCGATCGGCGTGACGGTCAGGCTCCGCGGCGTGCGGCCGGGGCTATCGTTGAGGCTTGCCGCGCGGGCGACGCACGGGCGAGATTCGTTCACTCCCAGCATTATCAGGACCAGCTATGCAGCAGTACGGACGGACCCAGACGAGCGAGACCGGCAGCAACGGCGGCGGCGGGGCGGCGGTGGTCGGGCTCCAGTGGGGCGACGAGGGCAAGGGCAAGATCGTCGACCTGCTCACCGGCGAGTTCGACGCCGTGGTGCGGTACAACGGCGGGGCCAACGCGGGGCACTCGGTCGTCGTCAAGGGCGAGCGCTACGCGCTGAATCTGGTGCCGTCAGGCATCCTGTACCCCGGGAAGCACTCGGTGATCGCGAACGGGGTGGTCGTCGATCCGGAAAAGCTGCTCCAAGAACTGGAAGGGCTCCGCAGTCGGGGAGTGGACGTCTCCGGCTTGGTGCTCTCGGATCGGGCGCATGTTGTGATGCCGTATCACAAGGTCGAGGACGAACTCCGCGAAAAGATTTTGTCCGGCAGCGCGGGAGGAGCTATTGGCACGACCAAGCGAGGCATCGGCCCGTGTTACGCCGACAAGGCGCACCGCGCGACCGCCGTGCGGATCATGGATTTGCTCCGTCCCGACATGCTCAAGGCCAAGCTTGAGCGCATTTGCGCGATCAAAAACCCAATGCTTCGCGGCCTCAGTGCAGCGTGCGGCAGTGATGTGCAGGAGTTCAGTGCCGCGGAACTGACAACCTGGTGTGTAACGACCGGCGAAAAGCTCTGCCCCCGTATTCGTGATACGACCTATTTGCTCAACGAACTCGTTAGACAGGGCAAACGGCTGCTCTTTGAGGGTGCGAACGCCGCGATGCTCGATGTTGACCACGGCACGCATCCCTACGTCACCTCGTCGAGCACGACGGCCCTGGGGATCCCCTCGGGCACGGGCGTTCCCGGCACGAATATCGCCGAGATCATCGGCGTAGTGAAGGCGTATTCGACGCGCGTCGGCACCGGCCCGCTGCCCACCGAGCTGCACGATGCGCTCGGCGAGGGGATCCGTCAGCGCGGCCGCGAGTTCGGCACGACAACGGGACGGCCGCGCCGGGTCGGATGGCTCGACCTGGTCGCGGTGAAGTATTCGGCGATGCTCAACGGCGTGACGTCGATGGCCGTCATGCTGCTGGACGTGCTCGCGGGCGTCGACGAGCTGAAGGTCTGCACGGCGTACCGGCTCGACGGCAAGGTGCTCGAGCGGTTCATCCCTGACGGCTACACGCTGGAGCGTGTTGAGCCCGTGTACGAGACGCTGCCGGGCTTTGGCGAGCAGATCACCGAGGTGCGCGGCCGCGGCGAGCTGCCCGATGCGGCCCGCGTCTACATCGACCTGATCGAGCGCCACGTCGGCGTGCCCGTCTCGCACATCAGCGTCGGGCCGGACCGGGCGCAGACGATCACGCGGTAGTCGTTCGACGCGCGTTGGTGTGTGCCGGTGGTTACCGCCGGGCACACGGAGACCACCGCGCACGGCCATGGAACCAAAATCGCGATAAAGCCGAAAAGGTCGACCGGGGCGAGACGCTCTGTGTGCGCCCTGCGCTCCCTGGTTCAACTGCATTTGAAGTCTTTCGCCGACGCGGCGGCACGCCCCGTCTCGCGGCCCGTCACTCCGGCCTCAGGCTCATCTCTTTGACGATGAGCGTGCGCACGCGCCCGGCCGGCGCGTCGGCCGAGCCGCCGTTTGACGCCCCGGCATCGCCCCGCATCGTCCGCACCGCGGCTTTGCTCGACCGCAGCACGCAGTCGCCCGGCATCTCCGCCCCCACGACGCTGACGTACCCCCAGCGGACCCGCCGCCCCTCGTCGTCGTCCCCCTCGACCACGCCGGGCGTCTCCAGGAACGCCCGCGTGTACGCGCGGGCCGCCTCGCCGACGCCCGCCGTATTCCTCATCGCGAACGCCTGCACCGTCGCCGAACGAAGATCGTCGAGGGCTTCGCGCAGCAGCGCCCGCGCCTTGGCGAGGCGCACGCCGTCGGCGCTGAGCAGCACCGGCACGGCGCACGAGAAGACTTTCTTGCCCAGCGACGCCTCGGCGCGCTGCGCGATGCTCGCCGCCGCGGCACGCACGACGACCACGCCCTGCTCGGCGGCGAAGCGGTCCATCGCCGCGGCGATCGGGATCGTCATCGCGGGGTTGGGCCCGCCGCGGAGCACGTCGGACGACAGCTCGTCGAGCAGCCGCATGGCGTCGGCGCCCTCGTGCCCGCTCGGCAGGCCCGCGAAGATCGGCCGGAGGGACGCGAGCGCGGGGTCGGTCTCGACGCGCTCGAGCACGCCGGCGAAGTGGCTCATCGGCGTCCTGCCGCGGTGGCTGCCGGCGATCACGCCCGACTTCCACAGGCAGGATCCCCACCGCCACGACTCCATGAGCCGCAGGTACCGCGGCGAGCGCTCCACCGCCTCGACAAACTGCTCGCGGCTCATCACCGGCGCGGACGTCCCGGGCTCCGCCTCGGTATGGACCGAGCCCCCCCTCCCCCCGCCCCCCCCACCTTCTCGACCACTGCCCGCTTCCCCGCCGCCGCCCGCCAGCGCGGGAACGGAGGCGTGCGACATCGCCATCAGCTCGTCGGGCGCGGGGACGGCCGTCACGCCCCGCTCGCCCAGCAACAGCGCGGCCATCGCCGGCGCCTCCCGCGTCGAGAGGTGGTACGGGCTGATCCCCAGGATGAGCGGGCCATGCTCCAACGAACGGACCTCCGCGTACAACTCCTTACGCACACCGCCCCGCGGCGGGTCGAACAGCCGCGTCGCGGCGTTACGCCTTGTACCCCTTGGGATGGTCGCGGAACCATTTCCACGCCGAGCCGACTATCTCATCGACCTCGCGGATCGCCGCACTCCAGCCGAGCTCGCGCCGGATCTTGGCCGGGTCGGCGAAGAGCGTCGGCGGGTCGCCCGCCCGCCGCGGACCGTCGGACCTGGGCACAGGCTTGCCGGTGACCCGCTCGACCGAATCGATGATCTGCCGGACCGACAGCCCCTGGCCGGTGCCGAGGTTATAAAAACGTTCATCCGTGCCGGCCGACGGGTTGAGCGCCTTCATGACGGTGACGTGCGCATCGACGAGGTCTTCGACGTGGACGTAGTCGCGCACGCACGTGCCGTCGGGCGAAGGGGGCGAGGGGTAGTCGGTGCCGAAGACGGTCAATGGCCCGCGCGTGCCCATCACGGCCTGCAGGGCGACGGGGATCAGGTGCGTCTCCGGCTCGTGATGCTCGCCGAGCAGGCCCGTGCGGTCGCACCCGGCGACGTTAAAGTACCGCAGGGCCGCGTAGGAGAACGGGCGCTGTTCTCGTCGACGCGCCTCGGCGTAGTCCTTCAGGACGCGCTCGAAGAAGAGTTTCGACCAGCCGTAGGGATTGATCGGCGATTGCGGGCACGTCTCGCGGATCGGGATCTGGTCCTCGGGCGGCTCGCCGTACGTCGCGCATGTCGACGAGAAGACCAGCCGGGAGACCTCTTGTCCACTCTTGCCCGCCTCGTCGATCGCTTCGAGCATCGCGATGCTGCCGGCCGTGTTGTTCCGGTAGTAGTTCAGCGGCTGGGTCACGCTCTCGCCGACGTACGCCAGAGCCGCGAAGTGGATCACCGTCTCGACGGTGTGCTCGACGACGAGCGATTTCACCAGCGCCCTGTCGGCGATGTCGCCCCGGACAAACCGCAGGCTCCCGCCGCCCCCCCCATTCTTCCCGGCGACGGTCTCCAGCAGCGCCACGGCCTCGGCGTGCCCGCGGTAGAGGTTGTCGAGGGCGACGACTTGGTGGCCGTCGCGCAGCAGCCGCTGCACGCAGTGAGACCCGATATACCCCGCGCCGCCGGTGACCAGGATCGACATGAACACCTCCATTTCCGAGAACGCGAAGGTGCGGAGCATTGCGGAGATGCGGAGAAAAAACTGTTCTCACACAGAGGTCACGGAGAAGCACGCAGAATCCGGCGATGACTACCTGTTGTCATACCTCCGTGCTCTCGTGTACTCGTGTTCTGATGGTTCTCACTCCGCCGCTCCGCTCGCCTCCGTTTCTCCGCGTTCTCGGGATTTTCACACAGACGCTAATGCATGACCTTGACCACGACGACCACGCCGATGATGAGCACCAGCGCGACGAGCGTGAGCAGGTTGAAGTATTTCTCGATGAACCGCTTCATCGGCTCGCCGAAGAGGTAGAGCAGCCCCGCGACCAGGAAGAACCGCCCGGCCCGCCCGATGAGGGAGGCGAGGGCGAACATCGGCAGCGAGACGTGGCACACGCCGCCGGCGATGGTGAAGACCTTGTAGGGGATCGGCGTGAACGCCGCGGCGAAGACGATCCAGAAGCCGTACTCGTGGTACCAGCCGCTGACCATCTCGAAGTTCTCGGGCTTGATGATGTGCTCGAAGAAGAACGGCCGGACGGCCTCCCACGCGAAGTAGCCGATCGCGTAGCCCGCCAGGCCGCCGAGCACCGAGCCCACCGCGCTCACCGCGGCGTAGAAAAACGCCCGCGTCCGCCGCTCCAGCGTCAGGGCGATCTGCAGCACATCCGGCGGCACCGGGAAGAAGCTCGACTCGGCGAAGGCGAGGAGGAAGAGCATCGCCGCTCCGTGCCGCGAGTGCGCCCACGAGAGCACCCAGTCGTACAGACGCCGGTGGACGTGCCACCACACGACCCCGGGGGCCGTGGGCGGGAGTGCTTCGGCGTGCGCGGGAACAGCCGCGGCCGCGGCAGGCTCGGGAGGATGAGGGGGCGTGGCCACGCTCGGCTCGTTCATAGGGTGTATTGATCGCCCGCCGTACGGAAATAGCAAATGGCAAAGTTCCAAATGGCCAATTCAACGCGCGGCGTTCAGTTGATGTTCGAATTTGCTCTTTGGCCCTTTGCTCTTTGCTCTTTTCGCAGCCAGCCCCCGACCTTCTCGGCCGATCGGCGTGAAACCCAGATCAGGGCCGTCACGCCGACGCCGACCATCACCACGCTCAGCCACTGTCCGCGGCTGAGGCCCCACGGGCGGGCGTTGTGCTGATCGATGAACTGCGCGTCCGGCAGCCGCCAGAACTCGGTGAGGACGCGGAGGATGCCGTAGGAGATCATGAACCACGCCCCGACGACGCCGGGCTTGCGGGGCCGCATCCACACCAGCCACACCACGAGCCCCACGACCACGCCCTCGGCGAGCGCCTGGTAGAGCTGCGACGGATGCCGGCTCGACACGAGCGGCTTGAGCTGTTCGACGTGCTCGCTCGCGTGGGCGATGAGGTGGTCCATCCGCTGCCGCCAGGTCTCGCCGGGTTGTTGGAGGACCAGCTCGATGAGCCGTGTCTGCTGCTCGGTGCTGAGCGGCGGCGCGTGCCCGGTCGGCACGATGCGCCCGCCGTGGTAGACCCAGTCTTCGAGCTCTTGCGGGAACTGCACGCTCCACCAGGGGCCTTCCTCGCCGGGCGGGGAGACGACCTTGCCGAGCAGCTCGCCGTTGACGAAGTTGGCGAGCCGTCCGAAGAAGAGCCCGAAGGGGACGAGCAGGGCCGTCACGTCCATGACGTGCAGCGGCGAGCATCGGCCGACGATCCCCCCTCCCTCACCGCTCTGCGTGCGCCAGCCCCGCGACACACGCCACGAGGCGAGGATGACGCCGAGCATCCCGCCGTGCGAGGCCATGCCTCCCTTGTTGATCGCCAAGACGCCCCACCACGGGAACGACGGGGAGAAATCGGTCAGCAGCGCGGGGTCGTAGACGAGCACGTAGCCGAGACGGCCGCCGATAAGGACGCCCAGGATCATCAGCGTCATCACGTCGGGCACGCGGCCCGACGGGATGCGGATGAGCCCGCGTTTGGCGAGCACGAGCATGAGCGCGTACGCCACGGCGAACCCGGCGATGTACGCGAGCCCGTACCAGCGGACGCCGAACGAGTCGGTGAGCCGCAGGGCGAACGGCGACAGGTCATGGAAGTACGCGGCGAGTGTCATAGGCAATCAAAGACGAACGCGGAGCACGCGGAGAAAGGCGAAGACGCGGAGAAAAAAGTTTATGTCTTTCTTCGCAACTCCGCATACCTCCGCTCCTCCGCGTTCTCGGATCAAGACACCGGGATCCCGAAGAAACGCCGGGTGTTCTCGTTGACGGCCTCGTGGAACGCCTCGGACTCCTCGCCGCGGGTCTCGGCGAGGGAGCGGGCGGTGTGCGCCACCCACGCCGGCACGCACGGCCGCTTGCCCCGGTGCGGCACGGGCGGCAGGAACGGCGCGTCCGTCTCCACCATGATCCGGTCCCGCGGCACAAGCCTCGCCGCCGCACGCACGTCGCCCGCGTTCGGGTACGTCACCACGCCCGTGAACGAGACCATCGCCCCAAAATCAAGGATCATCCGCATCTCGGCGGTGCCCGCCGTGAAGCAGTGAAAGACGAACCTCGCCGGGTCGAGCTTCGTCCGCTTCAGGATCGGGATCAAATCCGCGAAGGCCTCGCGGCAGTGCAGCACCACCGGCAATCCCTTGGCCTTGCCGATGCCCCCTTTGCCGGCGTGGTTCACCGACTCGATGAACGCGAGCTGCTCGTCGAGCACCCGTCGTTGGATCTCCCCGGCCGGCTCGCGGTAATGGTTATCGAGCCCCAGCTCGCCCCAGGCGACGCACTTGGGGTCGCTCGCGACCGTACGCAGGTTCTCCCACACATGTGCACTCCCCGTGCGCTCGTGGGCGCCCTCGTGCGCATAGAGCGGGTGGACGCCCGCGGAGCACCAGACATTCGGGAACCGCCGGGCGACGGCCAGCGCATCCAGACAGTCGCGGGTGGTGGTCGATATGGAGATCATCCCCGTGACGCCCGCGGCGGCCGCCTCGGCGACCACCTCGGCCTCGCGCCCCGCAAAGTCGGGGAAGGTCAGATGGCAGTGCGTGTCGATCACGCGGGGAGGATAGGCGGCGACGCGAAGGGGCCGTCTCCTGTAGGATTGTGGGCGACAGGAAACAGGGGAACCCGGTCGATCCGTGCAAGGAGCATCATGAACACGCATCCCATCCGCGGCACTCTCACGCAGATCCTCGCCGTCCTCTGCGTGCTCGTCTGCACAGGCCTCGCGCACGCGCAGGAGGCCGACGGGCACACCGCCAAGACGCCCGCGAGCGAGAACCGCTGGTACGTCGTCGAGCTGCAGGGCCAGCGCTCCGGCTGGGTCCACAGCACGCAGAAGACCGCCGAGGGGAAGATCACCAGCTCGACGACGATGAAGCTCGAGATCAAACGCGGCACGATGGGCGTCTCGCTCCGCTTCGACACCGACTTTGTCGAGACCACGGCCGGCGAGCCGGTCTCGATGCGCGTCGTCCAGCAGCTCGGCGCGATCCCGATGGAAACAAGATACACCTTCGGCGAGCACGAACTGGCGATCGAGACGCGCCAGGGCAAGGCCGACTGGACGCGCACGACCTCGCCGCTGCCGGAGGGGAAATGGCTCTGCCCGGCCGAGGCGTCGCGATTCATCGACGAGCAGATCGAGGCGGGCAAGACGGAGATCTCGCTGCGAACGATCGACCCCACGACCGGCGTGACGCCGTTCGGCGTGAAGATGGAGCTGGTCGGCCGCGAGAATGTCGAGACGCTCGGCAAGGTGGTGCCGGCGATGAAGTGGTCGATCAGCAACGACCGCTTCCCCAGCATCGTCTCGACGGAGTACACCGACCTGTCGGGCGTCTCCGTCCGCTCGACCACCTCGATCGGCGGCCTGTCGCTGACGGTGCTGCTCGCCGACAAATCGCTCGCCCTCGCCAAGGCCGACCCGCCGGAGTTGCTGGTGAGCACGATGGTCACGCCGGATCGGCCGATCCGCGAGCCGCGTGGGTTGAAGCGTGCGGTGTACGTGGTCCGCGCGACGCGCGAGAAGCTGCCCGACTTGCCGGATACGGGGCCGCAGCGGTTCGAGCGGATCGACGAGTCGTCGTGCCGATTGACGATCGACGTCGAGCACCCGAGCCCGGCCGACAAGGGCGATGCGACCGACCGCCGGTTCATCGAGGCGTCGGTGATGCTCGACAGCGAGGACAAAGAAGTGCAAGCGCTGACCGCCAAAGCGCTCAAAGACGTACCGGCGGATGCGGCGGCACTCACGAAGGCCGAGACCCTGCGGACGTTCGTGCACGAGTACATCGAGGAGAAGACGCTGGGCGTCGGCTTTGCGACGGCCTCGGAGGTGGCGCGGACGGCCGCGGGGGACTGCACGGAGCACGGCGTGCTGCTGGCGGCGATGCTCCGGGCGGCGGGCGTGCCGTCGCGCGTCGTCGCGGGGCTGCTGTACGTCGACGAGTTCGAGGGCGCACGCAACGTCTTCGGCTACCACATGTGGACGCAGGCCCTCGTCGAGATCGACGGCAGGCCCGCGTGGATCGACGTCGACGCCGTGCTGCCGGGAGGGGGGGGCGGGCTGCGGAGCGATGCGACGCATATTGCGCTGGCGGTGACGCCGCTCGATTCGCCGGAGGTGCAGAACTCGCTGGTCGAGCTCGCCCCGCTGCTGGGCGGGCTGGAGATCAAGGTCGAAGAACCGGAACCCACCGATGTCGAACCTTCCCACTGATCTGCCTCGCTTACCGAAACGTCCGATCGATTCGCACAAGGGGACGTTCGGCACGGTCGCCGTCGTCGGCGGGTGCTGCGCGGGCAGAACGAGGATGATCGGCGCGCCGGCGCTGACGGCGACGGCCGCGCTGCGCAGCGGCGTCGGTCTCGCCAAACTCGTCATGCCCGAGCCGATCCTCGCGCAGGGCATCGCGATCTGCCCGGGTGCAACGGGGATAGGCGTGCGCGTGGACCACGAGGGCTCGATGATCGCCAGCGACGCCGCCGAGGTGATCGACGCACTCAGCGGATCGGCCTCGTGTCTTGCCTGCGGCCCGGGCCTGGGCACCGATGACGGCGCGGCCGGCACCGTGCTGCGCGTGATCGGACAGGAGAACCTCCCGGTGGTGCTCGACGCCGACGGCATCAACTGCCTGGCGAAACTGCCCGAGTTTCAGCGGGATTTTCGTGCGGCCGCGGTCCTCACGCCGCACCCGGGCGAGTTCCGCACGCTGTGCAAGGCGCTGGGGCTGAAGGACGACCTGGGGTTGTCCAAGTCACGCGAAACCGCGGCCGAGCAGATGGCCCAGCGGCTCGGACGCATCGTCGTGCTCAAAGGGCATCGCACGGTGGTGAGCGATGGCGCGCGCACATGGACCAACCCGGACGAATCCGGGCACCCGTGCATGGCGACGGCCGGCACGGGCGACGTGCTCACCGGCGTGATCGCCGGCATCATCGCGCAGTTCGTCCTCAAGGGCGATTCCCGCGTCACGCTCCCCGGCGGCAAGGTCGTGCACGCCGGCGTCTCAAAGGAAGAACAAGAGAGGCGACCGCTGGATTTGTTCGACGCCGCACGCCTCGGCGTGTACATCCACGGGCTCTGCGGCGTGCGCTGGGCTGAGCAACACCACGCCACCGGCGGGATGCTCGCGGTGGAGTTGACGGAAGAACTGCCTCAGAGTATTGAAACGCTGCGCCGCTGACTTGCCGCCGTCTATCTTGGTGCTTTCTTACGAGACGCGAGCGTGAGCGAGCGTGCGAAACATCGGAGATCGAAACACGCTCCCTGACGGTCGCGTCTCGTATGAGAGCACGACGGCTACTACCGACCGAGCTTTTCCAGCAGTTTCTTACGGATTTCCGCGGCGTCGGCGCTGCCGCCCTCGGCCGAGGCCGCCTTCATCGCCGCGCCGACGAGCCGGCCGATCGCCTGCAGCTTGCCCGCACGCACGTCGTCGACGGCCTTGGCGTGCTCGGCGATCGCCGCGTCGCACCAGCGGTCCATCGCGGCCTCGTCGCGGACGATCAGCATGCCGCGCGAGCGGGCGAGGAATTCGATGTGTTCTGCCACACTCTTAGAGTTGTTCTGGCTTGGGTGGAGCGGGCGTCCCGCCCGCTCACGTTCGCCATATTGGGCGGGCGAGACGCCCGCCCCACCCAAAGCATTCGTTGCCACACACAGCGCGACGAAGAGCTCGTCTGCGGAGGCGGCGGAGATCATGCCGCGTTCACGCAAACTCAGGATTGACGCGATCTCGGCCGGCGCAATACCGAGCGTGCTGACCAGCAGCGTTTGCTCGCTCAAAGACTCTTCGCCCTCATTCCCGGCTTCATCGTCACTCACGCTCGCGTGCAGCGCGGCCTTGCGCTCGTTGACGAGCTTGGCTCCGCTCTGCAGGACGGCGTTGGCCGCCAGACGGCCCGCGCGGGGGCGGTCGATGCCCAGCTCCGCGCACGCGTCGATGATCGACTCGTAGAACTCGCAGTCGGCGCGTTCGTCGGTCAGAGCCGCGGCTTCTTTCGGCGCAAGGGCGTAGTCCCGCACGTACCGCCGGGCCCGCTCCATCGGCAGCTCGGGCAGTTCGGCGCGGACGCGCTCGCGCCACGCCGCATCGACGCGCACCGGCACCAGGTCCGGGTCGGGGAAGTAGCGGTAATCGTGCGCGTCCTCTTTTTCGCGTTGCAACACCGTGGTGTTGCGCACGTCGTCCCAGCCGCGTGTGGACTTGGCGCCGGGGCCCATGACCTTGGCGTCGGCGAGCCAGCGTCTGGGCTGTTCGGCGAGTTCGTGCTCGATCGAGCCGCGGACGGCCTTGAAGGAGTTGAGGTTTTTCACCTCGACGATCGGCGTCTTGATCGTCGTGCCGTCGTCGAGCGTGAGGACGCAGTTGATGTTGGGCTCGAAGCGCATGTGCCCCTTCTGCATCACCCCCTCGGTCGCGCCGACGAAGCGGCAGACGTTCCGCAGCCACTGCGCGAAGACCACGACCTCGTCGGCCGAGACAAAGTCCGGCTGGGTGACGATCTCCAGCAGCGGCGTGCCGGCGCGGTTGAGGTCGATGATCGAGTGGTCGATCACCCCGCCGCCGGGCGCCTCGTGCAGCA
>CAZZDW010000084.1:0-15516 GCA_964652945.1 uncultured Phycisphaeraceae bacterium
GGGCGGCCTATCCTCGCCGCATGGACAGCGAACAGGGCCTCCTCTTGGGCATCGACATCGGCGGCACCAAGCTCGGGCTCTGCGTCGGCACGGCCGACGGCAAGGTCCTCGCGCACGAGACCACGCCGATGGACCACGCCAAGACGCCCGACGAGATCCTGAGCGATGCGCACACGCGGCTGCTGCGCCTGGTCGATGCGACGCACGCGCAGGGGCGCTTGCGCGAGAAGATCCTCGCGGTCGGCGCGGCCTGCCCGGGGCCGCTCGATCGACGCACCGGCCGGTTCATCGACCCGCCGAACATGCCCCGGTGGCACGGGTTTGCGGTGCGCGACGCGCTGGCCGGGCTGTTTGCGCCGCCGGTGCGCTCGGCGGTGATGAACGACGCCAACGCGACGGCGCTGGCCGAGTGGCTGTGGGGCGCGGCACGCGGCGCGAGCACGGCCGTCTACCTCACGATGAGCACCGGCATGGGCGCGGGGCTGATCCTCGACGGGCGGCTCTTCGAGGGGCCGCTCGGGATGGCCGGCGAGATCGGGCACCTGCGCCTCGGGCGCGATGACGCGGGGCCGGTCGGCTTCGGGCGGCGGGGCTCGGTCGAGGGGTACCTCTCCGGCCCCGGCATGGCGCAGCTCGCGGCGGGCGAGGCGGTCGCCTGCCGTCAACGCGGCGAGCGGACGTCACTCGGCGACGGTTGGGATGCGGCCGCAACACCGTGGCCGACGATCACGACCGAGGCGCTCTTTGCGGCGGCGCGGGCCGGCGACGCCGCGGCCCTGCGCGTCACGCGGCGCATCGCCGCGGAGCTGGGGCGGCTCATGGCGCTGCTCACCGACGTGCTCAACCCCGAGGTCTTCGTCCTCGGCACGATCGGCTCGGCGGAGGGCGACCTGCTCATCGAGCCGGCGCGGGCGGCGATGCGCGAGGAGGCGCTCGCGCACTCGGCCGCGATCGTGCGCGTCGCACCCAGCGGCCTGTCGCACCGCGGGCACCAGTCGGCGCTGGCGGTGGCGCTGAACGCGGTCCGCGCGTAAAAAACCGCGGGGCTCTTCCCGCGGCTTTCAAAGATCCAACTCGTGGATCAACAACTCGCTCAGCGGCGACGACGGCCGGCCAGGCCCAGGCCCGCGATGGCGAGGGCGACGCCCGCGCCGGGGGCGGGCATGTGGCCGGTGTACAGGTTCTGCCGCACCTCGGCGGTCATGTACATGGAGGCGGCGACGACGGAGCCGTTGATCCCGCCGCCGGTGAGGTTGATGTGGGCGTCGGGGGCGAGGATCGCGCCGTTGAAGTTGTTGTTGATGTTGATGGTGGTGGCGTCGACGAAGTTCCAGAGGATCTTGGAGGAGTTGCTCTGGCTGCCGAAGCCGCCGGTGAAGTTGGGCGGGGCAGTGAGATCGGCGACGTGCATGCCGTTGTCGGCGTAGTAGTTGATGATGACGGTGGTCGCCGAGCCGAAGCTCAGGTTGATGCCGCCCAGCGACTCGATCTGCGAGCCGTTGATGGAATAGACCGCGACGTTGTCGGCGCCGATCAGGGTCGGGACGGCGTTGAAGTTGCCGCCGCCGTCGACGGAGCCGTTGGCGGTCAGCCCGGCGAAGTAGGTCTGCGCCGACTGCGCCTGGGCGATGAGGGAAGCGACGCGGGCGGGGACGGCGGGGTCGCTGATGAGCGAGCCGCCGCCGTTGAGGTTGATCGCCCCGCCACCGACGTTGGCGCCGGTGAGGCGGAAGTCGCCGCCGTTGTTGATCTGGAGGTTGCCGCTGAGCACGTTGCCGCCGACGGCCAGGCCCGTGTTGTCCGACGCGCTCACGAAGTGAACGCTGTAGTTGGACGTGCCGGTGAGGTTGCCGCCGATGATGGTGGAGGCGTCGGTCTCGGAGGTGGTGGTGAGGTCGCCGGCGAGGATGAGGTTCCACTCGGACAGGAACGACGTGGCGGCGTGGGCGGCAGAAGCCGAGGCTATCGCCACGCCCGCGGCGGCGAACAACGCAAAGCGATTCTTCATGGTGTCAACCCTCTCTCTGAAAAAGAGTGTACGAGCACACCCTCAATATGACAAACAGTGCGGCCAAAATCCGCCAAATCCTCACAAAGAACGCGTTAAGCTGGGGATTATGCGACCTGGATCACCGGCGTAACAACGGTTTCGACACTATCGGACGCTGGTTAGGTTCGCGTCGAGATCGCCGGATTCCAACCGTTGCACTCCGGGCAGCGCCGCGTGGGCGATCGCGGGGTGCCGGCGAGGTCATAACCGCATTTGCCGCAGAGGCCGCGGGCGAGGCGTGCGGCACGGCGGCGGTAGCGCCGGTCGGCGAGCCAATACATCAGGCCGAGAAACTCGGCTACCAACACCCACACCGCGAGCACAAGGAGGAGCCAGCTCCCCGCGGAGGCACTGAGCACAAACGTCACGCCGATCTGCACGAAAAAACCCGCCGCCCGCCACGGCTGGGTGATTGTGATTCGACGCCTCCAGATGGACTTGCTTGTTCGACCCATCGCCCCTTACCCCGTCTCCCCGCTTTATTGGTCTTTGGTGATCGTCTGTTTCAACAGTTCATCGACCTTCGCGCGTTCATCGGGCGTCAGGTTGCAGACGCCGCATTCGGGGCAGCGATTCTTCGCCGACGATGGCAGCGTGGTGAGGTCGTAGCCGCACTGGATGCACGCCCAGTGCTCGTCTCGCCGGCGCCGCTCGAGCCGCTCGCGGCGTTCATACCACCACATGCCGGCGTCGAACACGCCGTAGACGATGAGGATCAGACCCACGGGCACGCCAAAGCGTGAAGTGATCCCGAGCACCAGGCAGACCACCCCAAGGAGCGTGCAGATCGCTCCCCGCCGCCATGAGGGAGACCAGGAGCACTCCTCCAGCTCGATGAATCGCGATCGCATGGCGTCATCCCAAAACGGCTACGCGAACTTCGAAGCAACCGTGCTTGCCCCCTTGCCGGCGATCTCTTCGGCGATGCCGTCGACGAACTCCGCCAGCGGCATCGCGCCGAGGTCCTTTTGGATGCCGCGGGCGCGGACGCTGACCTGCTGGCTCTCGGCGTCGCGCGGGCCGACGACCGCCAGGTACGGCACCTTCTCGTCCGTCGCGGCCTTGATCTTGCCCTGGATGCGGTCGTCGCCGAGGTCGGCCGTCACGCGCACGCCGCGGGCCTTGAGCGCGGCCTCGACCTGCTTCGCATACTCGTTGCTCTTCTCGCTGATCGGCAGCACACGCACCTGCTCGGGCGAGAGCCACAGCGGGAACGCCCCCGCGAAATGCTCGATGAGCACGCCGCAGAACCGCTCGAAGGAGCCGAAGGGCGCACGGTGGATCATCACCGGCCTGTGCGGCTTGTTGTCCGGGCCGATGTACGACAGATCAAACCGGATCGGCAGGTTGTAATCGACCTGCACCGTGCCGAGCTGCCACTCGCGGCCGATCACGTCCTTGATGACAAAGTCGATCTTCGGCCCGTAGAACGCCGCCTCGCCGGGCTCCTCGGAGAAGGGCTTGCCGAGGCTCTTGGCGGCCGCACGGCACGCGGCCTCGGCGCGGTCCCAGTTGGCCGGGTCGCCCGTGTACTTGTTCGAGTCCGGGTCGCGCAGGCCGACGCGCACGCGGTAGTCGTGCATGTTCAGCGTGGACAGGATGATGTTGACCAGCGACAGGCAGCCGAGCACCTCGTCGTGGACCTGCTCTTCGGTGCAGAAGAGGTGCGCGTCGTCCTGGGTGAAGCCGCGGACGCGCGTCATGCCGTTGAGCTCGCCCGACTGCTCCCAGCGGTACACCGTGCCGAACTCGGCCAGCCGCACCGGCAGGTCGCGGTACGAATGCGGCCTCGACGCGAAGATCTTGATGTGGTGCGGGCAGTTCATCGGCTTGAGCATGTAGCCGTCGACGAGCCGCTCGTCGGGCATGACCCGATCGCGCATCTGCGCTACGGCCGGCGACCCTTCACCGAGCCGCGGCTCCATCATGTCGACAAACCGCGCGGAGACCGCTTCGAGCCGGTTGGTCAGCTCGGCGCACGAGCACCCTTCCTCGATGAGCTTGTTGAGGTCGTCGCGCTCGGGGATCGCCGCGTACTGCGAGTCTTTGTAATAGGGGAAGTGCCCGGAGGTCTTGTACAGCTCCAGCCTCCCGATATGCGGCGTAAAAACCTGCGAATACCCCTGCTTGCGCAGCTCCGAGCCGATGAAGTCCATCAGCTCCTGCCGAATGACCGCGCCGGCCGGCGTCCAGAGGATGAGCCCCTGCCCGACGGTCTCGTCGATGTGGAACAGCCGGAGCTGTTTGCCGATCACGCGGTGGTCGCGCTTCTTGGCTTCTTCGAGTTGGGCCAGGTGCGCGTCGAGTTCTTGCGGCGTGGCGAAGGCTGTGCCGTAGACGCGGGTGAGGCGGTCGGAGTTCTCGTCGCCGTGCCAGTAGGACGAGGCGAGCGACATAACCCTTGCCGCGCCGATGCGGCCGGTCGAGGGCACGTGCGGCCCGCGGCACAGGTCCTCCCAGTTCTTGCCCGGCGCGCCCGTTGCATAGAAAGAAAGTCTTTGGGTGGAGCGGGCGTCCCGTCCGCTCACGTCAGTCGCACCGTGGGCGGGCGAGACGCCCGCCCCACCCAAACCTGATCCGGCAGCAAGGGCACGCTCGGCGTTGTCGATCTTGTACTTGCTCCCCTCGCCCTTGAGCTTGGTCATACCCTCGGCGGGAGCCATCTCGTACCGCGTGAACGGCCGGTCCTCGGCGATGATCTTCTTAATCTCCTCGTCGATCGCGGCGAAGTCTCCCTCGCGCAAGGGCCGATCGTCCGGGAAGCGGATGTCGTAGTAGAACCCGGTTTCCAAAGGCGGGCCGTAGACGAGCTGCGCGCCCGGCACGAGCCGCTGGATCGCCTCGGCCATCACGTGAGCCGCGGAGTGGCGGATGAGGTAGAGCGCGTCCGGGTCGGCGACCTTCTGCCCCGCGGCGTTCTTGGTCGTCGGCGTCACGATGTGCAGCTTGACATCGCGGTCGATCGTCGTGGAGAGGTCGCAGAGCTGGCCGTCGACCTTGCAGCCGATCGCGGCCTTGGCCAGGCCGGCGCCGATCGACTCGGCGACCGCCTTGGCGGTCACGGGGTGCGAAAACTCTTTGACGGAACCATCGGGGAGCGTGATACGGGGCATAGTCCACAAGGGTATGACGTCCGGCGTCCGCTTGCTGTTCGCGCTCGCACGTCGGAACGTACGAGGTCACGATTGAGGGGCGTAGAGCTCGAGCCTGCCGCAGGACGGGCAGCGGTAGGCGATGATTTTCTTGGAATCCGCGTATTGCTCCATGCTCACGCTGCTGCCTGATAGGAACCGGCCCCATATACCCCGGCGGGGCGGCGTCCCCTTTGTCCATTCCCCCTGCACGATGCCGCCGTACCCGGCTTTATCGAGGATCATGCCTTCCTCCATCGTGACGTTGCACTGCATACACGGAACTGATCTGGTTGCCATCGGTGCTCTACTCCTTGCCAACTGTTGAGGATCTTCACAGCATACTTCCTATTGTGCCCTATGCTCGAACTCGTCCTCGCCACGGCCAACCCGCACAAGGTCGACGAACTCCGCGCGATCTTTTCGGCACACCACGAGAGGCCCGCCCAGCACAACGAAGCCCAGCGGCATGCCGCTGGGCCTCATCGGCGCCCCTTGCAGTCCTCGGATCTTCCCGCGCTGTCGGTCATCGGTCTCTGCGACCTCCCCACGGACGTCCGGGCCCGCCTCTTCGAGCCCGCCGAGCACGGCTCGACCTTCGAAGAAAACGCCGCGATCAAGGCCCTCTCCTACGCCGAGCAGACCGGGCGTCTGTGCCTCGCCGACGACTCGGGGCTCGAGGTCGACGCCCTCGACGGCAGGCCCGGCGTCATCTCGTCGCACTATTTCAATGACGGCGCCGAGACCCACCCCGCGACACCCCGCGCCGAACGCGACCGGCTCAACAACGAGCGGCTGCTCCGCGACCTGACACACGTCCCCGATGCACAACGCACCGCACGGTTCGTCTGCGTCATGGCCCTCGCCGCGCCGGCTTCTCTTCCCATGTCTTTCCGTGGCACAGGCGTCTCGCCTGTGAGCGTCTCCAGCGCGGGCGCCAGACTCCTCTTCTCCGTCCGCGGCACGTTCGAGGGCCGGATCGGCACCCCGCCGCATATCCCCCGCGGCTCCAACGGCTTCGGCTACGACCCGCTCTTCCTCGTCGCCCCCGACCACGCCCGCACCAGCGCCGAACTCAGCCCAGAAGAAAAAAACCGCCTCTCCCACCGCGGCCAGGCGGCCCACCTCTTCCAACAACGCTTCGCGGCGCTGCTGAACACGCCCGAATCCGCGTAAAACCTGCTTTCTCAGAACACGCTTGACTTCGCCCACCCCATCGGTGTACCGTGCCCGCGTTGACCGATCGCTCTCGGTCCCCGAGCTGGCCTTGAACAGACCAGCAGGGGCGAACAGGGAAGCGTGGTGAAAAGCCACCGCGGACGCGCCGCCGTAATGGGCCGCCGACGCGGGTCCACTTGCAAGGCCACTGGCGACTTCGGAACTCCACCGAGGCTCGCCGGGAAGGCCGGACCCGCCGAGGCCCGGAGCCGGAAGACCTGCCGAAAGCGAGAAAGTCGTGGCCGCCCTCGCGTTTACGGGCCGCTGCGGCGGCAGGCCCGCGTGCTCCCCGCGGCTTCCCGTCTCAGCATTTTCCGTAAGCTCCCGCTCCGCCGTGAGCCTTTCCGCCCGACGCGAGGGCACAACAAGGTTCACGGGAGCCGTTCCGCGCGAATCGGAACGCTTGTGCCGTCGGCTTCACACCAGGGGCTCAGCCCCACAGCCGCGGCACGGAAGGAGTTTGCTCGATGCGACGTTTGTCTCCGTCCCGTTCGATGTCGGCTGCGCCCAGCCGACGCCACGCCCAGGCGTCGTTCGCCTCGGTGCTGGCCCCCGCCCTGCTCGCCTGCGGCCTCGGCGTCGCGGCAACGAGCACCCAAGCCCACGCCGCGCTGCCCAGCTACACCCTCGTCGGCTCCTACGCGCTGCCCAGCGGCACCTCGGGCGGCAGCTACGACCTGCTCCCCGACGGCCGGCTCGTCGCCGTCGACGGCTCGGGCCAGGTCGCCGTGCAGGACGCCGTCAACGCCGGCACCTATTCGCCGATCGGCTCGATCGACGGCTCCATCTTCGACGGGCCGTTCGGCAACTTCGGGCCGATCTTCGTGCGCGTCAGCCCGGACGGCTCGACGCTCGCCATCGGCGACAACGCCGCCGCCAACAAGGTCCACTTCGTCGGCCTCTCGGCGCTCAGCACGGCGGGCGCCACGCCGACGACCGCGATCGACGCCGCCAACTTCGACGCCGTGTGGACCGACAAGGCCACGCTCTTCGTCACCGGCTCCGACAGCTTCTTCAACCCCATCGTCACCCGCATCGACCTCGCCCCCGGCGGGACCACCGGCACATCGACCCTCGTCATGACCGCGGGCGGCGGCGGCTCAGGAGGCATCGCCTCCGACGGCACGCGCCTGTTCATCGGCGACGGGTTCAACACCTCCAGCGGCGGCGAGCCCACCGGCAACGTGCGGGCGTTCGCGATCAGCGATCTCACCTCGCCCTTGCCAACCTCGCCGATCGACTTCACCGCCGGCACGCTCGTCGCCGACGCGCTCTCCGGGCTCTCGCTGGGCTTTGACGCCCAGGGCAACCTGCTCATCGGCGGCGGGGACTTCTTCGCCGGCTCGGGCGACGCCGGCTACGCCGCGGTCGTCGACGCCGACGCCATCGCCGCGGCGCTCGCGGGCGGCACGTCCGCCCAGGACGGCGACGAGCTGCGCCTCTCGCCCAACGGCGCCGCCGCGTCCTACGGCATCTTCTACAACACCTTCACCAGCGAGCTGATCGTCACGTCGGGCGGCGTGGCCTACCGCTACAGCACCGTCCCCGCACCGGCGTCCGCCGCACTCATCACGATGGGCCTCGCGGCCCTCGGAAGGAGGCGCCGCCATGCATAAGAACACCTTGCCTCGTCCGAGCACGCGGAGCAGGTCGTGCCCTCGCTTGCGCTTCGGGCTCGTCGTTCCCGTCACCTTGTCGATGTTCGCCCTTCCTGCGTTCGCGGGTTCTTCCAACTCCCCCTTCGCCACCCGCGTGATGGGCTACGACCCCGCGCCGGGGCAGTTCGTCAACAACGCGTCCTTCAACGACCCCGCCCGCGCCCTCGGTGCGCCCGTCGGCGGCGGGACGGCCGCCGCCAACAACTCCTCCATCGTCACGCTCGGCACCTTCGGCGGCTCGATCACCCTCGGGTTCGACCACCGCCTGCCCAACAACGCCGCCTCCGCCCGCAACCCGCAGGGGCTCGACTTCATCGTCTTCGGCAACGCCTTCTGGGTGGGCAACCCCAACCGCCGCTTCGCCGAGCCAGCCGTCGTCGAGGTCTCCCGCGATGACAACCACAACGGCCTGGCCGACGACGCGTGGTACGTCATCCCCGGCTCGCACCTGCCGCTCGTCCCCGCCGACGCGCTCACGACGCGCACATGGCAGGGCGACACCGACCCGCCGCCCCCCTACCCCACCTCGTGGATCCCCGCGGCTCGCCTCAACCAGGGCGACTGGAGCGTCACCACCTACCGCCTCCCCGCCGACCCCTTCGAAAGCGGCGGGCTCAACCCCTACGGCGACGACGCTACCGTCGAGGGCATCTGGGGCTACGCCGAGTGCTCGCCCACGCTGCGCCTGGGCGACCTCGACTGGCCCGACGCCGAAAACGGCGACGTCACGCCGGACAACGTCGTCGATGACGCGTCGATCAGCCCCGAGGAGTTCTACACGCGCCCCGACGACCCGCACGCCGTCGGCGTGACCCCCGGCACCGCGGGGGGCGACGCCATCGACATCGCCTGGGCCGTCGACCCGGCGACGGGCAACCCCGCCAACCTCGACGGCGTCGACTTCGTCCGGCTGACTTCGGCCGTGCTGGTCATCAACCCGTCCGGCTCACTCGGCGAGGTCTCGCCGGAGATCGACGCCATCGCCGAGGTGCGGCTGTTCGCGCTGGCCGACTTCAACCACGCCAACGGCGTCACCGTCCAGGATATCTTCGACTTCCTCACCGCATGGCTCGCCGGCAGCCCCTCGGCCGACTTCAACCACACCAACGGCGTCACCGTCCAGGACATCTTCGATTTCCTCACCGCATGGCTCGCGGGTCAATAGCCCGTTTCCTCCTTTGAAAGCCGAGGGGCTGGAGCCCCTCGGTCTTTTTTTCAGATGACCGATCATCGAACATCCTCGATGTCTTCACGCGCCTTCACGCTCATCGAGCTGCTCGTGGTCATCGCGATCATCGCGGTGCTCGCGTCGCTGCTGCTCCCGGCCCTGGCCGCCTCGCGCGAGGCAGGCCGCGGCGTCGTCTGCGCCTCCAACGCCCGCCAGCTCGTGCTCGCCGCCTCGATGTACGCCGACGACTCACGCGGCTGCCTGCCGCCTGGCGCCCCGGACTTCCTCGACAACCTCATCCGCTGGCACGGCTCGCGCGCCGACACCAACGACCCGTTCACGCCCGCGGGCGGCACGCTCACCGACTACCTCCTCGACGGCTTTGCCGCCCCCGCCACCGGCCGATCCGTCCGCGCGTGCCCGTCGTTCGTCAACACGCTGCGCACGCTTCAAGCCCGCCGCGTATCCGGCGACCAGAGCGGCTTCGAATCCTCCGCCGGGGGCTACGGCTACAACAACGCCTTCGCCGGCGTCACCCTTACCCAATCAACCTTCCTCGGCAAGCCCGTCTGGACCGTCGCGACCGACCGCGTGGGCGCGCGCCGGTCACGCTTTGCGCGTCCCGCCGAGTCGGCCCTCTTCGCCGACGGCGCGCTCGCCGCCGGGCCCAAGAGCGACCCGGTCATCGAGTACTCGTTCATCGAGCCACGCTTCGCGCCCGGCTCGCCCGGCCGCCGCAGCGATCCGTCGATCCACTTCCGCCATCCGCACGCGCAGGCCAACGTCGCACGGCTCGACGGGCACGTCGCCGCCGAGTCGATGACCTTCTCCGCCTCCAGCGGCGTCTACCCCGCAAGCCCGCAACCATCCCACATCGGCTGGTTCGGAACCGCCGACGACAACCGCGCCTTCGATTACTAAGGCGCTATCCCAAAGCCCTACTTCCTCTCGTGGCACAGGCGTCCCGCCTGTGTCTACCACTTCTCAAGCCCTACGGGATAGCGTCTACGAACGAAACCCCTCGCACCCGCACCGTCCCCGCCGTCCATGGCCCCACACGCCCCCGAGCCGATCGACCGCTGCGTCTGCCACGGCGTCACCCTCGCCCGCCTCGTCCAGCTCGCGCGCGACGACCACCTCGACCTGCCCCAACTCAAACAGCGCACCCGATGCTGCACGTCCTGCGGCCTCTGCGAGCCCTACGTCAAACTCTCACTCGCCACCGGCAAGGCCCGCTGGCCCGTGCTCAGCCCGGCGCAGGCGCAGGAGCTGCTCAACCGGCTCACCCCGTCATAAACGGCTTGAGTCGTTCTTCGTGCACACTCCCCGGCAGGAGCCACAGCACGTCCTCGTTCGGCGCTCCCTCGCGGAACGCCGGCAGCGGCCGAACGACCATCCGCCCCGTGAACCCCGCCAACCCCGGCACATACTCCACCGAATACCCCCGAAAGCCCAGCGCGTGCATCCGCGCGAACACGTCCGACGGCGTCACGCCCGCACGCGACAACGGCACCGGCGTCACCTCCGTCATCACCGCCGGCCCAAGCCGCCTGATCGTCTCCTTCAGCCCGTCCAGCACGCGGCACTCAAACCCCTCCACGTCGATCTTGATAAACGTCGGCCGATCCGGCGTCAGCCCGGCAAAGACCCCGTCGCCCACGCGCACCTCCACGCGGAACTCCTCGCCCCCACCGTCTGCATCATCGAGCGGGGCCATCGTCGCCTGCCCCGTGTGCCGCCCCGGCAGCCGCAGCGTGAACTCCCCCCGCTCGTCGGCCAGCCCGAGCGGATACGTCGTGATCCGCGAAGACAGCCCGTTGGCCCCGATGTGCCCCTTGAGGCGCTGCATCACCCGCGGATTGGGCTCAAACGAGTGGACCTCCCCCTCGTCGCCGACGCACCACGCGGCCAGCAGCGAGACCCACCCGATGTTGGCCCCGATGTCGATGAACCGGTCCCCCGGCCGCAGACCCTTGAGCATGAGCATCTGCGTGTGGTCTTCGTAGTACCGCCCGAGGAAATACGCGAACCGATCCGACCAGTCGCACAGGTTGAGCGACAACCGGTAGCCGTGGACCTTGCCGGTGATCTCACGCGTCGGCAGCCCGTCGATCCACCCCCAGCCGGAGACCCGCCACAGCACCGAGCGCCACTTGGGCAGCTCGTACCGCCCCCAGAGCCTGGCGATCGGCACCAGCAGCGGGTGCATCCGCGTCCACGGGCCGCGCTCAACGGTTGAGGAAGAAGGGCTCTGCGACATGATCGGCACGAGTTTAGCCGGTCCACCCCCACGCCGCAGACGGCTCCCGCCGCGCGGCCCGCGCCAAAATCCCAAGAAAGCGCAAGAAAAAAGCCCGGAACCGCTCGGCCCCGGGCCCGACGATCGCCCGCCTTGGCGCCTCAGCGGCTGACGTCCACCGGCGGGCGGAACTCCGCCAGCACCTGCTCGCCCACCGCGAAGTACTTCAGCCGCGAGCCCCGCGTCACGCGGTAGATCAGGATCAGCTCCTGGTCCGAACGGCTGCCCGAGAGCGTCGGGAGCTGGCTCACCTGCGTGATCGGCCCCGCCGGGCGGAAATACACCCGCGTGTCCGTCGCCTGCTTGTACACAAACCCGACCGGCGTGTACACAAGGTTGTTCGAGTCGATCAGCCGCGGCGCCCGGTCGCGGTCGATCGACGACGCCGCCGCCGAGAGGAGCCCGAAGTCCGTGTTGCTCTTGTCCATCACCACCTGCACCAGCATCGTGTCGTCCGAGCTGGCGAAGTTGCGCACCTGCAGCGTCCGCTCGTACACCCGGTTCTTCAGCTCCTCGGCCGAGAACATCGCGTCGCCGTTGGTGATCTCCTTCTGCTCGTCGATCGACAGCCCGTGCAGCGTGTCCTTCTGCAAAACCATGTTGAACGGCAGCGACGCCGACGTGCGGATGTGCGGCTGGCCCTCCGCCGGCTTGCTGTTGTACCGCACCATCTTGTCGAAGTTCAGGTCCTTCTCGTCGACCTTGGCCTGCGCCCCCGCCAGCAGCTCCCCGTCGGAGACCTTGCTGTCCCGCTCCTGCACCGTCGCGAAGTTCACGTTGGCCCCGCCTGTCAGCTCGACCCGCACGCCCTTGACGTACAGCGCGATCGGCGTCACCCCCTTGGGCAGCAGGAACTCGAACGCCATCGCCGTCTCGTTCTGCCCCCCCACCGACCCGATGAACACGTCGTTGGCGTTGTACCGCCACCGCCCGTACTCCGGCCCGCGGCTGCGCTTGTTGTCCTCTTCCGCCTGCGGCTGCGCCTGCGAGATCACCGCGAACGGGTGGTACGCCTTGCTCTGCCCCTGCTGGTCCTCAACAACCAGCCGGACCTGCCCCGAGCCGATGACCACGCGCCCCGACTCCTCCCGCGCCTTGGGCCCGAACTGCACGACAAACCCCTCAATGTACGGGTTGACGACCGGCTCGCCGCGCGGGTCGATCACCGACTGCTTGGCGTCGTCCTTGGCGTCCTGCGTGATGTCCTTGAGGTTCTCGTTGCGCCCCACGGAGTATCGCGTCACGAGGCTGAACCCGCCCGGCTCGATCGTGTGAAACGAGAAGCCGTTGTTGTAGTTGGTCCGCATCATCGGCCCCTCGTCGGCAAACTCGGGGTGCCACCTGGCGAACGTCTCCTTGGTGCCGAAGGGCTTGTACGTGCTCCGCGACATGAGCGCGTAGAAGTTGGCCGTGAGCTGGTCGACCGGGTACATCAGCGTGTTCATGCGTCCCAGCGATCCGCCGCCCTGGTAGTCGATCGGCTTGTAGTCGTTCAGCGACGGCGAGAGCCGCATCATCCCCACCGCCAGCATGACCAGCCCCATCGTGACCGTCCCCGAGACCAGCCCGCACACCCCGCCCCCGACCAGGTTGGTCACGGTGTCGAGGTCGGCGTTGCCCGGCACGACCTTGTCGATCGTGACCCGCAGCACCAGCAGGCTCACGATGAACGGCCCGGCGATCGCCATCCCCCAGGCGCTGTCGATCAGCCAGCGGTTGCCCGTCTCCAGCAGCATGTACGCCAACGGCTCAAACACCGCCAGCGCGATCCCGCCCGCCGCGATCACGCACGCCATGTGCAGCAGCGACGACAGGAACCCCTTCGAGGCCCACATATAGGCGATCGCGAGGACGCCGACGATGACAACGATGCTGATGATCATGAGCGATGCTCCGGGTTCCGGTGTTCGGGGTCCGGGTCTGGTTCTGGATCAGGAAACTCCGTCAAACGCTCGGCACGAGCCCGAAGCGCCGGCGAGGGCAGGCAAACGGCAACCGCCGGCTCACCTGCCCCGCGTCACGCCTGCGTCGTGGCGCCCTGCCGCTCACGAGACGCCCCGCCCCCCGCCGCTTTTCCCTCGCCGCCCCCGCCCCCGCTCCCCTCGGCGGTGACGCGCATCACCTCCTCGACGCTGGTGATCCCCTCGACGGCCTTGCGGATCGCGCACTGCTGCATCGTCGGCTGCGACTGCTTCCGCAGCGCCCCCTTGAGCCCGCTCAGGTCGCCCTTGGCCAGGATCGCCCGCTCGTCCTCGCCGAGCTGGTACACCTCGAAGATCCCCTCCACCCCGATGTACCCGCCCCCCTGGCACACCGGGCACGTCTCCGGCTTGTTCTTGATGAGCACCTGCCCGCCCTTCTTGTAGAGCTGGGCCACCTTCCCCTCCGGCACGCCCAGCTTCTTGAGCATCTCCGGGCTCGGGGCATACGGCACGCGGCAGTTGGTGCACAGCTTGCGGATCAGCCGCTGGCTCAGGACGCCACGCAGCGGGCCGCTGGCCGCCTTGGCGTCGCCCACCGCCTTGGCCCACGTCTGGATCGTCGACAGCGCGCTGTCGCCCCGCATCGAGACGTACACGATCGTGCGCTCGGGGTCGACCTTGGCGATCTCCCGGGCCGTCTCGACGTCGGGCAGCTCGGCGATGCCCACCACGTCGGGGTCTCGCCGGAGGATCGACCGCACCGTCGTCGCGAACTCGGCCCCCTCGGCGGTCGCGTCGAACTTGTTCTGCCGAACGCCCTCCAGCGAACCCTGCACGTCCGTCTCGAGCGTCTGCACGTTGGTCGTGTAGGCGTCGTGCTTACGCACAATCGCGTACATCGTCGACGTCCGCCCCATGTCCGGCGGGGCCGACAGCAGCACCACGCCCTGCGCCCGCTCGCGCAGGTCGCCCAGCAGCTTGAGCTGCATGTCCAGCAACCCCAGCTTCTCCAGCGGCTTGGTGACCTGCTTGTCGGGGTCGAAGACCAGCGTCAGCCGCATCCCCCCCGCCGCCCCGATCGCTACCGCCTGCACGCCGATCCGCTGCATGTCCCGCTCGACCAGGAACATCCCCGCCTGGCGCTTGCGCCGGTCGGCGACGTCCAGCTTCGCGGCGGACTTGAAGAAGTCGATCACCCGCGCCGCCACCGCCGCCGGCATCAGCTCGCCCAGCGCCTGCCGCACGCTGTCGACGATGACCGCCACCCCGTACGACCCGTCCTTGCCCGCCGGCCCGATCTCCATCTGCGTCGCCCGCGCCGTCTGGGCGGCGATGAAGAGCTTCTCGGCCGTGATCCGCGTCTCGAACTCCGGCGTCTCCGCCTCCGGCGCCGGCACGACCACCGTCGGCTTGCCCTTCTCGTCGGGCGACTTGATCGTCAGCGCCACCGACCCCTGCAGCTTGGCCTTGGCCTTCTCCTCACGCTTCTGCTTCCACGACTCGGAGCTGAGCGTGATCTGGTGCTCCTCCGGCACGCGCTCGTCCTTGTTGGCCACCACCGGGTAGACCACCACGTCGATCGCCAGCAGCACGATCATCGCCCCAAGCCCCGCCCAGAAGGCCCCCTCGCTCCCCTTCAGCAGCACCGGCACGCCGATCATCGCGACCACCGCCGCCAGCCCGATGCACATGTGCACGATGTTCCACTGCCGCCTGGGCAGGAAGAACCGCGCCGTGTGCTTGTCGTAGATGGTCGTGATGATCCACGCCCACGCCGCCAGGAAGATCAGCGGCACCACGGGCTTCCAATACGAAAGCAGGATCCTCGCTTCCGCCAGAAGCACGGGCCAATCGGTCAGCGAAGAAGCCAAGGATGGATGTGTCGTCATCGTCGCCTCTGCGAGGGGGAAAACGCGGTCGGGAAGGGCCGTAGTCTAAAGCCTTGTCGCCACGGGGGAAAGGGCCATTCCCCTTTCCGGGGGGGGCGGCCGCCCCCCCCCCCCGCCCCCCCCCCACACCCCGACCCCCCCCCCCCCCCGGGCGCGGCCCCCCCCCCCACCACACAACCCC
>CAZZDW010000085.1:0-15355 GCA_964652945.1 uncultured Phycisphaeraceae bacterium
CGTCTACACCGTCGGCGACCAGATCCTCGAGGCGATCCTCCTCCACCAGAACGTCCCCTACGACGAGGCCAAGGCGATCGCCGTCCGCTCGATGCGCGACGTGGGCATCCCCGACCCCGAGGGGCGATTCAACGCCTACCCCCACCAGTTCTCCGGCGGCATGCGCCAGCGCGTCATGATCGCGATGGCCCTCGCCTGCCAGCCCAAGCTGCTGCTGGCCGACGAGCCGACGACCGCGCTCGACGTGACCATCCAGGCGCAGATCCTCGAGCTGCTCCGCGAGCTGCAGCGGCAGCGGCAGATGAGCATCATGCTCATCACCCACGCCCTCGGCGTCGTCGCCGAGAACGCCGACGTGGTCTGCGTCATGTACGCCGGGCGCGTGGTGGAGTACGCGAGCGTCTTCGACCTGTTCAACAACCCGATGCACCCCTACACCCGCGGCCTGTTCGCGAGCATCCCGGCGATCGACGAGCAGCGCGAGCGGCTGGTGACGATCAGCGACGTGGTGGACAACGAGGCGGAGTTCAAGAAGCTCCCGGGGGCCGAGCAGGGCGTGCGCCCGTGGTGGCCGTGGCATAAGGCACCGGCCGACCTGCGCCCCCAGCCCGGCCCGGGCGGCGACTACTACCTGCAGGAGGTCGAGAAGGACCACTGGGTCGGCGTGTGGCGCACCGCGGCCGTCGAGGGGCACCAGAGCCGCCCGCCGGATTTGGCGTATCGTGTGCCGCGGGAAGAGAAGACGGAATAAGCACTTTGAACACAGAGGTCACGGAGAACACGGAGAAAAAGAATAAGGCTTGAACGTAGAAGATCCGAAGAAATCCCTTCTCTGAAAAGGCTTCGCATTCAAGTAGTTGTCTTTCTCTGTGCCCTCTGTGACCTCCGTGTTCAAATGAGGAGCATTCTGTGCGAGCGGTGATCCTGGCCGACCGATCGATGGCCGTGCGTGAGCGCGAGATGCTCGCGCGGCTCGAGCTCGGCCTCGTCGGCGAGGGCGTCCGCGTCGTCCACGCCATCCCCACCGAATGCATCGACGCCGAGCCGATCGGGCTCTACTCGACGCCGATCGCCTACGAGAACGGCTGGTCGTGGACGCGTGCGGCTCGCGTGCAGCGCCTCGCCGAGCGACTGCGCAAGGCCTTCGACGCCGACAACGTCCGGTGCGTCGACGTCGTGCACGTCTTCGCCGCAAGCGGCGACAAGGCCGAGCCCGGCGAGGCGTGGGCGATCGCCGACGAGCTGGCGACGCTGACGGGCGCGCGCCTGCTCGTCGAGGTCGTCTCGGCCGCCCAGGTGAAAGCCGCCCCGGCGTTCGCCAGGTCGTGCCGGCGTGCGAACCCCGGCGACACGCCGATCGTTCAGCAGTCCGGGTTTGGTGCGCGGCCCGTGCCGGGCGTGCTCGGCTTCGCGTGCCCCGACGAGGCCGTCCTGCGGGCCCTTGCGCCGAAGGTGAAGACCGCCGCCGCGTTCCTCACGCCCTGGGGCGTCCACGCCGAGGACGACGCCCTCGCGGCGGTCGACGCCGAGAGGGCCAACCGGTCCGTCGGCGTGCTCGCGGTGAGCAAGGGGCGCGGGCTCACGTCGGCGATCGAGGCGCTGGCGATGCTCGCCGTCCGCCGAGCGTCCGCCGGCGACGCGGCGTCGTCGTCGCCCGGCCTGATGATCTTCGTCGGCGCTGAGGACGAGCGTGCCGCGGGCGGCGGGGGCGGCGGCGTCGCCGCTTACGTCTGGAAGCTCGGCCGAAAGCTCGGCATCCTCAACCACCTCACGCTCATCCCCGCGATGGAGGCCCGGCGCGACCCGGTGATGGACCTCGACGCGCTGATCCTCACCGACTGCGCCGGCGTGCACCGCAGCCTCACGCTCGACGCGATGGCCAGCGGCGTCGCCGTCGTCGCGCCCCCCGATCCGCTCGTCGACGACCTCGACCACGGCGTCACCTGCCGCATCGTCCCCAAGCCGACGCACTCGGCCTGGCTCAACACGCTCGAGTCGGTCCTCTACGACGCCCCGGCCCGCCAGGCGCTGCTGACGAGCGCGTGGGCGTACGTGCAGCGCGAGCGTTCGGCCTCGACGCACATCGCCGGGGTGGCGGGGGCGTACGCCGCGCTCGTCGGCGAAGAGGCGGCGGTGTCGTGAGCGAGCGTCTCCCCTTTGATCCGTCGAAGATGCGTGCGCGTCAGGAGGCGAGCACGGACGTGAACCGGGGCGGTGGGGGGGCGCCCCGGCGCGAAAAATCAACAACGACTGATTCGGATTCCCCCATCACCGTCGCGCAGCTCGCCTCGCGGATCGACCGGGCGCTCCGCGAGCACGTCGACTCGCCGGTCCGCGTCGTCGGCGAGATCGGCGGCAGCGGCGTCCGCCAGCGCACGCACTGGTACTTCGACCTCAAGGACGAAGCCGCGGTCATCTCCTGCGTCATGTTCGCATCCGCCGCGGCCAAGGCGGCAAGCGCGTGGGGCGGCGGTCTTCCGAATGCCGGCGACCGCGTCGTCGCGACCGGGCGCGTCGAGTTCTTCGCCAAGCAGGGGCGGACGCAGTTCTACGTCACCCGGCTCCAGCCCGTCGGCGAGGGGGCGCTCGACGCGGCCCTCCGCCGCCTTGTTGAAGAGTGCCGGGCGCTCGGCTGGCTCGACCCGGCCCGCAAGCGCCGCCTGCCGCCCTTCCCGCGCCGCATCGCCGTCGTCACCAGCCGCAGCGGGGCGGCGTTGCAGGACGTGCTCGACACCCTCCGCCGGCGGTGTACCGCGGTGGGCGTGGTGCTGCTCGACGTGCGCGTGCAGGGCGAGGGCTCGGCCGCCGAGGTCGTCCACGCGCTGCGGTATGTCGGGCAGCAACACGCCGAGGAGCGGCTCGACGCCGTGCTCATCACCCGCGGCGGCGGCTCGCGCGAAGACCTGTGGACCTTCAACGAGCGCGTCGTCGCCGAGGCGATCGTCAACTGCCCGATCCCCGTCGTCTGCGCGATCGGGCACGAGACCGACACCACGCTCGCCGAGCTGGTCGCCGACGAGCGGTGCGCGACGCCGACGCAGGCCGCGATGCGACTATCGCCGGATTCGTCGGCGATCGAGGAGCAGCTCACGCAGCTCGTTTCCCGCCTGCACGCCGCGGCCAAACGCCACATCCGTCTCGACGCCGAGCGTTTGCGCGGCCTTGCCCGCCGCCCGATCATCCAGGACCCGTCGCTGATCGTCCGCGACGCGCGGAAACGCCTCGAAGATGCCGAGCGACGCCTGGTGAGCGCACAAGCGTCGCTCGTGCGCGACGCCGCGCACCGGCTGACCGTCCGATCGGCGGCGCTGCACAGGCACCGCCCCGAGAACGTCTACGCACGGCGCGAATCGTCGCTGCGCGAGGTAACGATCGGCCTGCACGAGGCGATGCGCGATCGGTTGGAGGTCGACCTGGATGGGCTTGCCGCACGGTTGACCAGGGCCGTGCGCACGATGATGGAGAAGCAGGGGGGCGAGGTCGAGTCGGCCGCGCGTGGGCTGGATCTGGTCGCGCCGATCGGCGTGCTCCGCCGTGGGTTTTCGTGCACGCTCAACGCCGACGGCACGGTTGTCCGCTCGTGGCGGGACGTCGCGCCGGGGCAGACCGTGCGGACGCGCGTCGCCGACGGCGAGTTCTCGTCGGTCGTCGAGGGCGAAGGGGCGGCCGTCCCGCCCCCCGCGGGCTCGCAGACCAAACTCGCCAAGCCGAAAGCCAAGCGAGCTTCTCGAAAATCGATTGACTCGAACCAGCCGGGACTCTTCGGAGGCTGATGTTCAGAGAACGCGGAGTGGCGGAGGGATGCGGAGAACGCGGAGAAATACAAAGACGGGATCTTCCTCGAAGACATGAAGGAATGCAGGTGGCTCTGTGCCGTTCTGTGCGTCCGCGTGACCGTTGCGTTCAAACACTGTCTTGGTATTTCCTCCGCCTCCTCCGCTTTTCTCCGCTCCTCCGCGTTCTCGGAAGAAATCTCGCAAGGCTATTGTCTTTCATGCCCGATCCGACCCCCTCCAACCCGCCGGCCAGCTTCGAGGACGCCCTCACCGACGTGGAGTCGATCATCGAGCGGATCGAGTCCGGCCAGATCGGGCTCGAGGAGAGCCTCGGCGAATACGAACGCGGCGTCGCCCTCATCAACCACTGCCGAACCGTCCTCCTCAAGGCCCAGCAGCGCGTCGACGACCTGACGGCGAAAATGCGGCCAAATGGCGGAAGTGGAGGGGGCGGAGGGCTCGGCACTGCGGGAGCGGGGGGCGGCGAGCCGAAAGAAGACTGATTGGTTTTGGTGGCCTTGTCTTGAGGTGGCACCGATCTCCAGATCGGTGCGCGGGCAAGCCTGAACTCGTGCGCCCACGCACCGGTCAGGAGACCGGTGCCACCGAGAACCCGATCAGGATTCATACATGCCCGACTATCAGGTGTACATGGTGCTGACCCAGGCGGCCTGGGTGCTCTTCGTCTTCGCCTTCGGGGCCTGCGTCGGCTCGCTCATCAATGTGCTGGTGTACCGGCTGCCGCTGGGCATGAGCGTGATCACGCCGCCGTCGCGCTGCCCGGCCTGCGACACCCGCCTGACGTGGCGCGAGAACATCCCCATCTTCGGCTGGATCTTCCTCCGCGGCAGGTGCCGCTTCTGCAAGTCGAAGATCTCCCCCGAGTACCCGCTCGTCGAGTTCGCGACGGCCTTCATCTTCGCGGCGTTCTTCGTGCTGTGGTACCTGGTGCCGCCGTCGGCGGGCAAGTACGCCGGCAAGGCGGTCTGGCTCGGCATCGACTGGGGCTCGATCCGCCCGGACTGGACGTACAACGACATCATCGACCTCTCGAACATGTGGCCGAGCCACACGTGGCCGATGTTCCTCGTGCTGATCGTGCTCGTGGGCAGCCTGATCGCGATGACGATCGTGGATTTCAAGACGTTCACGATCCCGCTGGTCTTGCCGTGGTTTGCGACGATCGTCGGGCTGGGGGGGCACGCGGGGTACGCGCTCTATTGGCAGCAGACGCACGACAACTGGCTGAAGTACCCGCGGATCGAGACGGGGTGGATCTGGTCGATCGCGACGCCGCAGAACGACGCGGCGAGCTGGGCGGGGGCGTGGTGGTGGGTCGGCGCGAGCATCGGCGGCATCCTCGGCCTGGGCGTCGGCATGCTGCTGCTCAGGCTCGGGCTGATCCGCCGGAGCTTTTCGGATTACGAGGAGTGGGAGAAGCAGGCGCTGGCCGAGCAAGGGGGGGCGAATCAGAAATCTGCTGAGGAAACCAACCCGGACAAGTTGACCCAGAACGATGTGTCTTTGGGTGGGGCGGGCGTCCCGCCCGCCCACGTGAGCGAAATTGAGCGGGCGGGATCTTCGCCCCCGCTCCACCCAAACCAAGGCAGTAACCCGCTGGTGCTGGTCGCGATTGTCGTCGGCCTGACGGTGCTGGGCGTGGTCGTGGCCGGGCTGATCGGCAAGCCGCAGTGGTGGGGGCTGATCTTCGGAGCCGTCGCCGGCCCGCTGGCGGCCGGGCTGGTGCACCGGGCAAAGACGCCGGCCCCCTCCGCCGGAGGCGAGGCCCACGAGGCGGGGCTGAGCACGCCGGCGATGTGGATCCGGTACCCGCACGCACGGCGGGAGATGCTCAAGGAGATGGCCTTCCTCGGGCCGTGCGCCGGCCTGGCGATCCTCGGCGGTTGGCTGACGACCCACGGCGTTGAGGCGAAGGTCCTGCCCTGGTCGCCGCCGTTGCCGCTGCTGGTGCTCACGGGCGTGCTGATCGGCTACCTGATCGGGGGGGGCGTGGTCTGGCTGGTGCGGATCGGCGGCTCGCTGGCGTTTGGCAAAGAGGCGATGGGGCTGGGGGACGTTCACCTCATGGCGGCCGTCGGGGCGTGCCTGGGGTGGATCGACTCGACGCTGGCGTTCTTTCTGGCGGCGTTCGTCGGGCTGTACTGGACGATCATGAGCGCGGTCTGGTCCCGGTCGGTGGCGAGGCAGATGCCGTACGGCCCGTACTTGGCGGCGGCGACGGTGCTGGTGGTGCTGTGCAAGCCCCTGATTGAGGTAGGGCTGACACGGCTTTTGCAGATCGAACCGGGGGGTATGCCGATCAACTTGCCATAGGTGGCACCGAGCAGGGGGGGGCCAGATCGGTGCGTGGGAGTCTGGAATGATGCCGTGCGTTTGACACGGCGACGAAATCTGGTAGCGTTGCGTCGCCCGGCCGCGCTGGCGCGGGGCGGTTTTTCAGGCAGCAAGCGGTGTTCTGAACACGCCACGGCGTGAGAACTGGAGAGTTTCCCGATGAACGTACGGATGCTGATGTCCAAGGGTCGGAAAATCGCGGCGGTCGCGCTCGGCGCAGGGCTCCTGCTGGGCGTGGGCGGCGGCCTGGGCGGCTGCAACAACAAGGCCAAGCAGCAGCAGGAGCTGGCGATGCAGGAGAACGCCCAGCTCCGCGACCAGAACAACCAGCTCTCCATGTCGCTGGCGCAGGTGCAGCAGCAGCTGGCCCAGTGCATGGACGAGAAGAGCAAGGCCGCCACCGCCGACACCGGCGGCGGGTGGAGCGACGATGCCGGTCGGGGCGGCGGCGGCGGGTACAACGCGCCCGAGCCGGTGACGATCACCGTCGCCGGGGACGTGCTGTTTGACTCGGGCTCGGCGACGCTCAAGTCGTCGGCCAAGAGCAAGCTCGACGACGTCGCCAAGACGATCCGCAACAACTACGGCGGGTCGCGCGTCCGCGTCGAGGGGTACACCGACAGCGACCCGATCAAGCGGAGCAAGTGGGGGAGCAACGAGGCCCTGAGCCAGGCGCGGGCCGACGCGGTGAAGAGCTATCTGCAGTCGAAGGGGATCAGCCGCATCACGTCGGTGGGGATGGGCTCGGCGAACCCGAAGTCGACCAAGGCCGCCAGCCGCCGCGTGGAGATCGTGATCTCGAACTGAGCCGCGTGGTCCGAAAAAGAACGTGTCCGGAGACGGGGCGACACGCCCCGTCTCGCTTTTTTTGGGAGGGGGATGGGGGAATGGGGGGGTGGCTTTGTCGGGGGAGCGGCGTATAGTTTGCCCGACATCTTGGGGCGATTGGCGCAGCTGGCTAGCGCGCATGCATGACACGCATGAGGTCACAGGTTCGAGTCCTGTATCGCCCACTTGCAGGTTCTTCGGTGATGACCGATGCGGCTTCTTGAGCCGTGAGGGCCGATCCGGGATCTGGGTGACGCCCGTTGACGGCACCTGCTGCAACGAGTTTTGCAACGACTTGAGAAGCGGTCGGACAGGCCGCCGCGTCGGCGTAATCGTCGTCGGTCGCGTGCTCGTAGTACTCGGCGGCGATCTTGGCGTTGTGCCCGAGCCACTGGTTGACGAGGCCGGGAGCATGACGCCGCGTCAGTTCGACGTGCCGGCTCGTCCGCAGGTTCTGCCAGAGCTTCGGCCACGGCTCGACGCCAGCACGGTCGATGATCCGCAGCAACTGCGTCCGCAGGTTGACGGCCGGTGACCGATACCGAGTGACGACATGCGGCACACCGGGCTCGGCGAGTTCGTAGACGGCGTAGAGCTCCCGTGTGATCTCTGGGAATAGGGGCGTGTACCGGACGCTGCCCGAGGCATGGTGGGCCGTCTTCTCCGAGCGGACACGCAGACGGTTCCGATCCCAGAGCACATCGGCCCAGGTGAGTTGCAGGACCTCGCTCGGGCAGCGGAGCCCGCCGTACCGGGCGAGCACCACCATCAGCCGCCATTGAGCATCCGGGCAGGCATCGAGCACGCGGGCGATGCGGCCGTGGTCGACGAACTCGTAGGTCTCGGCATTGCCCTTGGTCGTCTTCGGCAGGCCCGCGAACGGATTCAACGACACCAGGTCCTGCAAGATCGCGGCATTGAAGAACTGCGAGCACAGACGCACAGTCGTGTTCGCGGTGTTCACGCCGAGCCCTGCACCGTCCGGTTTGTCGGTCAAGAGGGATGCCCGAAACTCCATGCACTCGGGCTTAGTGAGCGACGAGAGCACGCGATCGGCCTTGAAGAACGCCAGCATGTGCTTCCTCGCACGCTTGAACGTCTTGATCGTTTCTGGCTTGGCGTCCTGCTTGCGGAGTTCGATGTATCGATCGATGAATGCGCCCAGCCGGGTCGAAGTCCGAGGCTGGCACAGCCCGAGTTCGGCCAGCCGTTCGATGAGCGAATTGGGGGCGGTGACAAGCCAAGCCCGCGTTTCGGCCGGGATGGCGAAGCCGCCGCGGAGGGCCGCTACCAGCTCGTCGATATGGCCCGCGATCATTGAGGCGTCACGCTTCGAGCACTTCGGCCAAGAAACAAAGCGGCGTACGCCGGTGTGATCGAAGAACTGATACCGGCAGCCACGCGGCGTGTGCTGGAGCGTTCCCATCAGGCGGGCTCCTGCTCGCTGGATGAACGGTGAACCAGCACCGCGACCACGCGGCGGAGGTCACGCAGGTACCACAGCACCCGGCGGCCGACTCGAACCGGCTTCACGCCGTGCTCGTGCATGAGCGGCTTGAACGTGTTCTCCACGATGCCGCCGAAGAGCTTGGTGGCGTCCTGCGTGTCGAGCAGTTCCGGCTCGACCTGGACGCAAGGCCGATCGGCCGAGAGCGTGGCGGGATTCACCGCTACTGTCGAAAGCACGGGCTTCGGGCTTGCCATCACTTGTCCCCCTTGTCTATGTCATACCGACGGCCGCGTTCGTCCCGCAGCCGTTCGCGCGTCCGCCGGATCTTCGGGGCGTCTTCTTGCCATTTTTTGACTTCGTCCGGCGTTAGCCGTTCGCCGATGAGTGAGGCGATTGTCTTGAGGAGCTTGGGATGGTCCATGATGCTCTGGACGACAGTCCCGACCACCGGTGAACCGAGCGTTTTCATGGCCGCTTCTTCCTCTTCGACGGCGATCTCCAACAACAGTTCCATCAGCTTGGACCGTGAGTGATCCCGCAGCTCGGCCAGCCGGTCGATCCGGGCGACCAAGTCGGGGTCGAGGGTGACGGTGATGCGATCTTTCTGCATACCATCATCATACTCATATATTAGGATTTGTCAGCCGTATTCGTCTCAAAAAACTCACCGCCGTTCTCATCGTTTCTCAACGGCCATATGCACCAGCGAATGCAGCAGCGGGTACTGCACGCGGCAGCGGTACACGTCGTACTTCGTATTGAGCCACCCGAGTTTCTCCAGCACATGCCGCACGGCCGTGGCGTGCTGCGGCACGCCGGGCACCGGCGGCGATGACTCCAGTGTCCCCATATACGCCACCGTCTCCCGTTGCGGCAACAGATCGATCGTTCGCAGTTCGCCCACCTGGTCCACCATCGTGCGACGACCGTACACCGCCACGCGCGCTGTCGCCGGGTCGCTCATCCCCTGCGGCACCAGCATCTCGGTCACCAGCATCTCCGTCGGCGTCGACACACCCGAACTCGCGGTCACATGCGACGATCGCGGCTGCCCCCCTGGCTTGCCCATTAAGTGATTAACTGTGTACAGCGTCACGGCGCCACGGCGCCCCGACGGCGGAAACTCGATCTCTGTTTCTACCGAGCCGTCACGGTTCGTATGCGGCGTCATCGTCGGCAGCGGATGCGTCGAAAACTCTTCCAAAATCCGGACGCCTTGCTGCTCCGGTGGCGTGAGAGGCTTCGTCGGATCTGTAAACGCCGGCGGATCGGCCTGAACACGGCGTGAAAACGAAACCCCCGGCCTCAGCCGCTGGATTCCTATATGCCCGCCGACCGTCACGGATTCGAGGCCGCCGGAATGGAACACATTCGTAAACACAACCGTCTCGAGCTTGATCCCCCAGAGATGCGCGTTGCCGCGGAAGACGTTTCTGCGGACCTGCAGATCGTGGTGCGGGTCGTGCTCGGAGAGTAACCCGCCCGCCAGCGAGATCATTTCTGCACGATCGCCTCCGTGCTCTTCCACGAACCGCTCGAAACTCTCGAACGCCGCATTCACGCGGTTCAGCACATCCTCGGCTATTCCTTGGTTCTCGCCCGCCGCGACCAGCCGCTCCATCGACGACCGCGGCGGCACGTGCGCCACCTCCGATAACGGCCGCACCGCCCGGATCAGCTTCGACACCTGCCACGCCAGCTTTTTGTCCAGTCCCAGGCTCCGCTGGAGGTCTACGCCGCGCTGCCCCGTCCCGGGCGCATGGGTCACCAGCTCTTGCAGCGCGGCCTGAAACGCCCCCATGACCTCCTCCGCCGTCTGTTCGAACGGGGCAACGCTGACCTGAACCGGCTTCACAACGGACATGGCGGGCATGGTAGAGCGAAAGCCGCTTTGAAGCCTCATGAAAGAAAGAGTACCTCACCCTCGCCATAGGTCAAAAAAAGTTTCGGAAAAATCCATCGGCAACTTGCGATCGTGCCGACACGAGGTACATTCATTCGTGGAGTTCTGCGGCACTCGCCGTCTCCGCCCATCCCGAGTTTGTTGTGGCACCGGCGAGATCGCCTGCGCCGTCCCCTGTTGCATGTTCTCCATCGCGGCGTCCGTTTCCCCCCACCATTGAGAGGAGTTGCTTCATGCCCGTTCCAGTCCCTGTGTTCAATCAGGCACCGTCTCGGCCTACGGCTCGATGTGTGCGACCCGATCGCCTCCGCGTTGCCGCGTACCTGATGGCCGCCGGTCTCGGCGCGCTGGCGTGCGGCGGCGCGGCCCTCGCCCAGACCAACTACCCCGAGGTCGAGCCCAACGACAGCAAGGCAACGGCCACCGCCGTCACGCTCGCTCCCGGCGATTCGTTCTCCGGCTATTCCACCGGCATCAATGGCGCCGTCGGCACGGACGACACCTACGACTATTTCCGCGTCAAGATGACGCCGGCGCCCCCGGGCATCTACCGCTACAGCCTGCGCTCTCACACCACGCCGGCGACCTTCTCGTCGGACCCTGTGGCGCTCGAAGTCAGCGTTCGGACGTTGTCGCAATCGAACGGTGTGATCGACGTGGGAAGCGACCCGGATCATAACTTGGGTTGGGGTCAATACGAGGGGGGCGGAGGGGCCGACACGGTTCACGCGTGGTACGGTTTCGGCCGGGAAGAAGAGATTTATCTTCGGATTTATGGGCTTCCGCCGCAGGTCGTTGGCAAGACGTACACGCTCACCCGCGAGCCGAACGTGCCGGTGACGCCGACGGCGATCTCGCAGCCCGTGACGGCCGGGCCGGTCACGATCACCGTCACGCACTTAGAAGAATCGGACTGGGATTCCGCGATCTGGCTGTACGATGCCAACTACAACGCCATCCCCGGCGCGGGCAACGACGACGCCGACGGGGTCGGCGGCAGCTCATACGGCAAAAACTCTCAACTGACGCGCATCCTCGCGCCGGGCACGTACTACCTCGCCATCGGCACGCTAGATCTGGTCAATAACCTGCCGATCGTCCCCGACGACGTCCAGCAGAATGGCTACGCCATGGATTTCCCCGGCACGCTCATGACCGGCAGCTATCCAGGAGGTCCATTCCTCGGGCAGGTGACGCTGAACGATTCCACGCTCACGCAGGTCGAGCAGGCGTTCATTTTCGGCGGACCGTATAACGACCCGGACTTCTCAAGAGAGGTCGCGTGGGTGCAGTTTACGGTTGTGGGCGACCCGCCGGCGGGCGACGTCTTGATCTCGCAGGTCGGCCCCAGCATCGTCGACGATGCCGCCGGCAACAACACCGGCGTGGCCGACCCCGGCGAGGCGAATATTGGTCTCAGCGTGCCGCTCGTGAACGCCTATGGCAACACCGGCGGAGATATCGCGACGAATGTTTCGGCGACGCTCACTTCGCTGACGCCGACGGCGACCATTATCACGGGCAGCGTCGTGTACCCCGACCTCGCCGTCAATATCTCCACGGTCGGCGCATCCCCCTTCGTGATCAGCCTCGACCCGTCGCACCCGTGCGGCCAGCCCGTCAACCTTCGTCTCGACGTCGTCTCCGATCAGGAGTCCAAGCAGACCGACTTCGTGCTGCCGACGGGGCTGGCGTACCCAGGGTGCGCCACTTTCAGTCTCGGGGGCAGCATCGTCGTGGACGACACATCGGCCAACGGCAACGCCAACGGCATCGCGGATCCCGGTGAATCGGCTTTGCATCTTGCAATCCCCGTGTCCAACGGGGGTGGCATGAACGCCGCGGTATCGGCGACGCTTACCTCGCTGACGCCGACGGCGACGGTGGTCTCGGGCGCTTCAACCTATCCTGATTTCGTGCCGGGCGACACTCAGAACAACATCTCGCCGTTCGTGATCGCGCTCGATCCCTCGCACCTGTGCGGGGCGCCGATCGATCTCCGCCTGACCATCACCACCGACGCCGGGCTCGGCTCAGGACAGGTGGACTTCAGCATACTCGGCGCAACGGTGGTCGTCGCCTCTACCCACATAACATCGCCCGGGACAGCCATTCCAAACCAGAGTCCTGCGGGCATCGATGTGCCGATCGAGGTGCCTTCGGGTGTAGGCCTTATCCAAGATCTCAATCTCCGCACTGGAACAGCGTGCGGAAACAATTCCAGCATCGATCACAATAGGATTAGCGAACTTGTGATCACGCTGACGAGCCCGCAAGGGACGAGTGTCGTGATATTGAATCAGCAGGGCGGCAGCACAAGAGACATTTGCAACGCGATCTTTGACGACGAGGCCGCCGTGCTCTTTCCTGCGTGCGGCCAGCCGCACTCCTGCTCGCACCAGCCCTTCAGCCCGCTCTCCGCCTTCGACGGCGAAGACCCGACGGGAACGTGGACGCTCAACATCGCCGACGTAACCGGCTCTACCTCCGGGTCCATCCGCGCCGGGGGCGGGCAGCCGTTCTCGTTGGTCTTCTCCAGTTGCGAGTCCCCGGTCGCGGGCTGCCCCGCGGACTTCAACGGGGTCAACGGCGTGACGGTGCAGGACATCTTCGACTTCCTCACCGCCTGGCTGGCCGGGAACGCTTCGGCGGACTTCAACAATGTCAACGGCGTGACCGTTCAGGATATCTTCGACTTCCTCACCGCCTGGCTTGCCGGCTGCTGAATGTCTTGTCTTAGGTGGCTCGGCTCTCCGAGCCGAGCGTGGGCGCCGATTTCAGGCTTGCCCACGCACCGGTCAGGAGACCGGTGCCACCAAAGACACGCTTCCTCTTCCTCCCATTCATCCCGTCCGCGCCGAGAACGCGCGGGCGGGACTTTCAGATTCGTAGAACGCGCACGGAACATCATTGGAGCCATTGCATGTCGAGTTCTTATGTCAACGGAGGCCGCCGCGGCTTTTCGCTTATCGAGCTCCTGGTCGTCATCTCGATCATTGCGCTATTGATGTCGATCCTCTTGCCGGCCCTCGCCGCGGCGCGGAAGGCCGCACGCCAGGCCGTCTGCATGGCGAACATGCAGCAAATCGGTCGAGCGCACGCGTACTATATGAGTGATTACAAAGAATATATCGCCACGTTTTATTCTAAATCGTCTGGGGCATTATCGTCGAATGCTACTGGCCGAACATTCAGTGATATTGAAAAAATTGCCAAAGGTATTATTCAAGAATACACCGAAACATCAACCGCATCACTGCGGCCTATCCGGCAAACCACAAGTGCGTATGAGCAGCATGCGCACCTTGTGCTGATTCCCTACCTCGGCGACAAGTTGCCGATGCCGGCGTTCGCATGCCCCGAAGACGCCGCACGTCTGGCGTGGTATTCAGACCCACTGGCGATCGGTGTATCCGCGAACAAGCCGCAGAAGCTTATAAATTCATTGGGATATCAACAATGGCTTGGATTTAGTTCGAGTTACCAGTTGCTGCCGGCCAGTTCCATAGGCACGCTTCAAGGACGAGGTCATAATCTGCCAGGATACGAGTCATATAGTCAGCTTGCAACGCATGATCAATATAACCTTTACTATGGATATAAAACCAAATTCTTTGACCATCGGCAACCAGATATTCTTTTTCCTTCGCAGAAAGTCGCCGTGGCCGACACACAAGACCGCCACAGCGGCAAGCAGGATCTCTTCTACGCCTATCCGCGGGCACGCCAGCCGCTGTTGTTCTGGGATTCGTCGGTACGCGCCCGCCGGACCGGCGACGCCAACCCCGGCTGGGACTCGGCAGACTACACGTCGATGAAGGCAACGACAACCTTCGATTATGTTCCGGATCTCGGCTTCGAGTCGCCCGTGCCGGCCGAGGGGCCGAAGGTCACCGGCTATTACCGCTGGACCCGCGGCGACCTCAAGGGCATCGACTACAACGGGGCCGAGATCAGCACCAAGAACTGGAAGCCGTAATGAACGTCGTCGGCTCGCGCGGCACGCAGCATTCAAACCAAGAAGGAGAATAACGGTGGGCGTGAAGATCAAAGTAAAGATGATATGGCCCGCCGCTCTCATGCTGACATTCTGTGCTGCGACGGCCCGCGCGGACGTGCTCTATGACGCGCTGTACACGAGCGAGCATTATGAGCAAACCGGCTCGCGCATCACCGGCGCGACCATCGGCGGCGGCAACACCGACTTCGGCGCCCCGTACGACATGCAGTCGGCCGACGATTTCACGCTGGCCGAGACGCACACCATCGGCACGGTGACCTTCGACGTCGCCGCGGTCTTCTACTCGGCCAACGACTCGCTCCCCGATTCCATCCTGGTCGAGTTCTTCGCGGACGACGCCGGCGCGCCGGCCGAGACGCCGGCCGCGTCGGTGACGCTCACCAGTTACGCCTCGGTCACGCAAATCGGCACCAATGGAAGCTGGGGCCACGTCAACGGCAGCGAACCGATCTATCGCCTGGGGCTCGATCTCTCGGCCGAGAACATCACCCTCGACGCCGGGACGTGGTGGATCTCGATCACCTCGGCCTCGAACGACAATGTTTATTATCATCTTGCGACAAACAACACGCTCCATCAGACCGGCGGCGTGGTGTACGCCCGTGATTCGGCAACGGCCCACGGTAACACGGGTTACATCGGGGCATACGGCTCGACAACGTGGACGCCCTACAACACGACGCCGGTCGGCGAGGATGTGGGTGACCTGGCCATTCGGATTGAAGACGCTTCGCCGGGTACTGGTTGTGCGGCCGACTTCAATGCCGTCAACGGCGTGACCGTGCAGGATATCTTCGACTTTCTCACCGCGTGGCTTGCCGGGAACGCCTCGGCGGATGTTAACCACGTCAACGGCGTGACGGTGCAAGACATCTTCGATTTCGTCACCGCTTGGCTCGCCGGCTGCTGAACGGATAATACGGATCCAAGACAATGTAATGCTCAGGCTCACGGCTGCCTGAGCACCGCTGCCAGCTCGATGGTGACGGGGTTCTTGCGTGCCGAGTCGGTGGGTTGTGAGT
>CAZZDW010000086.1:0-14893 GCA_964652945.1 uncultured Phycisphaeraceae bacterium
GTCGGCGAGATCCGCTCGATCGTCCGCGCCAGCTCGCCGGAGCGGTGCAGCTCGTCGAGCACGTTCGGCCCCCCCGCCTTGAGCCTCGTGATCAGCTCCGCGGCAAGCCTTTGCTGCGTCCGCAGCCGCTCCATCTCCCGCCGCACCTCCGCCGGCGTCTCCTGCCACCGCGCAACGCCCAGCAGCTCACCGGCCGGCAGACCCAGCGCCGCCTCGATCCGCCCGAGCACCGCGTCGCTCGGCGGCCCGGCGCGCTGCCCGTTCTCGATCGCCGACAGATACGAGATCGCGCAGTCGGCCAAGTCCGACACGTCGCGCAGCGTGAGGTTCAGCTCCAGCCGCCGACGGCGGATGCGATCGCCCAGCGCGCCGCTGCCCCCACCGCCGGCTCCCCCGGCTCCATTCCCGCCCCACTCGTCGCGACGGCCGCCGCGCCACCCGATCGGTGAAGCGCCGCCCGCCTGCCCGCCCACGCCGCCGCGGCTGTCCATCGGTGTCGCTCTGCTGACCATCGGCCCTGGCTCCACGTCTCCCGCGCCCGCCCCCGGCCCGGTCTGGCCGTTTTCCACCGCCGCCCCCTGCACTGTGTGCGGCAATGGGGAAAACGCCGGGTCGCTCTTGCGCCCGTGCTCCTCTTTCGGCCCGGTGCTTCCCCTTGTTTCGTCCACTTCCCGGGGCTTTCTCCTGTTCATCGCTGCACCATCCCGATTCGTGCGCCAATCTTGTGCGATACCATACAATACCCTTGCATATTGTTCTCTAATCAGTAAAAGTGCAAGAAGATTTCAACGATAAGAGAACAAATCGCGTTTTCTGGACCGCCAACATCTCGTTCATCTCTCACACAGGGGGCCTTGCATGGCACGGCACAGCTCGATGGGCAATCAAATCCTTGCAGAACACGAACAATCGGTCGACCTGCGGCGGAAGCGCCGCGCCGATCTGGCCGCCGAACTGGTGACCCGCGCCAAGTGGTTGCCGGCCGAGGAGAGAGAGCTCATCCGCACCGTATACGAGCACGGCCGCCCGGTAAGCGAGCTGGCCCCATTACTGTGTGTCAGCCCCCGGACTTTGCGCCGCCGCTGCCGCAGAGCCGTGTCGCGGGCGCTCAGCGAGGAGTACCTCTTCGTCCTCCGCCACCGCGACCGCTGGCCGAGCCTGATGGCCCAGGTCGCCACGATGTGCATGGTGGAGGGCAAGTCGCTCCGCACCGCCGCCGCGGCACTCGGCGTCTCGTTCCACACCGTCCGCCGCTACCGCGCCCTCGTCGTCGGCCTGATGGAGACGTCCGCCGAGCCGCCGCACGCCGGCACGCCCGCCGCGGAAGGCCGGAGCGCCGCACAGGTACAGGCGGCCTTCGCGCCCGCGTGGCAATCGGTCGACCCGCCGCGCACGCCGCCGCCGCGGAAAGACCGCCCGCACCGCGTCGTCAAAAAGGCTCGGCCGTTCCGCGACCGCTCAACCACCGACGAAGGGGGGGACCTGTGAACACGCCCGCATCGACGATCCACGCCAAGCCGCACGCACACACGCGGCGGCGAACCGCTGAATCACGCACGTCGGCCAGCGAGCGTCTGCTCAGGGCGCTGGCGCTCTTCGGTCTCACGCTCGACGACGTCGAAGAAGGCCGTCTGGAGCACGCGCGCCGCGTCCGGGCGGCCTCGGCGGTCGCCGAGCAGCTCCTGCCGCGGCTTGCGCCCGGCGTACTCGTCATGATCACCGGGCCCAGCGGCTCGGGGAAGAGCACGCTCTTGCGATTGCTCGCCGCGCGGGCGAGGCGCGAGAAGTGGCGCGTGCGATTGGCCGACGAGCGCGAGGCGCGAGAAGTGGCGCGTGCGATTGGCCGACGAGCGCGAGGCGCACGCCGCGGCGTGCGTCGTCGAATCGCTGCACGGCCCGCTCCTGGGCGAAGCCGGCGTGCTCCGATCGCTCGCCTCGGCGGGGCTCGCCGACGCGACGCTGCTGGGCCGACGCGCGGCCCATCTCTCCGGCGGGCAGCGTTTCCGCCTGTCGCTGGCCCGCGCGTTCCTCCGCTGCGCTCAGCCGGGCACGCCCAGCGACCGCAGGCCGACGCTGCTGGTCGCCGACGAGTTCGCCGTCTCGCTCGACCGCCTCTCGGCGAGGTGCCTGGCGCGGGCCGTGCGCAAGTGGGTCGACCGTTCCTCGGCCGTCGGCTCCTCGGGGGAGGGGAAGACGGGTACGCATGGTGGCGCAGCCCTCGTCGCCGCAACGCCGCATGATGACCTGCTCGAAGACTTGAAGCCGGATGTGCTGGTCGTCGTGAGCGATGATGGCTCGTTCAATCTGCTTTGAACCATTCTCTTCGCTTATCTTTGACACAGAGCCACAGCGTGCACAGAGAGCGGAAAGAGCAAATAGCAAAGGGCCAAATGGCAAATTCAAACAAATGCATGTTCTCTGTGAACTCTGTGTTCTCTGTGCCTCTGTGGTGAAATACAGCGTGGATGATGCTCCATCACGTGTTGTTCTGAGAGAGCGAGAAAAGGGAGGGGGGAGGCCATGAACATCCAGGAACGCTTCGCCGCGTTGGCTTCGGCCGACGAGGGTGACGCCGCGTGCGAGCCGTATGTGATCGAGCGCGGCTCGGGGACGCTCGACGACTACCAGCGGCTCGCGCAGTTTCACTACCGCGGCGGGCCGCCGGCGACGTGCGTGGGAACGTGGATGGCGCGATGTTTGCCCACGCACAGGCGGGACGCCTGTGCCACGGAAAACCAACTCATCGGCGTCTTGGTCGTCTCGATGCCGGTGCTCAACGGCTCGTGGCGTACGCTCGCCTGGCCGGGGCGGTACGACACGCCGGACAAGCGCGAGAACGCCCAACGCCTCAACGCCGAGGTGCGCTGCATCTCGCGCGTCGTGGTCCACCCGCGCTGGCGGGGCATGGGCGTCGCCAAGGCGCTCGTCGCGGCGTACCTGCGCGAGCCGCTGACACGCCGCACCGAAGCGGTCGCGGCGATGGGGGCGGCCTCGCCGTTCTTCAAAGCGGCCGGGATGCGCGAGCACGCGCTGCCGCCCCGCGCGCGGGACGCGGCGCTCATCACACGTCTCCGGCAACGCGGCATCGCGGCGTGGCAGCTCGGCGACGTGCGGCGCTGTGCGGCGCTCGCACGGCACGACGGCATGCTCGAAGGGGCGCTGCGCGCGTGGGCCGGGGCGTCGAAATCGACCTCGCGCGAGAAAGACGCGAGCGTCCGCCGGCTCGTGCGGCTGGCGGCTCAGTCGGTCGCGTGCCAGCCGCGGGCGTATACGTGGGAAGGAAGGCCATAGGCCAGTGGCCATTGGCCGATGGCAAGGCCAGTGAACAGCAAGCAGTAAGCAGTGAACAGAAGACATGTACGAAAGGAGAGTACGAGACGCGAGCGGGAGCGAGCGTGTCAGGGCATTCCAGCGTGCTACACGCTCGCTCCCGCTCGCGTCTCGTATGAACAACGAAGCTTGATTTGAACACATAGATCTGCAAGGGGGGGAGTCATGAGCAGGAAGCGCAAGACGGCCGGAGGGCCGCTGGATGTTGTGCCGGGATCGATGGAGGAGCTGCGCGCGTGGCTGGCGCGGTGGCTCGGCGTGACAGTGCCCAGCGCCGTGATGCCGCGTGACGAGGAGGAGTCGTTCGACGGCGGCGACGAGCACCTGGCCGCGCCGATGCGGTACGTGTGGCACGCCTTCGACGAGGAGGCGGAGGGGCCGCGCGACTGCGTGGTGTGGGCCAGCCGCGGCGGGGGCAAGACGTTCCTCGGCGCGGTCGCGACCGTGCTCGACATGGTCTTCAAGCCGGGGATCGAGGTGCGCGTGCTCGGCGGCTCGCTCGAGCAGAGCCGTCGGATGCACGAGCACGTGCGCAAACTCCTGGAAACGCCGTGGCTCGCCGAGCTGGTCGACGGCAAGGTGAGCGAGAAGCGCGTCCGCCTCGTCAACGGCTCGGGCGTCGAGATCCTCGCGGCCTCGCAGACCGCGATCCGCGGCACGCGCGTGCAGAAAGTCCGCTGCGACGAGGTCGAGCTGTTCGATCCGGAGCTGTGGACCGCCGCCCAGCTCACGACCCGCTCGAAGACGGTCGTGCGCCCCGATGGCAAAAAACTCAGAGTCCGCGGCTCGATCGAGGCGCTCTCGACGATGCACGTGCCGTTCGGGCTCATGTGGTCGGTCGTGCAGGGGGGCGGGGTAGCCCGGTTCTCCGAGCCGGGCATAGGTGGGCCGAAGACGAGCGCCCACGCTCGGCTCGGAGAGCCGAGCTACCCAAAACGCCGGGTCTTCCGCTGGGGGACGCTCGACGTGCTGGAGAAATGCGGCGAATCGCACCGCTGCGCGCAGGGGCAGGACGATCAGTGCTCGCTGTGGCCGGAGTGTCGGGGGAGGGCCAAGCGGAAGACGCCGGAGCAGACGGGGCACGTGTCGGTGGAGGATGCGCTGGTGATGAAGGGCCGGGTCGATGCGGCGTCGTGGGCGAGCGAGATGCTGAGTTTGAAGCCGCGGCGTTCGGACTGCGTGTACCCGGAGTTCGACGAACGCACGCACGTGACCGACGAAGACCCCCTCGGCGAGGGCGCGTGGGTGGCCGGGATGGACTTCGGGTTTCGCGCGCCGACGGTCGCCGTGCTGGCGTGGGTGCGCGAGGAGAAGGGGCAGACGAAGATCGTGGTCGTGCAGGAGCACACGGCGACGCGCACACGCCTCGACGAACACCTGCGGCTGATGCGGGAGAAAGGATGGCCGATCTCCTCCGGCAGCGATGCGCCGATGTGGGCGGGCGAGACGCCCGCCCCACCCAAGACATCCACGCCGCACGCGGCAGAAACGCTCCGCTGGATCGGCATCGACCCGGCCGGGGAGGCGGGGCACGAGCAGACCGGCTCGTCGAACGCCGCGCTGCTGCGGCGGGAGGGCTTGAAGGTCCGCTCGCGGCGTGTGGGCCTGCGCGAGGGGATCGGGAAGGTGCGGGCGCTGCTCGCGCCGGCCGACGGCAAGGGGCCGCGGCTGCTCGTCCACCGGCGCTGCGTCGGGCTGATCCAGGCGCTGACGCGGTACCACTACCCGAGCGACAAGCCGGGGTCGATGGAGCCGGAGAAGGACGGCCCGGACCACGCGTGCGACGCGCTGCGGTACATGGTCATCAACCTGGAAGGGGGAAAGGGGAAGGCGTGGAAGTATTAGGCGTGGGGCGTGGGGGGGGGGGCGTGGGGCGTCGGTGTCATGACCGACATCGGCGGCATCCGGACTTCGGACGCCGCCAGAAAACACTCCAGAGACCGACGCCTGACGACAGACGCCTGACGCCTGTCTCCGTTCACGCGTGCTCGGCGACGTAGAGCGCGAAGACTTCGACGAGGAAGTAGGAGGCCAGGCCGAGGAGGAGCATGCCGACGACGATCTGCGCGGTCATCGCGAAGACGTTGCGCCAGTAGCGGTCCATCGTTTTGACGCGGACGGCCTTGTACGCCATCGAGACGCCGAAGGCGAGGGGGATGAGCAGCAGGTACCAGTGCCCGTGCAGGTCGATCGGGTCGATGAACGGGCGGTAGGAGAAGGGGGATGCGGCAAGAAGCAGGGAGCAGGGAGCAGGGAACAGGGAGCAGGAGACCATGCCGCGCTGTGCACGGTGCTGGTGTCTTCTGTTCACTGTTTGCTGTTCACTGTTCACTGGGTTTTCCTGTGGTGATACGCGGCGTCGATGATGCAGATGAGGTTGAGCATGCCGGCGATGGTGGCAAAGAGCGTGCCCAGCTCGCTGGCGCGTCCGAGGGCCTGGACGTAGGGCGGGCGGTCGGCGAGCGTCGACAGCCGGGGCAGCTTGGTGGCCGGGTCGGTGAAGGTCAGCGGCGCGCGGGGGTCGGCGGCGGGGTAGCGCGGGTCGCGGACGGGGACGGCGTAGCCGTCCGGGCCGCGGATCTCGAAGGGGGCGGCGGCGCGGAGCACGGCGCCCCGGCGGTGGTTCTCGTAATGAGCCGTGTAATGCGGGACCGGGTCGCTCTGTTCGGGCACCCGGTTGGTCTCGATGCTGGAGATGGTCGGCCCGAGAACCTTGAAGCGGGACTGGTGGATGGCGTCGACGGCGAAGGTGATCGGGCCGACGAGCGTCTGCCCGAAGAACCAGATGCGGTTTTCGCGGCTGTCGACCGAGTCGATGCCGCCGATCAGCAGGCCGGAGAAGAACAGCCCGAGGATGGAGACCGCGACGAGCACGCCGCGGCGTCGATGCCCGAGGTAGAAGTGCCCCGCACCGGGGAGGAGCAGCGCCAGCAGCGCGGCCAGGGGCTGCGGCGAATCGGCGGGACGGCGGGGGGATCGGCCGGAGGCAGCGGCGGCGGCGGCGGGAGTTGCGGGCGGGTGGGGTTCGGACATGCGCGGCTCAGAAACAAGCATCGAGGGGCTAAATGTAGACCGTGGACAAGGCCGGGGGGCGGCGGGCCGGCCGCGTCTCCGCCACGGCGCTCGTGGTCAGCATTGGCCGCCGGCGGAGAGGGCGATGCACGGCGGCGGCGTTGGGCGGGTCGGCGGCGGGGCGGGAGCAAAATGCGACGGGGTCTGTTGACACGGACGCGGCGGGGAGTAGTGTACCGCCATTCTCAGGCCGCCTGTTTTTGTTCGCGGCGGTTGGCACGGTGCCGACAGCGCGGCAAAGATGGGCTTGAGGCGCGCCGGGGTGTCATCCGGCGTGTGGTGTTGAGGGTGTGCGGCCAATGCCGCGGCTTTGACGAGGGCAGAGCAATGGTGACGATGCCGATGGGGAAGAAGACCGAGCGTGAGGCGTGGAACGGGGAGGCCGGCTCGACGCTGGACGATCTGCTGGCGCTGGGCCTGCTGGACGGGGGCGAGGGGGACCTGGCCCCGGTTATCGAGGCCGGCAAGAAGTATGACGAGGACGATGACGACGATCTGGAGGAGGAGGAAGAGTCGTTTGATGACGACTTTGAGGATGAGGAAGAGTTCGCCGAGGACGACGACGAGTTCTTCGACGACGACGAAGAAGAAGAGGACTTCGAGGACGACATAGACGATGACGACGAGGACCTCTGATCCGTCGGCCTGACGCCCACCCTCCGCGAGGCCTGTGTTGATCCTTCCCCCGCCGGCATCGGGCCGCGGGGGCCGGGGATGGCCGGAGGGCGAACGGGCGTGCATCGGGCGCAGCCGCGGCGGCAGGGGCGATCAGCGAGGCCCAGCATGCCCAGCAAGCGCGCGTCATCGACAGGTGGGGGTTACCGGACAACTGGTGCGGACAGCCACGCGGCCGAGCGGCTCGATGTGCTCGGGAGCGTGGGCGGTCGCTCGCCCGCCGGGGCGGCGGAGGGGCCGGACGATGGGGGCGAGGGGGCCGAGGCAGAGGGGTTGTTCCACGGCGAGGGGGAGGCGACGGGGCTGGAGCGGCACCGCGGGCCGGGGCGGCGGCGGTCGGCGTTTACGAAGGCGGCCGAAGAGGGTGAGATGACCGGCGAGCAGTTCCTGTTCGTCCGGGCGATCGAGGCGTTCAAGCAGGCGAACAACAAGACGTTCCCGTCGTGGACGGACGTGCTGGAGGTCGTGCGGCTGCTCGGCTACCGCAAGACGATGCCGTGCGAGTTGAACCTGCGCGGCGTGGAAGACTGGCAGGAGAAGCCCGACGCCGCCGCGGGGGTGCGCAAGCCGCAAAGCGGCGCGGGCAAGAGCGACTCGAGCCCGTCGCAGCGCAAGGCGGCGTGAGGAAGAGGCCGTTGGTCATTGGCCGAGGGCCATTGGCGGGCGCCGGCAGGACGAACGCAGCGCACGTCCCTGTAGACCGTCAAGACGCCTGCTCCCTGTTGATGGTTGAAGACGAAGGCGGCGCGGCTCAGGCCGGCAGGTTCTGGGCGTGCTCTTCGTGCTTGCGCAGCGTTTCGAGCGTGTCGGTGAGGAGCTGGCGCACGTCTTCGTCGCGGACCCTGGACTGCGCCTCCTCGACAGTCTTGATGAGTTCGGCGTGGCCGACGCGCATCTTTTCGGCGAGGGCGCGGTCGAAGGCCTCGCCGCTGAGCCCGCGGAGCTCGGCCGTCGGGTCGGTGGAGGAGACCGGCGGCGGGGTCAGCGTGACGCCCGCGGCCTCGGCGGCGGCGCGGACCTGCTCGTCGCTGGCCGAGTGATCGGCGACGAGCATCTGCCCGTACTGCTTGACCTCGGTCGACGCGCCCTTCTCCTGCGCGAGCTTGCCGATGGCGATCTCCTCCTGGTTCTTGGCGTGGAGGATGGAGAGGATGCGGGCGTCGGGGCTCGCGGCCGCACCGGCGTCGCTGTTTGCGGGGCGGTCCGGCGCGGGCGCGTTGTCCATGTTGGAGTTGCCGCCCGCGGGCATGTTGTCGCGGCGGTCCATGTTGTTGTTGCGGTCCTCGGCGCCGGTGGTGTCCCGCGGCGTGCGGACGCCAGGCGTGGTCGGCGCGGTGTCGTTCATCGAGTTGTCGTTGACGTCCGAGGGCGTGTTGTCCCGGTCGTTGGAGTTGTCCTCGCAGGCGGCAAGGCCCAGGCCCAGCCCGGCGGCCAGCAGCAACGCGGCGGAAGTGTGCGTGATCCGATTCATGGAAGTTCCCCTTTCGTGTTGGCGGCCATGCTCAAGCATGACTCCACGAAGAGCTTCGCACCCCCAGATGAGAGGACCGTGAAAGGGGGCTGAGAAAAATAATCACTTTGCTCCGATGAGCTTGTATTCATTTTGCACTTTGTTAGATTAGGCGTGAATGGAGCCGGCACACCCACCGAGTTTCTGGGCGCATGTCCAGGGCCATACCTACGGCTCGTGGGTCCGGGGCGACCGCCGCGGGTGGCGCGAACGACACCACCGCGAACACGTCGAGGGTGACTACCGGCATCCGCCCGCGCCCGGCACGTTCGAAGATATCCAAGGCCACTCGAAGAAGCTCATGCGCGAGGCGGGCCAGCGGGCGGTGTACCTCTCCGAGCACGCGCGGCGGGTCGCGTGCCTGACGATGGTCGATGCGCTCCAGCGCATGGAGATCGACGTGCTCGTTGCCTGCGTCGACGCCTGTCATTTCCACCTGCTCGCACGGTTCGCCGCGGGCGACGCGAGGAAACCCATCGGGATCATGAAAGCAGCGAGCGCAAGGACACTCTCCAAGGCGGACCTGTGCGAGCCCGGAGGCGTGTGGGCGGTGCGATGCGGGATCAAACGGATCAAAGACCCCGCTCATCAGCGAGCGACGTATCGGTATATCCTGCGCCATCGCGAACGGGGCGCGTATGTGTGGACGTTTCGCGACGAGCGACCATCTCCTGCTGCTCAATAAAGAAGCCCAGGGACATGTCCCTGGGCTTCTGAAACATCATCGTGCTAAGAGCGATTGAGTGCTTTTCAATGACGTGGATCAATAATCCATGTCATCCATACCACCACCAGCGCCGGCTCCCGCTTTCTTCTTGTCCTTGATCTCAACGACAGCGGCGTCCGTGGTCAGCAGCAGGCCCGCGATGCTTGCTGCGTTCTGCAGCGCCACGCGCTCGACCTTGGTCGGGACGATCACGCCCATCTGGATGAGGTCGCCGTATTCGTGGGTCAGGGCGTTGAAGCCGAAGTTGGCGGCGTTGTTCTCCTCGATCTTCATCGCGACCACCGAGCCGTCGAGCCCGGCGTTGGCGACGATCTGCTTGATCGGGGCCACGACCGCGCGGTCGACGATGTCGATGCCGATCCGCTCGTCGCCGATCGCCTTTTTGCGGGCCTTTTCCAGGGCCTTGCGGGCGCGGAGGACGGCGACGCCGCCGCCGGGGAGGATGCCCTCTTCGACGGCCGCACGGCAGGCGTGCAGGGCGTCCTCGACGCGGGCCTTCTTCTCCTTCATCTCGACCTCGGTCGCCGCGCCGACGTTGATCTGGGCGACGCCGCCGGAGAGCTTGGCGAGGCGCTCCTCGAGCTTCTCACGGTCGTAGTCGGAGGACGTGTTCTCGATCTGGTGGCGGAGCTGGTCGATGCGGCCCTTGATGTCGTCCGACGAGCCGGCGCCCTCGACAATCGTCGTGTTGTCCTTGTCGATGTTGACCTTCTTCGCACGGCCGAGGTCGGCGAGCTCGACCTTCTCGAGGTCGATGCCGAGCTCTTCCATGATCGCCCGCCCGCCGGTGAGGACGGCCAGGTCTTCGAGCATCGCCTTGCGGCGGTCGCCGAAGCCGGGGGCCTTGACCGCGGCGATTTTGAGCACGCCGCGCAACTTATTCACCACAAGGGTCGCCAGGGCTTCACTGTCCACGTCCTCGGCGATGATGAGCAGGCTCGCGCCCTGCTCGGCGATGCGGCCGAGGATCGGCAGGAGGTCCTTGGCCGACGAGATCTTCTTCTCGTAGATCAGGATGTACGGCTTCTCCAGCACGCACTCCATCGTCGCCGGGTTCGTCACGAAGTGCGGCGACAGGTAGCCCTTATCAAACTGCATCCCCTCGACCAGCTCGACCTCGGTGGTGAGGCTCTTGCCCTCTTCGACGGTGATGACGCCGTCCTTGCCGACCTTGTCCATCGCGTCGGCGATGATCTTGCCGATCTCGGCGTCCTGGTTGGCGGAGCACGTACCGACCTGGGCGATCTCCTTGGAGGAGGTGACCTTCTTCGACATGCTCTTGAGTTCATCGACGATCGCCGCGACGGCGTTGTCGATACCTCTCTTCACTTGAGTCGCGTTGGCGCCCGCGGTGATGTTCTTCAAACCTTCCTGGAAGATGCTCTCGGCGTAGACGGTGGCGGTGGTGGTGCCGTCGCCGGCGTCCTTGGAGGCCTTGGAGGCGACCTCCTTGACCATCTGCGCGCCCATGTTCTCGTAGGGGTCTTCGAGCTCGATCTCCTTGGCGACGGTCACGCCGTCTTTGGTGACGGTGGGAGCGCCGAAGGATTTCTCAAGCACCACCACGCGGCCCGAGGGGCCGAGGGTGACCTTGACGGCGTGGGCGAGCTTCTGCACGCCGCGGAGGATCCGCTCGCGGGCATCGATGTCGAATGCGATCTGCTTGGCGGCCATATGTATTCCTTTCGCTTGTCTAATTCGTTTTGAGTTTGGTTCTGGTGTTGGGTTATTTTGTTTTTACCACAGAGGCACAGAGGACACAGAGATCACAGAGGAATACAGAGAAAGACATATTTTGAACACGGAGGTCACAAAGGTCACGGAGAAGTGCACTCTTGTTTTTTCTTCTCTGTGATCTCTGTGTCCTCTGTGTCTCTGTGGTGAAACTTGGCGAACGTCTTCCGGTAATTACCCTATCTTGATCCAGGCGACCTCGGCCGATTCGATGATGTAGACGTGCTTGCCGTCGGTGAGCTTGACCAGGTGGTCCGGCTCGTCGGGCAGCAGCATCGCGCTCGAGATGTAGCACTTCTCGGCGTGCATGAAGTAGAGCACGGCGTCGCGCTGGCCGTTGAGTTCCTTCAAAGCTTGTCGGAGTTGGTCGGTGGTCATGGGAAATACTCGGCATTCGGGATTGGGGATTCGGCATTCGCAGAGTGATGCGATCCGACCCGAATGCCGAATGCCGGTTGCCAAATGCCGATCTCAGTCGATCACGGCCAAGACTTCGTCCTCGCTCATCACGAGGAACTTGTCGTCGCCGAGCTTGATCTCCGTGCCGGCGTACGACGAGAAGATCACCCGGTCGCCCTTCTTCACCGTCAGCGGCGTCAGCTCGCCCGTCTCGGTGTTCAGCGTGCCGGTGCCGACCGCTTCGACCACGCCCGTCTTCGGGGTGTCCTTGGCCTGCTCGGGGAGGTAGATGCCGCTGTCGGTCACGCTGGCGGCCTCGTCGCGGCGGACGAGGAGCTTGTCGTGCAGCGGGCGGATGGAGCCGCCGGCGTTTGCGCCGGACTTGGCGGCCGACTTGCTGCTGGTCTTCGGTGCGGACGGGGGGGGGGGGTTGCGGTCTTGGGCATACAGGAATCTCCTTCTAAGAGTTTGTCAACGGTTCTGGTTTTCTGCGCCTTGGTTGACCACAGAGACACAGAGGGCACAGCGATCACCGAGGAAGACATTTCAAATACTGTTCTCTTCTTTGCCTTTCTCTGTGTCCTCTGTGTGCTCTGTGCCTCTGTGGTAAAAACTGGATACACGACTGAGTTCTGCGTTGGATGGACGATCTCACGCGCCGCCGGGCCACCTTCCCTGGTAATACCGATCAAAGCAGCGGTGCAGGACTTTGAGCATGAGTTCGAGGTCGGCCGCGGCTCTATCGACAACGGCGAAGGCGTCGCTGCGCAGAGCGGCGGCGATGTGCCGGGCGTCGTCGCGCCGCGTCGGCGGGGCCTTCACCACCACCGTGGGCGGCGGAGATTCCAGCCGACGCAAAAGCTCCAGCACCCGCGCGCCCCCCGACTCTTCCGTCGGCATGGAGGAACCCGCGGCCGGGACACCGTTTGACGCCGACGCGTTCGACGCATTCACCCCAGGGGGAAAGGGGGAGGGGGGGTTGATCGGCAGCCCCAGGTCGACCACCGCGATGTGGACGTTGTTGGTGCGGATGAACCGCTCGGCCTCGCGGGCCGAGTTGACGCGGACGGAGCGGACGCCCATCGGCTCCAGGAGGCTCGGCAGCGCGTCGGCCCACGAGTCGGTGCGCCAACCGCCGCCGCCCCACGAGATGAGCAGGTTCAGCCGCCCCCCGCCGTCGCCGGTGCCCCGAGCCCCCGGGCCGGTGTGCCGCGGCGGGACGGCCTGACCCGGCCCACCGTGCTCCCCGCCATTCTGCCCGCCGCCGTGCTGAGCCCCGACACCCCGAGGCCCGCCGGGTTGATTCGTCTGTCCCTGAACGCCCGCGGGCGGCCGGGACTGGAACACCATCCGCACCCTTCCCGCGTCCCCCGCCCCGCCCGCCCCAGCGGCGGCCGCCGCCAGCCCTCCCGGGCCGGCCACGCGCAGCAGCCGGAGCAGCCGAAGGGTCGGCGGCAGCGGGCCTTCCAAGCCACGCACGGGGAAACCGGAACTGGAACGGACCATCCGCATCACCCCGGCATGGGCAAGCCGGATGCCGGACGGCGAGCACGCGTTCTTCGCACCGAGCACGACAAACCCGCCCCAGCATCCACGTTATCGCGACCGGATCGTCCCCCATCATGCCAGGCAGCAGGTGGATGGGGCTCCCGCGTGCCAAAATGACAGGGCAAGAAGACCAGTGAAGACGCGCCGATCGCTGGTTCCGAAAGCCGAGGGGCTCCAGCCCCTCGGTCCTGCGCCCTCCAGTATGAGCGCCGGGCGGCACGCCCCGGCTCACTCTTCCCGCCCGCTGATCGAGCAATCGAACAAAATCCTTCTCAGCCAAGACGCCTCCCCCACTACACTCTGGTCATGGTGATCGCGTGTGTCGTGCTGTCGGTGCTGTGCGTGCTGCTGGTCGGCGTGGCCGTGTGGGGGTGGATGGACCGGCTCCGCTCGGCGACGCGGCTCTCCTCGGCCGAGACCGCCCTCGAAGGGGCCATCGAGCAGCGCGACCGGCTCGTTCACGAGCTGAGCGACGAGCGCGCCCGGCGTCAGGAGCAGGCCGAGCTGGTCGCCCAGCTCCGCGCCGACGCCGCCGGGCTTAACACCACGATCGAGTCGCTCCGCGTCCAGCACCAGGCCGACCTCAAATACGCCCAGGAGCTGCGCGAGGCCGAGCGCGAGAACGCCGAAGAAAAACTCGCCGGCGTGCGCGAGCACCACGAGCGCGTCTTGAAACAGGAAGTCGCCGCGGCCGAGCAGCGAAGGCGCGACCTCGAACAGTCGATCGTCCGCCTCAAGGACGAGTTCCAGAAGGTCTTCGGCTCGCTCGCCGGCGACGCGCTCAAGAAGGCCGGCGAGCAGTTCCTCTCGCTGGCCGCCCAGAAACTCGAGACCAGCAAGACCGAGGCCGACTCGCTCATGCAGAAACGGCACTCGGCCGTCGACGAGCTCATCAAGCCGATCCGCGAGACGCTCGCCAAGCAGGACCAAAAGCTCGAACAGCTCGAAAAGGACCGCGTGCAGGCGTACGCGGGCCTGCGCGAGCAGGTGAACCAGTCTTTGCAAGGGCAGGCGGCGTTGCGCGAGGAGACGTCCAAGCTGGTGCGGGCGCTGAGAGAGCCGCAGGTCAGGGGGCGCTACGGCGAGTTCCAGCTCCGGCGTGTCGCCGAGCTTGCCGGGATGCGGCCGTATTGCGACTTTGTCGAGCAGGAATCGACCCGCGACGGCGATGGCAACCTGCTCCGGCCGGACATGATCGTGCGTCTGCCGGCCGGGCGCGAGCTGGCGGTCGACGCCAAGGCGAACCTCAAGCCGTATCTGGAAGCGATGGAGGCCGTCGAGCCCGAGGCCGTCGAGTCGTGCCTCAAGCGCTACGCCGACGGCATCGCCGGCCAGGCCGCGCTGCTGGGCAAGAAGGGGTACTGGCGGCAGTACGCCGGCTCGCCGGACTTTGTGGTGATGTTCCTGCCGGGGGACCAGCTCCTCGACGCGGCGCTGGCGCGCCGGCCGGATCTTTTAGAGCACGCCGCGGCGATGAATGTGATTCTCGTCAGCCCGGCCTCGCTGATCGCGATGCTGCGGGCGGTGGCCGTCGGATGGCGGGAGAAGCACGTCGCCGAGCAGGCGGCCGAGCTGATCGCCCTCGGCCGCGAGCTGCACGAGCGGGCGAGCGTGGCGCTCGGGCACGCCGGCGACCTGGGCAAGTGCCTCGACCGCGCGGTCGAGAAGTACAACGCCTTCGTCGGCTCGTACCAGTCGCGGCTCTCGCCGACGCTCAAGAAGTTCGAGGAGCTGGGCGTCAAGGGCTCGCGCGAGCTGGCGGAGGTGAGCGAGGTCACGGTTCGGCCGCGGTCGCTGGAGGGGGTCGTGAACAGCGAGCAGTGAGCAGTGAGCAGGGAGCAGTGAGCAGGGAGCAGGGAGCAGGGAGCAGGGAGCAGGGAGCAGGGAGCAGGGAGCAG
>CAZZDW010000087.1:0-14714 GCA_964652945.1 uncultured Phycisphaeraceae bacterium
GCAATCAGATCGTCGTGTCGCAGCAAATCTTCCAGGACGAAGACAGAATCGGCACCGTCTTTTTGCGCGCCAATCAGGAGCCTTGGATGCGCCGCGCCTCCCGCTATGCGGCACTTATCCTGCTCTTCGCCATGGCCGCCCTGGTACTCGCCGTATCGGTCACCGCCGTGGCCAGTCTCCGCCGCGCCAATGCGCAGCTTGTCGAAAGCAATGCAAAATTGCGCGTGCAGATCAAGGAGCCCATCGCGTCGGTGCGCACCTCGTCGAAGAGCCCCTCGACCTCCTTTTCGATGAGCTGGCGGACGCGCTCCTCCCGCCCCGGGACGCCCGGCGTTTCGCACAGGCGCTTGAGCAGGTCGAGATTCAGTTTCGGGCAGTTGTCGGACTGGACGTTGGTAATCAAAGGGAACACTCCGAAGGGCGGCCGGCGCTCGGCACGAACCGCAGTCTGGAACGGGCAACGCCGGCCGGACCCGGTCTCCCGGATCCGCCCGGCAACGTGCGTGGGCCAATCCTATGCGCGTCCCCCCTTCCCTCTCCTCTTCCCCTTCGCCGCTAAGCACAGAAAAACAAGGACATAGCGACCGACGATCGCCGCGAGCCGTGGGCCCTGGACGGGGTCGGGGTCGGGGACCGGGGGGGTGATGCGGTGTCAGACGTTGACGCGGTTGAGCGCCTTCTTGATCTCGTCGAGCAGTCGCTCGACCTGGAAGGGCTTGAAGAGCACGCACTGCAGCCCTTCCTGGCTGGCCCGCACGATCGAGTGGTGCGGGTCGTACCCGAAGCCGGTCATGAGGATGACGGGGATCTCGGGGGCCGTGCGTCTTGCGGCGGCGAAGACCTCGTACCCGTTGCGGTCCGGCATCTTGATGTCCGAGAGCACCATGTCGAAGCACCGCTCGTCGCAGCACCCGGCCGCCCGGTCCAGCTCCTCGATCGCCCCCGCCCCGTCCGAGCAGACCACCACGCGGCACCCCTTGCCCCGCAGCACGTCGCGGATGATCTGCCGGATCTTCGGCTCGTCGTCGGCGATCAGGATGTGCTTGCCCTTCAGCTCCGGGTCTTCGGTGAGGTTCAAGAGCGCCTTCTCGGCCCCGAGGATCGTCTGTGGCCCGCTCGCCGCGTCGCGCACCCGCTGGCGGATCGAGTCCACGTCCTTCATGATCCGGTCGACGTGCCGCTTGAGGTTCGCATCTTCCCCCACGGCCCGCCGCAGCGACTCGACCTCGCGGGCGATATCCGCCAGCGGCTCGCTCAGCTCGCCCTGCACCGTGCCCGTCACGTTCTCGCCCGTCACGCACCGCTCGGCGACGAGCAAGTCCAAAATATGCAGCGCCATCGCGACGTGCGTCGCGAAGATCTCGGCGAACTGCCGGTCTTCCTCGCTGAAGGCCGCGAGGCGTTCGCTCTCGACGTTGAACGACCCGATGACCTTGTCGTGCAGCCGCAGCGGCACCGTCAGGCTGCTCTTGGCCCCGCTCATCCCGACGACATACCGCCGGTCCGCCGCGGTGTCCGGGCACAGATACGGCCGGCCGGTCGCGGCGACATACCCCATGATGCCGTTGGCGTCGCGCTGGGCGTACATCTCGACCTCGGTGGCCTCCGGCGTCATGCCGCAGGAGATGACCAGCTCCAGCCGCCCGGTCTTCTCGTCGATCAGCCGGATCGAGAGGTGGTCAAAGTTCAGCAGCTCGTGCGAGAAACGGACGATTTTCTCCTCGAGGATTTTGAGGCGTTCGCCGACGTGCAGCTTGCGGACGCTCCCCGCGTCGAGCCGGCACAGCTCGGCGCCGGCGCGGTCGATGGCGTCCATCTTGTGCTGCATCCGGCGGGCCGACGAGACGTCCCAGATGATCGCCGCGACGCGTTCGATCTTGCCCCCCAGGCCGTTGCCGCTCCCTGCGGCGATACCCTCGGTCCGCTCCTCGGCGGTCGGGTCTTCCGAGCCGAAGACCGGCGAGACGACGACCTCGTAACACTTCGACTCGTCGGGCGTGACCACGTCGTACTTGGCCCGCAGCGAGTACCCGGCGGCGTCCTGCGCCAGCCGCTGCTCCTCGAAGTGCTGGGCGGCACGCCGGCAGACCGACATGATCCGGTGCCGGGTCGACTCGTCGAAGCAGCGGAACCGCTCGTTGGCCCAGAGGATCTCGCCGTCGGTCTGCGCCAGGCACACCCCCTCGCTGATCGAGTTGAGCACGGCCGAGGCCTGCCCGTCGGCGAGCGTGAGCGCAAGGCCGCTGGGCTGCTCGACCCCCGCCAGGACGGCCTGGTACCCCCCCACGGCCCCTCCGGCCCCGCCCCCCCCGTGCTCTTCTTCGGCCGCCGCAAAGTCCGCCGCCGACTGCGACCCGGCGATCTGCACGTCGTACGTACTGGCCAAAAGCTGCGCCAGCACCTCGGCCGGCACGTTCGGGCCTTTGAAAACAAGAAGTTTCGGTCGTTGCTCAGCCATGGTCACTCCCCCCTTCATCGTTGACGGTCGCAGTCAATATACCCGGCTTCGGGGGGTCGCACGCTCAGGAATGGAAAGTCTACGACATCTTCTTGGATGATCAATCGGCTTCTTCGGTGGCGTCCATGCATCGTGTTCTTGGGCTTTTCCACTGGAGTTTCTCGGAACTGCTCGCCCCTTTTCGATCTTGAACTCGTTCATTCGACGCCCAGGGACATGTCCCTGGGCTTTATCCTGCGTACCAGTTATTGAGTCCTCCGTATCCTGACCGATAATGTGTTTCCTTTCATGATTCATGCGCTCAAAGTCAGTAAATGGTTCGGAACTTCTTCAAGATCCGGCTTATCCGGGGGCGCCGGACGCGTCTTGGCCGTCCGCGACCTCTCGCTTCAGATCCCGGAGGGGCAGGTCGTGGGCCTTTTGGGGCCCAACGGGGCCGGCAAGACGACGACCATCCGCATGCTCACCGGCTTCATCCCCCCCAGCATGGGCCGCCTGAGCATCGGCGGGCATGACACAATCGACGACTCGACGGCCGCCCGCCGGCTCATCGGCTACCTGCCGGAAGCCGCACCCCTGTATCCCGAGATGCGGGTCGTCGAGTTCCTTCTCTTCCGCGCCGGGCTCTACGGCATGCGTCGTCCGGACGCGCGCCGGGCCGCCCAGCAGGCGATGGAGCGGTGCTGGCTGACCGACATGCGCCGCCGGCGGATCAGCGCCCTCAGCAAGGGGTACCGCCAGCGGGTGGGGCTTGCCGCGGCCCTGCTGCACGACCCGCCGGTGCTGGTCCTCGACGAGCCGAGCAACGGCCTCGACCCGACGCAGATACGGGAAACACGGGGGCTGATTCGAGAACTCTCCCACAAGCGCACGGTGCTGGTCTCGTCGCACATCCTGCCGGAGATCGAGAAGACCTGCGACCGCGTCGTCATCATCGCCCGGGGCCAGTTGCGTGCCGATGGCTCGCCGAGCGAACTGGTGAACCGCTTCGAAGCGGGCGGCACCGCGTACGGCGTCGAGTTCCTCGCCAAGTCAGCCGCGGACGTCGAGCTGGGCCGAAAGACCCTGCAAGGCGTGCCGGGCGTCGCGGGGGTCGAGGTCTGCGCGCTCTCGCCGACCACCGATCCATCACATCGGCCAATGGCCAATGGCCAATGGCCCTCGTGGTATTCCGCCCGCCTCCGCGCCCGATACGACCAACACCTTACCGACCTCCGCGAGCCGATCGCCCGGGCGATGCACACTGCCGGGCTGCTTGTGCGCGACCTGCAGCGGCTCCAACCCTCGCTCGAACAGATCTACTTCCGCGTGATCGAAGAGGCCGAATCGGGCGCACAAACGGACCTTGCCCAAAGGGCGATCGCATAATGGCGAGTTTTTTATTTTTGCGAAAGAACGGCTCTCATACGAGACGCGAGCGTAAGCGAGCGTGTGGTGTGATGGAGTACCGGAACACGCTCGCTTACGCTCGCGTCTCGTATAAAACTGCAAGGTTCGGCATGATCGGTTCGACCGCACAAAGTCGTATGGGCATACATACTTCATGCGCACCTTCGTGTCCGCGTGGTGTGTATGGAGAGGGGACGGTTTCATGAGGCCCATCTGGTCGATCGCGAGCCGTGAGTACCTGTCGATGTTCCGCCTGCCGCTGGGGTGGATCGTCACGGCGATCTTTGTCTTCGCCGCGTCGATGGTGTTTCTGGCGACGCTCACGCCGGGGCAGCCCGCGACGATGCGCGGCTTCTTCCGCTACTGCCTCCTCGTGCTCGTCGTCCTCGCCCCGGCGATCTCGATGCGCACGCTCAGCGAGGAGAGCCGGACGGGCACGATCGAGCCGCTGCTCACCTCGCCGGTGAGCGAGTGGTCGATCGTCATCGGCAAGTACCTCGGCTCGGTCGCGTTCCTCCTCACGATGCTGCTGCCCAGCGCCGTGTACGTCGGCGTGCTCGAGTGGCTGAGCCGGCCCGATTACGGCCCGATCCTCTCGGGGTACCTCGGGGTCGTGCTGCTGGGCGGGTTGTACCTGGCCGTCGGGATGCTCGTCTCGGCGCTGACGGCGAGCCAGACGCTCGCGTTCCTCGGCACGCTCTTCGCCCTCACGCTGATGGAGATGACGGCGTTTGTCGCGCAGCAGGTGCCGCAGCCGTGGCAGGGGCTGCTCTTCTCGATCGGCAGCACGCAGCGGATCAACGACTTCGCACGCGGCCTGATCGACACCGGGCACATCGGGTTCTTCCTCGCGGCGATCGTCTGGTTCCTCATGCTCGCCGGTGTGGTCTTGCAGAGCAGGAGGTGGAGGTGACCCCCCCCAAAGACGTTTCATCATCGTTGCCCACCGCGTCGGGGCGCCGCGCCAAGTTCGCGTTGCGGACGCTGGCGCTCCTGCTGGCCGTCACCGCCTCGTGCGTCTTCGTCGGGATCATCACCGACCGCACGGCCAGCCGCTACGACGTCACCGCGACGCGCGAGCACGAGCTGAGCCCGCGCACGCAGGCCGTCTTGAAATCCATTGCGGACGCCGGGCCGCATGAGATCGTCTTGGTCTGCCCGTTCTCGTCGCTGGATAAGCGGACGCAGCAGCGGACGGCGGACGTGCTCGACGCCTTCAACGCGGCCTCGCCCAACCTCACCACCACCATCATCGACGTCGCCGGGGCCGACGGGGCGGCGAAGTACGAGGCCCTGCTCACGCGCCTGGCCCAGCGCGGCAAGAGCGAGCTGGACGCACAAGCGAAGATCATCAACGCGGCGGCCGATCGCACGGGGCCGGTGGTTGAGTCGCTGACGAAGATCGCCGCGGGGCTGGTGTCGGCGGCGGAGGCGCTCTCGACCGGCCCGGACGCCGGCGCGGTCAACGCCGACCTCTTGACCCGCTATTTCAACGACAACGGCGCGGCCTTCCGAGCCGCGGCGGATGCGGCAAGCAAGGGGGCCGACGAGGCGCGGCGGCTTTTAGGAACGCAACTGGGCCAGTCCAGCCTGGTGCCGGTGGACGAGGCGGCGGCGGCGCTGCGGTCGCAGCTCTCGGCGGTCTCGCCGCTGCTCAGCCGTGTGAAGAACGACCTGGAGGGCGTGCGCGACGACACGCAGAACAACGTGCCGGCCATCGCCAAGGACCGCGCCGGGCCCCTCGCGGCGAGCGTGAGCGCCGCACGCGACGAGGTCTTTCGGCTCATCGCCGAGCTGGAATCGCTGCAACGGCCGTCGGTCTTGACCGCGGCGCGGGCGCTCGAACGCTCCTCGGCGGCTCTTGTATTAGGCCCTCAACCCGGCGACGCGAAGGCGGCGTCAGGGCCAAGAGGGGTTGTGGCGGTCGATATCGACGCGCTGCTGACGCCGTCGATCGTCGGCGAGGTGGGCGGCGGCGCCGAGCGGGTCATCGACCTGCGCTTCCGCACCGAGGAGCTGCTCTCCGGGGCGATCGCCTCGCTGCGCACCGCGACACTGCCGATCGTCGTGGTTGTGCACGGAGAGGACCACCCGATCGGGCCGGGCTTTGCGCCGATGAGCGCGGCCGTCGAACGCCTGCGCGTCCGCGGGTGCGAGGTGCTCGAATGGGCCGCGGCAATCGAAACAGAACCGCCCACGGCGCGGATCAACACGCTGAACCCGGCCGGGACGCGACCGGTGGTGTACCTCGTCGTGCCGACCGAGAGCGGGACGGCCGCCGGGGCGCTGCGGATGGGCAAGGTCGCCGACGCGCTGAGCCGCGTGCTGGGCGAGGGGAAATCGGCCTTGCTCTGCACGCTGCCGTCGCGGCTGCCGACCTACGGGCAGAAAGACCCGATGACGCAGATGCTCGCCGACGCGTGGGGCGTGCGTGTGGATACGGGGCGGCCGATCCTGACGGCGTATCCGACGCCGCGGGGCAGGGTGGTCTCGCCGGACCTGGTGTTGACCGACGCGGGCGTCGGCATGAGCGGCACGGAGCGGCACCCGATCAGCGACGCGATCGCCGGGCTGCGCACCTGGATGACGTGGGCGTCGCCGATCCGCGTTGACGCACAGGCTGCGCAGAAGGCCGGGGTGAGCGTCACGCCGATCGTGCGGGTCTCGCCCAAGGCGGAGAACGACGGGCAGCGGTGGGCCGAGTCGGAGTGGGTGTCGTTCTTCGAGACGCCGCGGGATCAGCAGCGGCTGCTGACGAATCCGCCGTCCCCCGATTCGGCGCGCGACGACCCGGGCGAAGCGGCCGACGGCGTGCAGCCGGGGTGGATCATCGCGGCGGCGCTGACGCGGGCGGCGCCGGGGAAATCGGCGTCGCAACGGGTGCTGATCGTCGGGTCGAGCGGCTGGTTCTTTGACCCGGTGGTGGGCGTGCAGAGCGAGGTGGACGGGCGCAGGGCCGCGGCGTTCCCGGGAGACCTGGAGCTGCTCGACGCCGGCGTGCTGTGGCTCGCCGGGCAGGACGACATGATTGCGCGGAGCGCGACGGCCCAGTCGGCGCCGCTGATCCCGCCGCTGACGACGGCGCAGGGCAGGTCGGTGTGGTGGCTGCTGGTCGTGGTGATGCCGGTGGGCGTGTTGCTGGTGGGCGCGGTGCTGCGGGTGATCCGGGGATAGGACTCGGCATTCGGCAACCGGGATTCGGCATTCGCAGAACCGAGTATTACAGGGTCGGTTTTTTACCTCCCGGCGGTGGTTTGCGGGGGATAGGGATGAGTTGTTCGGGGGGCGGCGGGACGGGGATGGGCTTGCCGCATTCGGGGCAGAGGGTGGCCTCCCCTTCCCGGGCGTCGAGGCCGCGGAGGTCGTAGGCGCAGCCGGTGCAGTGGTACGCCGGCAGCGGCGGGCGCGGCATGAGCCAGATGAACGAGCCCACGCCGCCCACAAGGAACATGTAGGGGATGAGCAGGACCTGGAAGGAGAGCATCGGGTGGGCGATGCCGTCGAGCTCGTGGACCCGGCGCGTGGCGAGGAAGAGCGCGACGAGGAGGCCGAAGGCGACGGCGAGCGCGGCGAGGCCCCTCCACCGACGCCGCCAGTGGGCGACGAGGTACCAGGTGGTCACGGCATAGATGACGGGAAAGACCATGGGCTCTTCGTTGCGTGTTCCTTCAAGAGTAACCCGGAATCCGCGGCGCGAAGATGTTTTTATGCTCATGCAGGGGGCGTGCCGCCCCCTGCAACCCCCTGCTTTCGAGCGTCTTGGTCGCTCGGCTCTCTAGAAACCTACTCAAGTCGAACGTGTGGCGCGGCTTGCCCGTGGCACAGGCGTCCCGCCTGTGCCATTCTTCCCCAGCGACCCCGCACAGGCGGGACGCCTGTGCCACGTTCAAAGAGTGTTCACACACGCTCACTCCCGCTGGCGTCTCGTATGATGGGGCATGATGGAGTCGTTTCGCGAAGCACGGCGGGTCTTGGACGAACTGATGGCCGACGCGGCGCTGGTCGCGGCGATCGAGCGGGGCGGGGTGGCGCTGGCCGAGGCGCTGCGGGGTGGCGGAAAGATTCTGGCCTGCGGCAACGGCGGCTCGGCGTGCGACGCCGCCCACTTCGTCGAGGAACTCACCGGGCGGTATCGCCCCCCCCCGGCCGGCAAGCCCGACCGGCCGCCCCTGGCGGCGATCACGTGCAACGACGCCGGGCACATCACCTGCACGGCCAACGACTATGGGTACGACGCCGTGTTCGAGCGGTGGGTTCGGGCGCTCGGACGGAAGGGCGATGCGCTGGTCGTGCTCTCGACCAGCGGCAACTCGCCGAGCATCGTGCGGGCGGTCAACGCGGCACGCCGACAGGGCGTCCTGACGATCGGCCTGCTCGGCAAAGGCGGCGGTGAGGTCGGGGGCCCCGGGGGGTGCGAAATCCCCATCGTGGTGCCGGGGAAGACCAGCGACCGGATCCAGGAGCTGCACATGCTGATCCTGCACGGATGGGTCGATGTCATCGAGCGGACGCTGCACCCCGAGTGCGTTTGAGCAAGCTGAATAGCCCAGGGACTGAGTCCCTGGGCTTCTTGTCAATCATGGAAAACAGGTTCTTCCTATGCACCCGATAGCTCGCTCGGATGAATACATCCCGGGCTTGCAGTCGGGCGTTTGCGTACGATAGAAAAGGTGATAAGCGCACAGGCGGGACGCCTGGGCCACGAACAGACGGTCTCTTTGGCGGGAGATTCAGCATGCCGTATTACACGAAGATGGGCCTTCTCCCCAAGCAGCGGCACGTGCAGTTCCGCCGCCCGGACGGCGCGCTCTACTCCGAGGAGCTCTTCGGCACCGAAGGCTTCGTCGGGCCGACGTCGACGATGTACCACATCCACCCGCCGACGCAGGTCTACGGCTGGAAGACCATGTACTCGACCAAAGTCGAATACGTCGAGCAGGACACCATGCGCATGCGGCACGTCAAGACCGCGCCCATGAAGCCCAAGGGCGACCCCGTCACCGGGCGCGTCGTGCTCTTCGGCAACAGCGACTGCGAGATGTCGGTGTGCAACCCGGCCGAGCCGATGAACTACCACTTCAAAAACGGCCAGGGGGACGAGTGCATCTTCATCCACTTCGGCACCGGCACCTGCTGGACGATGATGGGCACGCTCAAGTTCGGCCCCAAAGACTACATCGTCATCCCCAAGGGCGTGATCTACAAGCTGGAGTTTGACAAAAGAACTCAGGCCGGCGAGGGGGAGCCGAGCGCCGCGAACATGCCGTACGGCAAGTTCCTGACGATCGAGACGATGAACGGTTCACACATCGGCCCGCCGCCGCGGTACGTCAGCAAGACCACGGCGCAGTTTCTGGAGCACGCGCCGTACTGCGAGCGCGACCTGCGGCTGCCGGAGCTGCCGCTGACCGTCGACGAGATGGGCGACCACGAGGTCCGCATCAAGGCCCGCGACTGCGTGCACTCGTACACGTACCACTACCACCCGTTTGATATCGTGGGGTGGGACGGGTGCTACTACCCGTATATTTTCAACATCGACGACTTTGCGCCGATCACGGGCAAGCTGCACATGCCGCCGCCGATCCACCAGACGTTCGAGGCGCACAACTTCGTGATCTGCTCGTTCTGCCCGCGGATGCTGGACTGGCACCCGAACGCGATCAAGGTGCCGTACAACCACTCGAACCTGGATAGCGACGAGGTGCTGTACTACGTCGAGGGGAACTTCGGCTCGCGCAAGGGGATCGAGGTGGGCTCGCTGACGGCCCACCCGCAGGGGATCCCGCACGGGCCGCACCCGGGAACGGTGGAGGCGTCGCTGGAGGCGACGTACACCGCCGAGCTGGCGGTGATGTGCGACACGTTCAAGCCGCTCTTCCCGACCAAGGCGGCGCTCGACATGGACGATGAGAAATACCCGGCCTCGTGGCAGGGCGAGCACTTTCCGCGGCTGGCCTCGGGCTCGCTCAAGCTCAACGGCGTGGCGGGGCAGAAATCGCCGGCCGTGCAGGCGCAGGCGGCCTCGGCGCACAAGCCCGAGGCGGCCAACGTCTGGGCGCCGGGGAAGGAAGAGAAGAAGTAAGACGAACAGACCGTTGAAATCAAGAAAGCCCACGGCGGAACCCGTGGGCTTTTTCGTGCGCTGATTGCCGCCGCTGCTCAGGTGGAGGTTACTGGCTGCTTCCGAGCCAGGCGTTCATGAAGTCGAAGAGGTCCTGCACGGTGACGCCGTCGACCTCGTTGATGTCGGCCTCGCAGCGACCGGCGGTCCATGCGTTGAGGTAGTCGAAGAGGTCCTGCACGCTCACGCCGTTGACCTGGTTGAAGTCGGCCGGCGGGACGGCGGCGGGCGCGGGGACGTCGGCGAGCCGCGTGCCGTCGAGGGCCCCGGTCCAGGCGGAGAAGTTCCGCCCGCCGATCGTGGAGGTGAGCAGGCCGACCAGCCGCACGTCGGGCTGGGCGCCGGGTGCGGCGGGGTTGGGGACTTCGACGAAGATGCCGCCGCCCGAGTCGTGCAGCAGGCCGCCCGACGCCGAGATCATGGGGATGTTGGCGGTGATCGGCACCGGCTTGAAGCGGAGCGTCCAGCGGTCGGACGAGGGGTCGGAAGAGACGTAGCCCCAGCCGGCGATGAAGCCCGGCGCCTGCACGCCGGTGGTCAGCGAGAAATCCATCGTCGCCGGTTGGATGGTCGGGACGTCGCTCTCGAGGGTGAGGATCATCTGGTCGATGCCGGTGACGCTGCCGGGCGGGCACTCGGCGGAGACGACGCGGTACTCCTGGTAGGCGCCGTTGCAGTCATCGCGGCCGCCGAAGTGGCCGTTGACATCGCCGGTGACCGAACGGCGGAACCGCACGCGGAAGTTGGAGGCCAGGGTGATGGTGCACTTGTAGTCGACCTCGTGCGCGGCGCACAGGACGCGGGCGCCGCGGATGAGCGTGCCGTCGGCGGCACGCTGGCCCTGGTCGATGAGCACGCACGAGCCGCGGACGCTGCTGCTGTCGTAGCAGTTGGTGGCGGCACGCAGAAACCCGACGCAGTCGAACCGGCGATCGCCGCAGCTCGGCGGCTGGCCTTGATTAATCGCGGACACGGCGGGGGACAGAACACACACGCTCAACGCGAGCGCGACAAGAAGACGGACAGCATTTATGCGCATCAATTGCGCTCCTCCATGATGTACTTGACCGTAAAACACCCAAAGAGGGCATATGGCCAAGGGGACGAATGTACAGAGGTCCGTGAAAATCCTCAAATGGGCTGCAGTTCTGTGGATAACTTGTTGCAGATGCACAGTTTGCGCGCGTGCTTCGGGGGATCACCGCCGTGTTTCGGTGGTTCATGGGGCATACGCTGAGGGCGTATGAGCGATGCACAGAACAACGGCGTGCGGTATTCGTTTCGGTTGCTGCGGGCCGGACGCTTCCGGCTGGACGGCGGCTCGATGTTCGGGCTGATCCCGCGGGTCGTCTGGTCACGCACGGTCGAACCGCCGCCCGACGACAAGGGGCGGATCGAGGTGCAGCACAACTGCCTGCTGCTGGAACGGCAGGGCGGCCCGGACACGGACGCCAAGGGGCGGCCGATCGCGCGGCGGGTGCTGCTCGAGGTCGGCACGGGGAACAAGCTCGACGAGAAGAGCCGGGCGATCTTCGCGCTCGAGGACCGGTCGATCATCGACGCGCTCGGGGAGGTGGGTGTCGCGCCCGAGTCGATCGACACGGTCGTGGTGTCGCACCTGCACTTCGACCACGCCGGGGGCCTGACGCGGCTGTGTCGAGATGGAGAGACGCCGGACTGGACGGGCCCGGCGTCGTGCTTCTCGGGCTCGCGCGGCGAGCACGGGGTGAAGCGGACGTTCCCGAACGCGAAGGTGGTGGTGCAGAGCCGCGAGTGGGACGACGCGGTGAACGCGCGGAGCGTGATGTCGCGGACGTACTTCGAGGACCATCTCGAGCCGGTGAAGGCGCAGCTCGCGCTCGTCGACTCGCCGCGTGCGTTTGCGCCGGGGTACACGCCGGGGCGGGACCAGGAGCCGTCGAGCCCGGTGGAGCGGCGGACGACGATGCTCCCCCCTGCTCTTGGGCCGGGGATCGGCGTGTTCCTGGTGCCGGGACACACGTGGGGGCAGCAGGCGACGGCGTTTGTCGGGGGGGTGGAGACGGGCGGGAAGACGGTGGTCTTCGTGCCGGACGTGATGCCGACGCGGTGGCACGTGGGGCAGTCGTACTCGCTGGCGTACGACGTCGAGCCGTATACGTCGATGGTGAGCCGTCGGTGGCTGCTGGCGGAGGCCGCGCGGTACGGGTGGGTGTTGTGCCTGGATCACGAGCCGGGGGTCAACCCGTTCTTCACGGTCCGGTACAACGGCAAGGGGTGGTACGAGCTGGAGCAGGCGGAGGTGTGAACGATGTGAAGCCGAGGGAGACTCCCTCGGCTTCTGCTCGGAGACCACTATGATCTGCCCTGATCGGAGAGGCGTAGCCGATGGCCCAGACGGTGGAAACCCACCCCTCCCAACCCGTGCCGGTTTCGACGGTCCCGGCGGCGTCCGCGGGCGGCGCTGAGCCGCCGGTGCGCCGTGAAGGGCGGGGGGAGCCGCCGAAGCGGCGCGGCAAGAAATCGCTCTTCGACAAGGTCGAGGCGTACCTCTCGCGGCTGTCGACCAAGAACAACTTCTGGCACCGCGTGTTTTCGCTCATCTGGCTGCCGTTCGCGTTCCGCAGCGGGATCAAGGTCAAGCGGCTGGACCCCAAGACGTTCACGGCGGTGCTGCCGTTCCGCCGCTTCAACCGCAACTGGTACAACGCGATGGCGGGCGCGGCGCTCCTCGGCAACTCGGAGATCGCCGGGGGGATGTACGTCTTCGGGGTCTGCGGCGGGGACTACACGGTGGTGTGCAAGCACCTGGAGTACAAGTTTCTGCGGCCGTGCTTCGGGCCGGCGATCTACCGCGTCAACCCGCAGGGGGACATCGAGGCCCTGGTCGCGACCGGGGACGAGTTCAACATCGTCATCGAGATGGACGTTGTGCAGCAGATCGTCAAGCCGGGGGCGCTGGGCGGGGGCGGGAAGGAACGCCGCGTCGGCAAGGCGACGGCGACGTTCCACGTCACGCCCAAGGCCCACCACAAGCGGAAGAAACAACGCGGCAAAGACTCGGCGGGGGACGACGCGCGCGGCGAGCAGTAAGCCGGATCGGCTGTGGCACAAGGGCAAGCCTGAAATCGAGCGCCGCGCTCGGCTCGGAGAGCCGGGCTATCAGGACTTCAACAGAGCAGCGTCCCGCCTGAAAAATCGGGCGAACGCCGTCCTATAAGCGTTTTTGAGGGGATGCGGGGGTGGCGGCACGGGCGCGAGCGGGTACCTTTGGTAGGCCGTGGCCGATGTGCGGCAGCACACGGGCGCGGTGGCCCACGGCGAGGCCGGCCGTCTCGCCCAAGTTGCCAGCCGCGGCGGGGACGCCCGGTCCATCTCGTTTGTGTGTTGAAGAAGGATGCTGTTCATGCCGTATTGCACGTCGCGGATCGGTCTCGGGATGCTCGCGATTTTCAGCGGCGGCGTCATGACGCAGACGGTGCTGGCCACCGGGCCCGACGTGGTGCTCTCGGGCAGCACCGCGGTGTGGCACCACACCAACACCGGCGCGGTGGACGGCAAGCGCGCGTACTCGTTCGAATCGCAGACGTGCAACATGGGCGATGTGAACCTGAACTGGGGCCTGCCGCAGGGCGGCAAGTCGTCGCCGGGGCTCGGGCAGAACATGTACCGCTTCTCCGACGGGCGGCTCGTGCAGATCGGCCAGTCGTGGGTGAAGTACGCCGACAGCGCGTTCGCCGGGGCGGGGTGCGGCACATGCAACGGCGTGCAGTTTTCGCAACTCGGCGTCGGGTGCATGGACACGTATTCGGCGCTGTACAACGGCTCACGGATCAACCTTGGGCCTCGCTCGGGGATTAATGCGTTTACGGGCGAGTTTTCGGCGATCCCGCCGGGGAACTTCGACACGCCGCTCGATCGGCGGATCGTCGTGGCGCAGTCGGACCTGTCGGTGAGCGGGGCGAAGTTTTTCATCGAGGGCGTGTACGTCTCGACGGACGACGCCGCGGCCGGGAACGCGATGAACAACGCGTCGTACCGGCGGATCACCGTGCAGACGACCGATTACAACGCGACGATGGCCGACGTGATGCATGTCGGTGAACCGGCGATCACGGCGTGGCCGGCCTTTGACGACCTCAACGCGGTCACAGAGACCGGCACGGCCTACGTGCCCGGCGAGGGGCGGTTCCACTACCTGTACCGCGTGCTGGACCTGGGCAACGGCTCGTGGCGGTACGACTACGCGGTCTTCAACCTCAACTCGGACGCGAGCGGCGGGTCGTTCTCCGTGCCGCTGCCGAATGATGGAATGCCGACCAATATCGGGTTTCACGACGTCGATTACCACTCCGGCGAGCCGTACGACAACACCGACTGGACGGTGAGCGTCTCGGCGGGCGCGATCACGTGGTCGAGCCCGCAGACGTACGCCGAGAACCCGAACTCCAACGCGCTGCGTTGGGGGACGATGTACAACTTCTGGTTCGATCTGGACGTCCCCCCCACCGCTTCGGCGAGCGGGTGCGTGACGCTGGGATTGTTCAAGCCGTTTGATCCGGGTGCCATTCAGATGGCGGCGATCGTGCCGCAGAGCGGCGAGACGTGCCCGCCGCTGCCGGTGGCGTGCCCGGCCGATTTCAACGGCGTCAACGGCGTGACCGTGCAGGACATCTTCGACTTCCTGACGGCGTGGCTGGCCGGGAACACCTCGGCCGACTTCAACCACGTCAACGGCGTGACCGTGCAGGACATCTTCGACTT
>CAZZDW010000088.1:0-14686 GCA_964652945.1 uncultured Phycisphaeraceae bacterium
GGGGGGGTGAGGGCGCTGCAGGGCGTCTCGATGCGCGTCGAGCCCGGCGAGATCTTCGGGTTGCTTGGGCCCAACGGGGCCGGCAAGAGCACGCTGGTGAAGATCCTGATGACGGTGATCCGGGCCTCGCGCTGCGAGGGGACGGTGCTGGGGCGGCCCGTCGGCGACCGGGCGACGCTGGCGAAGGTCGGGTACCTGCCGGAGCACCACCGTTTTCCCGACTATCTGACGGCGCGGCAGGTGCTGCACCATTACGCGGCGATGGCGAGGGTGCCGCGTGGCGAGCGGCGGCGGCGGGCGGATGAACTGCTGGAGCTGGTGGGTCTGCGGGAGTGGAGCCGAAAACGGGTGAAGGACTTTTCCAAGGGGATGCGGCAGCGCCTGGGCATCGCCAACGCGCTGATGAACAACCCCGAGCTGGTTGTCCTCGACGAGCCGACCGACGGCGTTGATCCGGTGGGCCGAAAAGAGATCCGCGACGTGCTCGTTCGGCTGCGGGACGAGGGGCGGACGGTGTTCTTGAACTCGCACCTGCTCAGCGAGCTGGAGATGGTCTCGAGCCGTGTGGCGATCATGGTGAAGGGGAAGGTGTGGGCGCAGGGGACGATCGACGAGCTGACGCACGACTCACGGCGGTACGAGATCGAGGTGGGATTCGCTGAAGAGGCTGGTGGAGGGGCAGCAAAGGGCGCGTCGTTCCTCCCCGCGGCTCTTGCCGGCGTGGCGCGGTTCGGCGAGCCGACGAAGGCCGAGCAGCTCAGGCCGCTCCAGAACGGGGATGCCGTGCGGCAGCCCGAAGGGGCGGTGGTCGTGCGCGGCAGCTTACTGACGGGTGATATCGCTGTCGAGGCGAGACCGATGCGAGATGGCGGAGCGCTCGTCGTCTCGACGGCGGAGGCCGCGGCGATCCAGCCGTTGATCGACGCGCTGCGGGCCAAGGGGTGCCAGATCCGCGCCGTCCGGCCGGTGCGTGAGTCACTCGAAGACCTGTTCATGCGGTCCGTGCGCGACCCGGTGACGGGCGGCGTGCTCCTGCCGGGGGCGGAGCGGCCGGGGGAGACCCCAGCCGCACACGCGCACGCGAAGACGAAAGGGGGTGCGGCGTGATGACGCAGACCTGGGCCATCTTCCTCGACGCGTACCACGAGCTGAACGCCAAACGGCTCTTCTGGCTCGTGCTCGTGCTCTCGTTCCTGATCGTCGCGGCCTTCGGCGCGATGGGGCTGACGCCGAGCGGCCTGACGCTCTTCGGCTTTTCGGTGGACTCGTCGTTCTTTAACTCGTCGATCATGCCGGTGGACAAGTTCTACCGGTTCCTCTTCGTGCAGTTCGGCGTGAAGATCTGGCTGGCGTGGGCCGCAACGATCCTGGCGCTGGTCTCGACGGCCGGGATGATCCCCGAGTTCATCGCCTCGGGGTCGGTCGAGCTGTCGCTGAGCAAGCCGATCGGGCGTGTGCGGCTGTTCCTGACGAAGTACGCCGCGGGGCTGCTGTTCGCGGCGATGCAGGTCACGGTCTTCAGCATCGGGGCGTTCTTCGTCCTCGGTCTCCGCGGCAAGGTGTGGGACGTGAGCGTCTTCGCCGCGATCCCGATTGTGGTGGCGTTCTTCAGCTTTCTCTACTGCATCTGTGCGCTGCTCGGGCTTGTCACCAGGTCGACGATCGCCTCGATCCTGCTGACGCTGGTGATCTGGCTGACGATCTTCCTCGCGGGCACCGTCGAGTGGATCATCCGCGGCTGGGACATGGCCAGCGAACAGAGAGTCGCCAACCTCGAAACCACCATCCGCACGCTCGAACAGCACAACGTCGGCGAATGGCAGATCGAGGACCGGCGCGAGCAGCTCAAAAAAGCCAAGCAGCAGGAGAAGCTCAGCGGCCGAATCAACGCGGGCATGGAGGTCTTCATGACCGTGCTGCCCAAGACGACCGAGACCGTCGGTCTGCTCGAGCGGGCGCTGTTCACCGAGGAGGAGATCACCGCCGCGATGAAGGACGACTACGAAGAGGTGCAGGAGACCGACGAGGTGGACATGCGCCGCGTGCAGCGGCAGATCGTCAAAGAGCGGCTGGAGCGGAGCCCGTGGTGGATCCTCGGCACGTCGCTGGGGTTTGAGGCCGCGGTGCTGGCGCTGGCGTGCGTGATCTTTGCGCGAAGGGACTTTTGAGCGAGACGGGCGTGCCGCCGCGTGAAGTCACGGTGTTGGATGGGTCTCGATGATGCCGCTGGCGAGCGTGAGGCGTGCGCCGTCGTCGAGGCGGAGGACGGCCAGCCCGTTGGGGCTGAGGCCGGTGAGCACGCCCTCGATGCGCGAGCCGTCGGCGAGCGTGACGGCGCGGCGTTCGCCCGCGCCGTGCAGCGCGGCGTAGGCGGCGGCGAGCGTCGTCGGGGGCAGGCCCGGCGTGAGCAGGGCCGTCGAGAGCCGGTGGAGCAGATCGTTCACGAGCGTCGCGGCGTCGACGGGCCTGCCGACAGTGTCGCGGAGCGTCGTCGCGGTCTCGTGCAGGTGGAGCGGCAGGTCGCACGCGGCGAAGTCGGCGTTGATCCCGACGCCGATGAGGAGCATCGGCGGTCGACTGTCCTGCGAGGATGCCGAGGAGACTTCGCAGATCATGCCCGCGGCTTTCTTGCCGTGGATGAGCACGTCGTTGGGCCATTTGAGCCGTGCGGCCTCGTCGTCGTGCCCGTGGCGGGTGAGCACGGCGCGCACGGAATCGAGCACGGCCATGCCGACCTTGAGCCCGAGGCCGTGCAAGGTCTGCTGCATGGTCGGGCGCGGGCGGGCGACGGGCAGGGCGCTGGGGACGATCGGCCACATGAGCGTGAGCCACACGCCGCCCGCGGGGCTGGCCCAGGGATTGCCGGTTCGCCCGACGCCGCCGGTCTGCGAGCGGGCGAGGAGGGCGTGGGGTTGGAGGAGGTCGAAGTGTTTGAAGCCGCAGGAAGCCGGCGTGCTGAGGAGGATGCGCCGGGCCAGCGTCTGCGTGGAGTCGACCGTGCCGACGTCGTGGAGCACGACGCTCGCGTGCGAGGTTGGCGCGTGCGGCACGGCGTGGGAAGGCGCGGAGGGATGGTGTGGCCGGGGGAAGGGGGGGGAGCCCGGCGGGGCCGAGGGCATGACGCACTGTATGGTCCGGCGCGGCAGCCGGAGGGCGAGGCTGGCCCGTGCTGATGCCGCCCGGCGGCCGAGGGTGGAGAGGGGCGTGTGGAGCGGCGACGGCGGGGAGTTGTGGGAAGGCCGGGCACGGGGTATACTGAGCGTGCCGCGGGTGTAGTTCAGCGGTAGAACGTCAGCTTCCCAAGCTGAATGTCGTCGGTTCGATCCCGATCACCCGCTTTGCTCGGTGCCGTGTCTGCGGCTGGGCTCCTTGAAAGAAACGTATTCGAGCAATGCTCGGCGTCGCCCGAGCGGGCGTCGTCTCGGGTAGCGCTGCAAACCCGCCGGTACGCAGAGCCGTGGGACGGCGTTGGATCAGCCGCGTGTTTCGCCGAAGACTTCCGGCAACGGCGGCAGCTCGAACCACGTCCACAACTCGGCGTACGGGATCGGGTAGAGCACCGTCGCGCGGAAGGTGCGGAACTTCGCCGGGTTGAGCTGCTGCTTCGCGAAGATCGACCGGATCAGCCCGGGGTACTCGCGGTTCTCGGCAAGCTCCAAGCCGTCGAGCCCGCGGCCGAGCGTTTCCGTGGTCACCGCCATGTCGATCCGGTCGATGTCGATGAGCTCCTCATCGCGCTCCGGCGTTTCCATGGTCAGCCCGTGCCGCCGCACGTCGACGTTCATGGTGAAGCCGGGGAACAGGTCTTCGTGGATGAGCAGGTCCACCACGAGGAGGCGGATGGGGCTTCGCGCGACGAAGACGTGCGCGTTGGCGGATCGGCCGTCTTCCTGGTAGCGGAAGTACGTATTGCGGACGCGCTGCGCGATGCCGACGGTGGCCGGCACGTTCACCGGGAGGACGCCGGTGTCGAGCACGAAGCGGGTCATGGTCGGTCGTTCGACGATGCGCATCGGCAAGCCGCCGATGTTGCCGAAGTCGGGGAGCAGGAACTTGCGGGCGTCGGTGACCTCCCGCTCGCCGTCGAGCGTCTCGACGACTTTGGATCGGCTGTCCTTGAAGTCGACCGCGCCGTTCGCCGTCCGGTGAATGGACTGACCGAAGAGGAGGATGGGCCCGCCCGCGCGGAGCCGCCGCAGACCGTCGCGGACCTGGATGGCCAAAGAGTCGCACATGCGGGGGTTTGCGCCCGGCAGGACGACGGTGGCCATGATGTTGATATCGATGGAGAAGCCGAAGAGCTGCGACATGGATTTGAAGGCGGCCTGTCGAGCCGCACGTTCGGTCTTGGCCCTCGCCGAGGGCACCCAGCTCTCGATCGCGGCGTCGAGCCCCGTCCGCCGCGCCGGGAACTCGGCGAGCAGCCGCACGAACTTGTCGATCGCCGCCTCGGCCGTGCGCTGGGCCCGTTCGCTGAGGCCGAGCTGCGTGGCCTTGCTCAGGACCATCCGCAGGCCCTCGGGCGCGGGGATCTCGCGGCAGGCCCGCAGCGAATCCGGCGCACGCACCGCCCGCATCAACCGGCTGGCCGTCGAGTTGTCGATGGAGAGCCGCCGGGCAACCTCGATAGGACGAGCGTTCCGGCCGACCACCTCGTCGACGAGCAGGCCCAGCTCACGCTGGAGCTCCGAGCCGATCGTGTCGATGCGGTCGCGCAGATTGAGTTCAGTATTTGATTGGGTTGTGTCCAGCACAGGTAAACTTTCGGGCCTCAAAGGGCGAGCGACGGTCTGCGGCACCTCCGAACCAAAGCATAGGGAAATCAGGTCGAAACGGGGAAAATCAGGATTTTTCTGCTCGGCCCTTGATTTGTCTTAGACATGACTTAGATTTTCTTCAACAAGATTGTACCTCGAATTCCGAGGCCTGCAATCAAAATCGGTAACTCCTTATTCAGGACCTCTCGCCAAGCGATTCTGAAACTGAAACGACCAGCACCCTGCTCAGGGATTACGGAAAGTCATTCCGCGAGCCGGAGATCGACACGCCGCGTCGGGCGGCACGAGCTCTGTGCAACGCGGCAACGTCGAGTTTGAGTTGGCATCCGCACACAGGAAAGGGATCATCATGTCGCACAGGACGGCAAGAACGTGTTTGCATGCAGCCGCGATGACGGCGATCGGGTTCGCAAGCACGGCGGCGCACGCGGGCTCGCCGCCCACCTACACCGTGACCGACCTCGGCACGCTGCCGGGGTACGAAGACACGTTTATCGATACCAACACGCAGCAGGCGCTGAACAACGCCGGGCAGGCGATCGTTCTTTGCAACCACATCATCGACATCGGTGACCCCACGCAGAATCGGCCGTCTCTCAGTGTTGTAACGGCTGCTCGGTATACGCCGGGCGTTGGGCTTGAGCCGCTGGGATCGAGCTTTACGCAGAACCGTTGTTACGCGCACTACATCAATGATCACGGGCAGGTCTACGGCAAGGCGTATCAGGTTGACACAACCTTCGGCCCGCCCCCGTTCTACCAGACGATCATCACTACTTCGCAGCAAACACTCTGGTTGTACAGCAACGGCACAGGGGCGCAGGTGCTCGATGTGCCGAGCCAGATTGTCGCGAGCGAACTCACGCTGACTTCCAACAAGATGCTGAACAACTCGGGGATCCCGCTGATCCTCGCGTTATACCGCCCGAGCCCCGGCGTCTTTATCGAAGATGCGGGCATCTACACGGCGGGCGGCTGGATGAACCTGCGCGATCTCGGCCCCGAGCTGGTCTCCGCGCCGGAAATCTCGGGGGCGGCGATCGCCGACAGCGGCGACATCATCGGGACCACGTTCTCGCCGGAGGACTTCACGCAGGGGTTCTGGTATCACAACGGGACCGTTTTCCGGTTCCCCGGCCCCGGGTACTTCATTCCCCGGTCGATCCGCGACAACGGCTCGCTCGTCGCCGGCGAGTATAACGTCGGCACGGGCGCGCAGGTCGCGGTGGCGACGCCCGGGCAGCCGGTCCAGATTATCCATGATTCTCAATACGGCGAGGAGAGCTATGCCGGGAACATGGCCGGTCCGTATGTGAGCGGCATGTATTTCAGCAGCGACTCGGCGGGCACCGTATTCCGTTGGGACAGCCGCACCGGCACCACCGAGGTGCTCGAGCCCGACGTCTTCGATGTCAGCGTCGGGATGTTCGGGATGAACGCGAACGGGCACATCATCGGGAACACCCGGACGGACCTTGGGTTCCTCAGTCCATGGGTCTGGATCCCCGGCGTGGGCAAAGTGTTGCTGCAGGACGCGATCGGTGACCCGTTCGCCGAAGAATGGGAACTGAGTTTGCCCACGGATATCAACGATCCCGGCCAGATCCTCGTCAAGGCACGCCGAATTTCGGATGGACACCTTCGTGTCCTCATCCTGACGCCGGACTCTTCTTCGTCGTGTGCCGCGGACTTCAACGGGGTCAACGGCGTGACGGTGCAGGACATCTTCGACTTCCTGACCGCCTGGCTGGCCGGGTCGCCGTCGGCGAACTTCAACCATGTCAACGGCGTGACGGTGCAAGACATCTTCGACTTCCTGACCGCCTGGCTGGCGGGGTGCTGAACCCGTATCGCGCGTTTGTCTGTTCCGAGGTTTCTTGAGGATAAGAGCCGTATGTCCACCGATTCTCAGCATCACCACGAGCGTGCACGAGGGTTCACGCTGATCGAGCTCCTGGTCGTCATCGCGATCATCGCGCTGCTCATCGGGCTTCTGCTGCCGGCGCTCGGGCTTGCCCGAGCCGCGGCCCGGCAGGTCAAGTGCATGTCCAACATGCATCAGGAACTGATCGCCTACACCACCTATTCGGGAGACCACAAAGAGCGCATCGCGACGTTCACGTGGGAGGCCTACGGCACGTACTCGCCGAACTTTGCGCCGGCGACCTCCGAGCTCGAGGCCGCCGCCAATCAGGCGACGGATATCCTGAATCGCCTCGCGCAGGAGTCCTTCACGGCCGACCCGAGCTGGTTCCCGCACTCGCACTACAACCATCTGGTCCTCAACGATTACCTTTCGCAGTCGCTGCCGGAACTCTCCATGGCATGCCCGGAGGACAGAGCGCTCCTGCAATGGCAGGGGCAGCATTCCCAGACGGGCTTCAGCTACCCATTCACCGGCCGATTGGCGTCGCAAACGCCCGCCCAGCTCCGCCGGCTGATCTACCTGTCTTCGTATCAGCTCGCGCCGGCCGCATATTCCGCCGACAAGCTCGGGGGCGCGGACCTGCGTCCGACCGTGCAGCAGGGTGAGTTCCACGACCAGTACCTCACCGGCGCCGGCGGCGCGGGCGGACGGCGGTTTTCGGAGATCACGTTCCCGGGGCAGAAGGTCGCGATCTTCGACCGCTTCCAGCGTCACGACGGCAAGTTCCTTTTCTACGCCTACCCGGAGGCCGTCCAGCCGATCGGGTTCTGGGACGGGAGCGTGAACCCGAAGAAGACCGGCGACGCCAACGAAGGGTTCAGGCCGAACGATCCGTTGAGCAAGCTGCCGACCCGGTTCTACTACCGCCCCGATACGTCGTACGAAGCGCCCACCGTCAGCGGCGCCCCGCGCGACATCGTCCTCGGCTATTACCAGTGGACGCGGGACGGCCTCAAGGGTATCGACTTCGGCGACGACGGCTCGACGCGCATCGCCAAGTAAGCATCATGAGACGTATTCAGGGATTGATGTGTATTCATCCCTTGGTTATCCGTGTGTCTTGAGAGAATAGAGGAGAAAGAACTATGCGTACCGCGTGCTTGTTGACAGCGTTGTGCGGCGTGGGAATCGCCGGCCAGATGGCGCTCGCCGCCCCCATCACCGTGAACTTCACGGGCTCGTTCTCGACGGTGCTCGGCAATCCGTACGCCGGCGCCGCGAACGGCGATACCTTCAGCGGCTCCTTCACCTACGAGTCGTCGACGGCGCCGGCGACCGACGACCCGATCAATAACAAGGCTTTTTACAACTCGGCGCTCACCGCGATGAGCGTGACGATCCAGACCTCGGGCGGGCCCGTCGTCATCACCGCCGACAAGTTCAGCGGCACGCTCGGGAGCATCGGCAGTCCTGCCGCGGGCCAGACGGTGACCAATGATGATCCCGATATCTTCAATCCGCCACAGATCATCGATTCATTTCACACGACCGCCGGCAACACGGCCACCAACACCAGCCTGTTCGTGTTCCTCGACGGCAAGGCCACGCCCCCGGCCACCGGCCCGCTGTCCAGCCGTGCGCTGCCCGAGAGTCTTGACCTCAGCCAGTTCAACTCCAACGTCACCAACCAGTTCCAGGTGAACGGGCCCGGCTTCAACATCGCCAGCGGCCAGATCACTTCGCTGACGGTCGTCCCCGCGCCGACCGGCGGGGTGCTGCTCGCTCTGGGGGCCGCGCCCGCGCTCCGTCGTCGCAGGCGCTGAAAGCAACCATGGCGGCTTCGCGGCCGCCATGGGACTTCTGAAAGCTCTTGTTATTCAAACGCGGCCGTGCGCTGGCGACGCGGCCGCGCTGGTTGAAACCTTCAACCCACCACGCGGCGGCGTCACCGCACGTTGAGATCCCTCAGAATCTTCCGCGCGGCGTTGTGCCCGGCGGCCCCGATCACCGAGCCCGCCGGGTGCGTGCCGGCGCTGCACGAGTACAGGCCGCCGATCGGCCATCCATACGGCACGCGCTGATCGAACGCGAACGTGTTGTCCACGTGGTGGATGTGGCCGTACTGGATGCCGAGGTGCTCCTCGATCCCCTTGGGCGTCAGCGTGAAGGTGTCGACCACGCTCGACTTGAGCCCCGGGGCGAACTGCTCGGCGATGTCGAACAGCCGTTCGACGTACTTGGGCTGCTCCTTCTCCCACGTCGAGTGCTTGAGTTCATACGGAGCCCACTGCACGAAGAACGCGCCGTTGTGCCGTCCCTGGCGGTCCTGCAGCGACGGGTCGACGGTGGTATGGATGTACCACTCGATCGTCGGCGTGTGCGCCAGCTCGCCGCGCTGCACGGCCTCGAAGCTCTCTTTGACCTGCTGGATGATGTTGTCGCCCTGGGGGAGCAGGTGCATGGTGCCGCGGTGCTGGCCGCGGTCTTCGGGGAGGCACTTGAAGGTCGGCAGCTTGTCGAGCGCCATGTTGACCTTCATCGTGGTGCCGGTGCGCTTGAGTCCGTCGAGCTTGGCGTTGAAGTCGTCCGGCAGCGAGCCTCGCCCGACCAGGTCGCGCGTCGTGAACGGATCGGCGTTCGCAACGACGACCTTGGCGCGGAGCGTCTCGCCACTGGTCAGCGCGACGCCCTCGACGTGCCCGTCGCCCGTCTTGAGGATGCGCTGGACCTTCGCGTCGGTGCGGATCGTCGCCCCCGCGGCCTTGGCGCAGCGGGCGAACTCCGTCGCGATCGCGCCCATGCCGCCCTTGACGACCATCCACGTGCCGTCGGCCTGCGGCAGGCGGCACATGTTGTGCACCAGGAAGTTGTGCCCCGTGCCGGGCGTGCCGATGCTCCCCGAGAGGCCCGAAAACCCATCGGTGACGGCGTACATCGCGATGAGCAGCTCGCTCTTGAAGCCGAAACGCTCGAGGTACTTTTCCGTCGGGTTGCGGACGAGGTCGATGAAGACCTGCCGCAGCGCCGGCCGCACGTACAACTCGGCGGTCTGTTCCAGCGACAGCGGCCCGTTCAGCCACGCCGGGCCGAGGTCGTCGCGGAGCTGCGCCACCTCTTCCTGCAGCGCGCAGTTCGCCTTCCAGTCGTCCTCGGAGAAGAACTTGAGGAACTGGTCCTTCATCGCGCGCTGGTCCGAGCCGAACAGCAGGTAGCGACCGTCGAGCGTCGGCAGGAAGTAGTGCGGATCGCGGCGCAGCGTGGTGATCTTCGCACCCAGCGTCTCCATGATCTCCGGCGGCATCACGCCCAGGAGATACGCCCCGCTCGAGACCCGCAGGTCCGGCGCTTTGGTGAACGGCTGCTCCGTCCGCGTCGCCCCGCCGATGAGCGAGGCCCCTTCGAGCACGGAGACGTTCAGGCCCGCTTTAGCGAGCATCGCCGCGGCCACGAGGCCGTTGTGCCCCGCGCCGACGATCAACACGTCGGTGGCGCTGTTCTGTGCGGACGATGACGGTGCGGCGGTCGTGCTCATACAAGGGCTCCTTTCAAGGCGTCACAACATGCATCAGTGCTTGGTGGGTTGCGCGGCGGTACCGATCGGCGCGGATGATTGGGACTCGGTGAGCGGCGTCTGCTGCGGCAGCGTCGCCGCCGCGGCCTGCGACTCGGCGGCGTGGCGCTGGAACTGCTCGTGCGCGATCTCCGCGACCATGCGCACGGCAAAGAACGCCAGCAGCAACCCCATCGCGTAGCGCTGCGCCAGCAGCCACGCGGGGCGCGCGCGGAGGAACCGCGCGATGCCGCTGGCCCCCACGGCGTACACGCCGTTGCCCAAGACCGCCAGGACGATGTGGATGAACCCCAGCGTCAGCGTCTGCCCCATGATGTAGCCGCGCTCCGGCTCGACAAACTGCGGCAGCAGCGCAACGTACAACACGACCACCTTCGGGTTCAAGAGCGAGGTCATCAGGCCCATCAGCAGCAAACGCTTCGGCGAATCGGGCGGCAAATCCTTGACGTCGAACGGCGAAACCCCGCCCGGACGCACGGCTTTCCAGGCGAGAAAGCCGAGATAGAGCGCGCCGACCAGTTGCAGCCCCTCGAAGACCCCCGGCACGCCGAGCACCAGCCCCGTGATGCCGAACGCCGCCATGAGCATGTAGACCAGCAGCCCGCCGGCGATGCCCGCCAGCGACAGCAGCCCCGCGGCACGCCCCTGCGAGACCGAGCGCGACACCACGTAGGCCATGTTCGGCCCGGGGGTCATCACGATGCCGAGGGCGATGAGGGCGAAACCGCCGACCGATGCGGCCGAAATCATACAGACACGCTCACGAAAAAAGTTCTCACTCGGGCCCGTGCGCGTGCCGACGCCGCACCGGGTTGTTACGACGACGGTTTCTCCGGCAGGTCGAACATGACGCGCACCGTCGACGGCACGACCGGAAACTCCATCCGGCAGCGGTACACGTCGAACGCCGCCGGGTCCCATCCGGCCCGCGCGCACGCGGTGCGCACCATCTCCGGATAATCCGGGATCTCCGGCGTCTCCACCACGTCCGCGCCGCCGCCCAGGTAGATCACGCTCTCACGCATCTGCAACCGGTCGTGCTCGGGCTGGAAACGTCCGAACGGCCCGCCGGCCAGCGTGTGGAACAGCTCCACCCGCGGCGAGGCGTGCGGGAAGACGCCCTTGTGCACCAGCACGTCGTGGATCAGCACCTCCGACGGCGTGCGCACCGCCACGCTGGTGAGCAGGACGTTGTTGTCCGCCGTGCGGTAGCGGGCGATCCCGTCGAGTTTCATCGGCCCAAGCACGAGGTTGAGCGCCGACATGTTGTCGATGAGCTGCCCGTGCACGAGCACGCTGACGCGGCCCTCTTCGCGCTGCACTGTTTTCAGCGGCGGCAGCGGCCAACTGCAGAACTCTTTGAAGAGGGCGATCCCCTCGATATCCGCGCCGGCGTCCTGCTTGTCGCCAGCACGCGACGGGCGGATGGACTCGACTTCCTGAGCGCCCTTCAGGCTCGACAGCTCCCACGCGGCGTCCGGCCGCTGTGTGCTCAGGCCGAACAGTCCTTTGAGGTTGATCGACTCGAGCATGCCCGGGTTCTGCGCCGAGGGCTGATAAATGGAGCAGCCGAGCATGGCCTTGGCGCGTGCGCCGAGGAAGTGGGCGAAGGCGCGGAAGGCCGCTCGGCGGTGGGTGAGATCGAGCTGGTCGGAGGAGACTTCGGCGAGGCCGCCGATCATGGACTCGAAGGCGGGACGGTTCCCCGCGTGGACGTTGACGAGCTCTTCGAAGCCTTGGAAGGCCCGGCGGACGTCGTCGAGCCGCGCGTTCGGCACGCCCCGGTTGGCGGCGGCGGTCAGGAAGCGTTCCATCGACGTGCCCCCCGGCACCGATCGGCCCTCCTGGATCGGGTTGTCGGCGGTGGCGACGCGGAAGACCTGCCAGGCGAGCTTGGAGTGGATGCCGAGCGTCCGCTGCAGGTCGGTGGGGCGGTCGATGTGACCGGCCGCGGGGATCGACTCGATCAGCCGCGCCATGGCGGCCTGCAGCCGTTCCAGCACGGCCTTGGCCTGCTGCTCAAACTCGACGGGATTCTGCTCGGCCCGTGCGGGCACGCCGGCGTTGCGACGGGATGAAGTTCTGGGCATGACAGCGACCATCGTACATCCCTGCTCGACAGACCGGGCTTTTCAAGGATATCACCGGATGACCGCATTTTCAAACTCTTCGATACAGTTTCTTCATGTAATAAACACAAGTCGGCTGGATAGGTCGCAACCTCTCTTTCTTTGGTGCTAATGAAACTTCTTGAACGGCGATTCGGGCGGCGTCGGCCAAAGAGGCACCGTCCCGGGAGGGGGGGAGTCCGGCAGGCGGAACCGCATCCGGTATTGGGCGCCATAAATGGGATATTCGACGCTCAGCCGGTACCCACGGAACTCCGCCGGATTCCAGTTCATCTTGTCGTACACGTACTGCAGCATTTCGGGGTATCGCGGCACCTGCGGCATCGCGGCCCCGCTGATCTTGGAAGGCAGCGGGCGGATCACCTCGCTCGATTTGATCAGATCATGACCGCGCAGATGTTCGTCGTAGGGAGTGACCTCGCCGCCGCACACCGTGTCGTGGACCTGTAGGTCCGGGATGACGCCGGGGTAGACGTCCCGATGGACGAAGACGTCCTGGATGGAATAGTGATACGGATCACAGATGGTGGCGGTCGGCCCGCAGCTCGAGGGCAGCCCCGACTTCCACTTCATGGGCAACGTCCGCAGGCGGCGCTCTGCGATGACCAGGTCGGCCGCAGAACGGAGCCCCACGTCCTGCCCGATGATGCGGTAGTATCGCAAATCATGGACCTGAGAAACTTCGACGGTTGGGAAGGGAGAGGACGAGAACTGGCGGAGCACGCCGCCGAGATGCTCGCTGCAGGGCTGGTTGTCGAGCGTGAGGGTCGGCATGGTGTCGCCGCCGAAGGTGCCGAGGCACAGCGAGATACTGACATCCGGCCGCGAGCGACGCACACCGAGGCAGCCCAGGAGGTTGACCCGTTCCACCGTCACGCCGTCGTCGGAGGGGTAATAGAACGAAGCGCTGAGATCGACGTCGTATGAAATGCCCTTGACTTTGCTGAGGGCCTTGAAGGAATCTTCCCGGTTGGCCATTTCTTGCTTGTACCGCTCCTCGGGCAGGTACGAGTTGAGGATGGCCTCGAGCTCGTGGCGATCCCCGGCGTCGGTTTCGACAAAGCGCTCGAAGCTGTCGAAGGCGTCCGACACCGCCTCGAGGATCTCGCCGGGCACGTGCTGGCGGGCGGCCGCCGTGAGCAGCTTTTTCATCGAGACGCGGGCCGGGACATGCATGCCCACGGCCATGGGGTTCTTCGCCGTGGCGATGCGGTGGATCTGCCATCCCAACTGGCTGTTGATGCCCAGCGCCCGCCCCACGTCGATCGCTTTCCGGATGTCGGTCGGAACCGCCTCGAGCAGGTTCGCGAGCGAGCGCTGCAGATTGCCCAGGACGAACAGGGCCGTCTGCTCAAAGGACATGAAGTGGTTGTGTTCGGCGACATCGAGATCGGCCCCGAGCGGCACGGGGTGACTGGGTAGGGATGGAAGCGGATGGGGGCTCATGAAGACCTCCCCGGCGGGGGAACAACGCGGCCTGGCCGTACTGCCAAGTGGACATTCTACGGAACGCTGTTGGAACAGTATACACGATGGCTGGAAGAAGATTAAAAAAAAAGACAAATTTTTGAACCAAATTAGCCGTTAGCTGGATTGCGTGTATGCTGCATGCGGGGGCGCCGATCGCTCTGATCGGTGACGAACTTTTTCTCTTTGAGGAGGAAGTCGACATGAGCATTTTGTTTGGGTATTTTCGCGCGGATCTGCTTAAAGACGCCTGCCCAACCGCGGCCGCCGCGTTGTTGGCGCTGAGCGGGAACGCGATCGCCGGCGGCCCGCCCGCGAATGACACGTGCGTCAACGCCGTCGACCTCAACAACGCGTTCAACACCATCAGCAATCCCTACTCGGTGATGGTCGACGGGACGACGGCCACGGCCGACAGTATCTTCTTGCCGGATTTCGGTGTCAGCGTCGATTTCGCCAATGGGGTGTGGTACACGTTCACCTCGCCCGGGCCTGGGTATCTCGTGTGCTCGGATATCCCGCACATCGGGCCAAACGGGCTTGGCACTTTTTTTTCGCTTGTGGACGACTGCGGCACCCCGAGCGTGATCTTTGGACACGAGCTTGATCCAAGCTTCAGCAACGTTTTTATCAATGGCACAGCGTCGGTGTACGGCTTCGACAGCGCGGGGCAGACGATCAAGGTGCTGGTCAACGCCGGAATTCCTGATGCTGAGATCGGGCCGACCTCGGGGATGTATGATCTCACATTCGAGTTTCAAGCTTCGCAACCGCCGACGAATGACGACTGCGCAAACGCGGTGGTCATCCCTTCTGTGCCTTAGACGCTATCCCAAAACGTGGGTTTGAGCCGATAGGGTATGGGGGCGGGCGG
>CAZZDW010000089.1:0-14434 GCA_964652945.1 uncultured Phycisphaeraceae bacterium
CCCCCTCCACCCCCTCCACCCCCTCCGCCTTCCGCTGAGGATGAGGACGCGGGAGCGCCGGCCTTGAAATCGGCGCAGGTGCAGCTCACGGCGATATCCGACGGCTCGGTGGGGAAGAGGCGAAGGCCGAGGGGCGCGAAGATGTCCTCGACGCTCGGCGGGAGCTGGCCGGAGAGGATCGACGCGGCGTACCGCGCCTGGGCGACCATCGCGGCGGTCGCCTGCTCCCAGTGCATGTGCTCGAAGGTCGGCACGCGGATGGCGACCTGATAGGCCGTGGGCATGCGGCCCTGCACGCGGGCGAGGATCGCGCCGGGCTTGATCTCGAGCGTGCGCGTCTGCCCGGTGCGGGCGTAGGCGAGCCCCTCGGCGAGCGCGGCCGGGGAGGCGAACTGCTCGATCAGCCGCACCCAGCGCTGCGCGATCCAGCCGTTGCCCTGCGGGCGGTGCTCGGAAGAGGATGCGGACGATCCGCCGTCGGACGCGGCCGGCTCGACTTCATCGGGGGGGGCGGGGGGCTGGGCGGGTTCGGCGGGTCCGGCGTCGTCGTCGTCGAGCGGCTCGGCGGCTTCGAGCTGGGCGAGCTCCGCCTTGATGCGGGCCTGCGCCTCGGCCTCGGCGGCGGCGATCGCCTCGCGCTCTTCGGGCAGGACGAACTTGTCCTTATCGGCGAGGCGGATGCCGCCGATGACGCGCTTGGGGTTGAGCGTCGGCTTGGGCGGACGCTTCTCGAAACGGGGACCGGTACCCAGATACCCCGCGCCGAAGGTCCCCGGCGCGGGTGACAACGGCGGTGTCGGCGAAGGTGACGGAGGCTGAGAGTTGGAAGGCTCAGAGGACATGAACTGTGTGCTCGATGAAAGAGTTCTCTGTTCTACAACACGCTCGCTTGGGGGGGGACGCTCGCGTCTCGTATGAAGGCGCGTCGTGCGTTTTACTCAGGATCAGACCCAAGCCCCAGGCCCCAGGCTCAAGACCCAAGACTCAAGACTCAAGACATCATCGCTCCACCTCCAAGAGTTCGCGTGCATCGTCGATCGCCCCCTCGCGGAGGACGAGCATGTCGCGGAGCTGGCCGGTCGAGAGCTCGGTGAGCCACTGCTCGCCGGCCCCGATGACCTCGTCGGCCAGGGCCATCTTCTGCTCGATCATCTGGTCGATGCGTTCTTCGAGCGTGCCGGAGACGACGAACTTGTGGACCTGCACGGTGCGGGTCTGTCCGATGCGGAAGGCGCGGTCGGTCGCCTGCGACTCGACGGCCGGGTTCCACCAACGGTCGAAGTGGAAGACGTGGCTGGCGGCGGTGAGGTTGAGACCGACGCCGCCCGCTTTGAGGCTCAGCACGAAGATCGGCGGCCCACCACCACCGCTGCCGCTGACGGGGCGCTCGCTGACGCGCCCGCCGGGGCCGGGGGGGGCGATGCCCTTCTGGAATCGGTTGATGAGCGCCTGCCGCTGCGCGGGCGGCGTGCCGCCGTGGAGGAGCAGCACCTCGCGGTCGAGCGCGTGCCGCAGCATCGCGGCCAGCGCATGCCCCATCTGGCGGAACTGCGTGAAGACCAGCGCCTTGTCACCGGCGGCGACCACCTCTTCGAGCATCTCGACGAGACGCTGGCACTTGCCGGAGCGGGATGCAGTCGGCGGCCCTCCCCCCGAGCCGGCGAAGGAGTCCTCGCCCGCGCCCCATTCCTTGAGGAACTGCCCCGGGTGGTTGCAGATCTGCTTGAGCTTGATGAGCCCGGCGAGGACGACGCCGCGGCGCTGGATCCCCTCGCTCTTCTCGGCGGCGCTGAGCATGTCGTTGACGCACGTCTGGTAGAGGCTCGCCTGCTCGGGCGTGAGGAAGCAGTACTCCTTGCTCTCGACCTTCTCCGGCAGGTCGGTGATGACGGCCGGGTCACTCTTGAGGCGGCGGAGGACGAAGGGCTGGACCAGGCCGCGGAGCTGCTGGCCGCGGTGCTTGTCGTGGTAGCGCTCGATCGGGACGGCGAACTTTCGGCGGAACTCGCCGGCCGGGCCGAGGTAGCCGGGGTTGAGGAAGTCCATGATCGACCACAGCTCGCCCAGACGGTTCTCCACGGGCGTGCCGGTGAGCGCGACGCGGCGCGGCGAGGGGATGTTGTGGATCGCGCGCGTCTGCTTGGCGCCGGGGTTCTTGATGTTCTGCGCCTCGTCGAGCACGACGCGGCCCCAGCCGATTTTCTCCAGGTCGTCGCGGTCGCGGTAGGCGAGCGCGTAGGTGGTGACCACCAGGTCGCTGGATGCGCACGCCTCGGCGAGCCGTTCGCCGCTGAGCCGTTCGGGCCCGTGGTGGATCATGACGGAGAGGTTGGGCGTGAAGCGCTTGGTCTCGTTCACCCAGTTGGGCGCGACGCTGGTGGGGACGATCAGCAGCGTCGGCGGAAGTTTCTGGCCGCTGCCCCCCGCCGCGTTCTTCGCCGCGTCGCGTTCCCAGGAGAGCAGCGCCAAGAGCTGGATCGTCTTGCCCAGGCCCATGTCGTCGGCCAGGCACGCGCCCAGGCCGATGCGGTCGAGGAACGCCAGCCAGCTCAGGCCCTTGACCTGATACGGGCGGAGCGTGCCGACGAAGTGCTCCGGCGGCGTGAGCAGCGGCATCGCCTCGTTGGTCTTGGCGTCGGTAAACACCTTGGCCACCCAACCGGTCGCGTCCATGCCGATGACCGGCACGCCGGTCTCCTCGGCCTCGGAAGCGAACGCCAGGCGCAGCGCCCGGCCGAGTTCCATCCGGCCGCCGGGGTTGTCCTTGACGAAGCGCATCGCCGACTTGATGTCCTCCGGGCGGATCTCGACCCACTGGCCGTTGAGCCTCACCAGCGGCGAGTGCATCGCGGCGAGGCGCTCGAACTGCTCCAGCGTCAGAGCCGCGGTCCCGACGGCCATCTGCCAGCGGTAGTTGACGAGGGTGGTCATGCCGAGGCGGCTGCCCGCGGCGGCCCCGCCCTCGCCGGCCGCACCGGGCGTCCAGTTGTTGAAATCGACGTCCTCGCTCTCGATCTGCAGGCGTGCGCCGAGGCGAACGGTCGGCGAGTCCCACCACGCCGGGGCCTCGACGTTGATCCCCTGCTCGATGAGGATCGGGCGGACCTCGCGGAGGAACTTGTACGCCTCGCTCGTCGAGAGGCTGACCTGCGACGGGTCGGACTCTTCGAGCGTCTTTTCGAGCCGTTTGTAGAGGCGAGCGGCCCGGCCCAGCTCGGCGAGGAGCGTTTCCTGCGGGCTCTCCAGGCGCATCCCGGCGACGGTCGCGGCACCGGATGACAGCAGCCAGATGTCGGAGGCGTCGACGATCGCCGTGGTGTTTTCGAGGGACTGCAAATGCAGCGAGAGCGTCCAGCGGACGTCGTCGCCGGGCGCGAACACGCCGCCTGTGCTTTCGTCCGTGTGTTCGGCGTCGGCGATGGCGGGGACCATGTCGCCGAGGTCGATGGGCTCGCTGAGGCGGAGGAGCAGCCGCCAGTCGGAGCCCGCGCCGCGTTCTTCGAGGCCGCCGATCCATCGGCGGACGCCCTTGACGAGCTCGCCGCGTTGCTCGCCGCCGGTCTGGATCTCGTCGTTGTCGCGGAGCAGGCCGGTGAGGAGGGCGACGTGGGCGTCGTCGGCGGGGACGCGCGACTCGATGACGTCGGCCATGCCGTCGCCGGTGAGGGCTCGGCGGGCGAGCGCGTCGCCGACGCGGCGGACGAAATCATCAATGATCGCGAAGGCGTGGTGCTCGAAGGCATCCGCCGCGGCTCGTGCGGACGGCGGCATCGCGACGATGAGGCGCGAGAGCTTCTCCATCGTGGCGGTGTCGCCTTCCCACGGCATCCACGAGCCGCGGAGCGTGCCGCCCGGCTCCTGCAGGATCATCGGGACGAAGCGGTGCTGCGCGAGCAACTGGCGGACGAGCCTCGAGCCCGCGGCATAAAACCGCACCGACTCGCCCAGGACCAGAGGTGCGCCCTCTTCGCCCGCCGCGTCTTCGAGGGCGTCGAGAACCGCGGGCACGTCGCCCGGCGCGACGCGGACGCACGGGCACGCGACCGCCGCGAGGGTGGGCCGGAGGACTTCCTCGGGGGCGTCGTCTTCTTCTTCGAAGGCCCCGTGGCCCGAGGCGTGGGCGAGCACCGGGCTGGGCAGGACGTGCCCGCGCAGCGAGGGGAGCCGGAGCGTGAAGCCCGCGGCGACTTCGGTAAGCTCGACCTCTTCGCCGACGAGGGGGGCCAGCAGCGCGCGGAGCGCCGAGGCCGAAATCGCGCCGGGGTGCGGGCGTTCGGCGGCCTGCTCACCGTCGCCGCTGCTCGGCGCGGTTGGTGAGGAGGAGGGGGATTCGGCCCAGAGATGGAGGGCGCTGCCGTGCTCGGCGGCGGTCGACCAGATCGCGTGAATCACGTGCATACGGGCAAGTCCCCGTCAAAGAAGTTCCATCGAAGCGGCGTGCGCAGCACGACGACCCTCCGAGCGGTGCGGCCCGGCGGGCTGAGTCTCTTTTCAAATGAGGGCGCTGAGACTCGAACTCAGGACCCGCGGATTAAAAGTCCGCTGCTCTACCAACTGAGCTACGCCCTCTCGCTCCCAGTCTGGGCCGAGTCGCAATGATAGCGCCCTCTGGTAGCTCGGCTCTCCGAGCCGAGCACATGGCCGACGGACACGTCCACGCTGCCCCCCACCCGCGGCATGCTCATGATGTGCGCCCATGCTCGGCTCGGAGAGCCGAGCTACCAATCACGCCAGCCAGTGCAGGACGGCGCTGAACACGCCGGGGATGTACAGCGCCAGGATCACCGCGCACGGCAGCATGAACAGCAGGTCCAGCCAGAAGGCCACCCGCCGCTCTTCGGTGTAGTTCTCCCACGCCTCGTGCGCGAGATAGACGAGGACGATCAGGGCCGAGATGGGCAGGGCCAGGAAGAACATGCCGAGCGAGTATACGGAAAACGGGCCGACGGCTTGCGTTCCCTATCATCGGGCTATGGCCGCCGACATGCGTTCTGCCGATGCCTCGTCCCCCTTCTCGCCGATCCCCGAGGTGCTCGACGACCTGCGGGCCGGCAAGATGGTCATCCTGACCGACGACGAGTCGCGCGAGAACGAGGGGGACCTGGTCCTGCCGGCCCAGTTCGTCACGCCGGAGGCGATCACCTTCCTCCTCTCCGTCGCCCGCGGCTACCTCTGCCTCTCCCTCACCGAACACGACTGCGATCGACTGGCGCTGCACCCGCAGGGAGGGGTCAACACCTCCGCACGCGGCACGGCCTTCACGATCTCGATCGACGGGCACCCCAAGCACGGCTTCACCACCGGCGTCTCGGCGCGCGAACGCGCCCGGTGCATCCAGATGGCCGCGGACCCGAAGACCAAGCCGGACGATTTCGTCCGCCCGGGGCACATCAACCCCTTGCGCGCCCGCGACGGGGGCGTGCTCGTGCGCACGGGGCAGACCGAGGGGTCGCTCGACCTGTGCCGCCTCGCCGGGCTGGTGAACAGCGAGGGGAACCCGGCCGCCGTCATCATCGAGATCATGCGAGACGACGGCGAGATGGCCCGCCTGCCCGACCTGGTCACGCTCGCCAAACAGCACAACCTGAAGATCTGCTCGGTCAACCAGATCATCGAGCACCGCCTGGCGCGCGAGTCGCTGGTGACGCGCATCGCGCCGATGGAGGGCGTGCCGATGCGGACGGCCTTCGGCGAGTTCACGATGTACGCCTTCAGGTCGCTGGTCGATCCCCTGCCGCATGTCGCGCTGACGTGCGGCGGCGTCGGTGCTTATGCAGCGGGTACGCAGAGCGCGATCGAGCAGCACGAACCGACGCTCGTGCGCGTGCACCGGCGGGACCTGCTCGCCGATGTCTTCGCGGAGCTGCCGTGCGACGCGCACGGAGGGCGTGGGGGAGGGGGGGGGGACACGCTGCGCGCGTCGATGAAGCTGATCCAGCAGGAGGGCCGCGGGGCGATCGTCTACCTCCGGCACTGCGGCTTCGGCGACCCGGCGCTCACCGGCGAGCTGCCGATGCGCGAGCGGCTGCAACTGCTCGCCCCCACGGCGCACGCCTCCGGCAGCGCGGTCGTCGGCGGCGGCAAAGAACCCGTGCTCGCCCACTCGATCGCTCGCACCGGCGGCGAAGAACCCGGCGGGCATGACTACGGCATCGGCTCGCAGATCCTCCGCAACCTCGGGCTCGCCAGGCTCCGGCTCATCTCCGGCTCGTCGGCCGACTACCCGCTGCTCGAGTCCTTCGGCCTCTCGATCGTCGAACGGGTAGCTCCGTAAGCAAGGTGGCTTTATGGTGGCCCCGGTCTCCAGACCGGGGCGCGGGCGTATCTGTTCAGGCTTGCCCACGCACCGATCTGGAGATCGGTGCCACCAAAGGCATCGGAGGCGAGCCGCCTCTGCCACAGCTTATTGAGAAAATCCGGTATCATGCGGCGGTTCCCTTTTCGGAGATGGATATGAACACGTCCTTGCGCTGGTTGATGGTGTGCGTCGTCACGGTCTCGTCGGTCGTCGGCCTTGCCGCGTGGACGCACGTGCAGGAGAAGACGAACGGCCCCGCGGACGCCGCACACCCGGCCGGTGGGACGGGCGGGGCGGGTGGGCTCGACACCGACGCGATGATGAAGATCTGGGAGCAGATGAACGCCCCCGGCAAGAACCACGAGGCCCTCGCCCGCTTCGTCGGCACGTGGAAGGCCGACTGCACGTTCTGGATCATGCCCGACGCCGAGCCGCTCACCGGCACGGGCACGCTCACCAGCGAGGCGATCTATGACGGGCGGTTCGTCCGCTCGGCGTTCGAGGGGACGGGGCTCGACCAGGACAAGCCGCTCCTGGGCACGAGCATCCTCGGGTACAACACCATCACCAAGAAGTTCGAGACGTTCTGGATCGACTCGTCGACCACCGGCATGATGCTCGCCACCGGCGACGCCTCGGCCGACGGCAAAGCCATGACCTTCACCCACACCTTCGACGACCCGCTCACCGGCGGCAAGGCGACGGCCAAGTACACCTACGCCTGGAACGGCGACGACTCGTTCACCTTCACCATGTACCGCATCGTGGGCGAAAAAGAAGTCAAGGAAGGGCAGATCGTCTACACCCGCAAGAAGTAGCCGCGCACGCCGCCCCAACGCCCCGGCCGCCCGCTTCCCCCCCCGATCTGCAGAGAAAGGCCGCGCAAACCTCCCGCCGAGGCGGCTATCGGGCCTCGATCCCGCATCCGCCCGCCGATCGAGTGGTACAGTAACAACGTGGCCCGGGTGATCGTTCTCATCGTCGCGCTGGTCTGCCAGTCCTTCCCGGGGTGGATGGCGTCGGTGTGCACCCCCCAGTGCCCACAGACGGCGTCCAAACAGATGGACTGCTGCGGCGAACAAGAGCAGGGCGAGGCCGCCTGCGCCTGCTGCGCGGGCAACGAGGCGGCCCCGTCGCCGATGCCGTCTCCTGCGGCTCCCTCGCACGATCATCGGCACGACCAACGGCCGGTTTCGGTGCTCGCCGTCCTTACGGCGCAGCCGGAGTGCCCCTCGGCGTGCTGCAGCGTCCGCACGCTTCCGATGCGGGCGACCCCGGCGGCGGTGCTGATCGGTTTGGCCGGCGCCGCGCCGATCGCCGTCATCCCGCTGCCCAAACCGGTGTACGAGCCGCCCGATGTGCTGGCGGGCTCGACGATCCGTTCGGCGATGCGCGACGGCTCGCCGCCGCGTGAGCCCGGGCGGCACCGCGCGCTCCTGAATATCTGGACGATCTGAACAGACGGCCCCGCCGGCGCGTCCCTGCGCGCCGAGCCCGTGCCGTCTTCCCGTGCGCGCATCACGCGCGTGCGGGCTCTCAACACGGCGTGCTCGTCACGCCGCCGTGTCGATCTTGTTCAGATTGTTTCACTCATGTATTCAGGAGATTGATGATGTCAACGCTCTTTGCTGGTATGTCCGCGCTCATGCTCGCCGCGGCCTCGTGGTCGCTCGCGCCCGCCGCACCCGCCGTTGCCGACGGGTGTTGCGGAGGGGGTGGCTGCGGCTGCGGCGCCGCGTGCGACTGCGTCGACGGCTGCTGCTGCCCCGACTGCGGCTGCGAAGACTGCACCTGCTGCTCGGGTTCGGGCGGCGGCTGCGGTGACGACTGCGGCGGCGGCTGCTGCGGCGAGTAACCGGCGCCGATGCTTGAGCATCGGTGTGTGACACACGGGCGGCTACGACAGCCGCCCGTTATTTTTGCGCGCAATGCCCCTCTGCCGCCTTCCGCCAATGGCCAATGGCCAATGGCCAATGGCCAATGGCCAATGGCCTTGTTTTACAACGCCGCCAGCTCGGGGAGCTTGCCGACCAGCGGCCTGATGTACGCCATGAACGCCGGGCTCACGTCGCTGGCGCCCTTCAAAAACTCTTCGGGCAGGTGCCGCGTCTTGGCGGCGACGTCGGTCAGCTCCTGGCGGGCGTACTCGGCCTTGTACGCCTTGCCCTTGGCGCGGCGGATCGCGACCGAGCCGTTGAGCTCGCCCTTCTTCGCGAGCGCGGCGGCGAACTTGCCCGCCTGCCGTGCTTCTTTGGCGTCCACCGGCGACATGTCGGGCCAGCAGCGCTGCAGGTAGCCGAACGTATCGGCGCGGACGCGCACGGCCTTGCCGTCGGCGCGCTTGACGTTCTTCTTGACCAGCTCGGAGAGCGCGTCGCCCAGCGCCCCCGTGCCGGAGAGCTGCACGTTGCCGTGCGGGTCGACCTCGCCCGAGGGCGTGAGCGTCGCGCCGATCGAGCCCCCCTCGGCGTCCTGGATCCCCTCGCTCACCGCGATCTGGCACCGGCCGTATTCGTCGTAGACGCGCTGCACGTCCTCGACAAACTTCTGCGTGTCGAACGCCACCTCGGGCACGTAGATCAGGTGCGGGCCCGGCACGTACTTGCCGTTTTTGCCAACCTTGACGCACTCACGCGCCAGCGCCGACGCCGCGGTGAGGAAGCCCGCGTGCCGTCCCATGACGACGTTGATCTTCACGCCGGGGAGCGAGGCGTTGTCGAGCGAGTCGGCGGCGAAGGCCGTGGCAACATACCGAGCAGCCGACGGGAAACCCGGCGTGTGGTCGTTGCCCATCAGGTCGTTGTCGACGGTCTTGGGGACGTGGAAGCAGCGCATGTCGTAGTCGGACTGCTGGGCGAGCTCGCTGACGATGCGGCAGGTGTCGGAGGAATCGTTGCCGCCGATGTAGAAGTAGTAGCGGGCCTTGAGCGCCTTGCACGCCTCGAGGATGCGGGCGCAGTACTCGGCGTCCGGCTTGTCGCGCGACGAGCCGAGGGCCGCCGAAGGAGAACGAGCTATGGCGTTGAGGGCCGAGGGGGAGAGCTTGCCGAGGTCGACGACGTCCTGCTTGACCAGGCCGCTGACGCCGTTGCGCATGCCGAGGATCTTTGTGACGGCCGGGATCGCCCTGCACCCCTCGACGACGCCGACGAGCGACTGGTTGATGACGGCCGTCGGCCCGCCGGACTGGCCGACCAGCGCGACGCCCTTGGGGGGGGTGGGGAGCGCGGAACGGGAGGACGAGCGGGAAGACGTCACCTTCTTTGCCATGTCAGCGGACTCCGAAGAGGGAAGTTGTGCGGGACCGACGATCGCGTGCCCGCATGGTAGTGCGAATCGGGACTGCTCGGGAAGTTGTCGAGTACGGCCCAGGGACATGTCCCTGGGCTTCGCTCACTCAACACGCGTTGAGCATGTCGTGCTTCCTGCTGCCTGCTGCCTGCTTCCTGCTCCCTACTTCCTCACCTGCACCTTGACGCCGGGGGGGAGCGCATCGAGGAAGAGCCGCCCGTAGCGTGCGGTGACGACGCGCGGGTCGAGCACGACGACGCGGCCCTTGTCGGTGTGCGAGCGGATGAGCCGCCCGAAGCCCTGCTTGAACCGGATGATCGCCCGCGGCAGGGAGTCTTCCATGAAGGGGCTGCCGCCGCGGGCCTGGATGCGTTCCAGCCGCGCCTGCGTGAGCGGGCGGTCCGGCGGCTCGAAGGGCAGCTTGGTGATGATGACGTTGCGCAGGCCGTCGCCGCGCACGTCGACGCCCTGCCAGAAGGAGGCCGCCCCGAGCAGCACCGAGCGCGGGTCCTGGCGGAAGCGTTCGAGGAGCATCTGCCGCGGGCCGTCGCGCCCCTGCACGAGCATCGGCATGCCGAGCTTGGTGAGCCGCGGGTCGAGCGCGGCCGCGACGTTGCGCAACATCTGGAACGACGTGAACAAGACGAACGCCCCGCCGTCGGTCTCGTGGAGGTGCTCAAGGATGCGCTCGCCGAGGATCGAGGCTTCACTGCGGGCTCTGCTCCACAGCGCGGTTTGCCGGCCGCCGGCATTCCCCCCCGGCACGGGCGACGGCAGATCCGCCTCGACAAACAGCTCGACCTGGTTCGCGTAATCGAAGGGGCTGCCGAGGACGAGCGAGGCGGGCGCGTGATCAGGGGGCGAGCATCCCAATCGCTGCATCACGTGCTGCATCGGGTCTTCCTTGAAGACCTTGGAGGCGTCGTGCGTTTTCTTCGCGCTCGCCGTCTTCTTCGCCTTGGTCGCCAGCGTCGCGCTGGTGAGCACGACGGAGATGGGCTTGTCGAACAGGTGCTCTTTCAACAACGGCCCGACCTCGATCGGCGAACAGGCGATTTTGACACGGGCATTCTGCCCACCACTGTCATCATCACTCCCGCCGCCAGTTTGCTCGACCCAGTAGACGCACCCCGGCACGGTCTGGTTGAGCAGCGCCTCGGCCTCGGCGGCGATCGACTCGGCCCGCTCCGCGTACGACAACAGCTCAAACCGATCGGCCATCTCGGCCGCGTCGTCGCGCATCCCCTTGAGCCGCAGCGCCAGCGCCTTCATCGCCGGCGTCAGCCGATTCTCGATCATGTGCTCGTACGGCGGCGGCGGGATCCTGCCCCCCCCGCTCAAATCCCCCGAGTTCAATAACTCAGCCAAGTCCGTGAACAGCTCCCTCGCCGCGGCGTCGGCGCTGAGCACCGCCTTGTGCGCCGCGTCGAGCGGCTCATCCCCCGACGTCAGCAGCCGCAGCTGCGGCAGGTACCCCTTGTTGGTCCGCGGGTTGTACAAGCCGCTGAGCAGATGGAAGACGCGCCCCTCGCTGAGCGCCAGCCCGAAGTGGTCGCTGGCGGCGTCCTCCACCGTGTGCGCCTCGTCGAGCACCACGTGCCGATACGCCGGCAGGAAGCCGTTCTCGCTCGCCCGCAGCGCCAGATCGGAGAAAAACAACGCGTGGTTGCAGATGAGCAGGTTCGCCTCGGCCATCTGCTTCCGCGCGTTCTGGTAGAAGCAGACGTCGTGCGTCGGGCAGCGCTTGCCCATGCAGTTGTGCGGGTCGGACTGCACGCGGTCCCAGATCGACATCTTTTCGACCGGCGGCATGGTCGAGAGCGTGCCGTCGGCCGTCGAATAGGCCCAGTCTTCGATGACGTGCAGCGAGCGGCGCGCGGGCCCGTCGGGGAAGAGCGCGACCTGCCGCGACGAGGCGAGCTTGAGCCGCCGCACCGAGAGGTAGTTGCCGCGGCCCTTGACCAGCACAGGCTTGAGCGCCACGCCGCCTTCGCCGGCCGTCGGCAGCCCCCAGTTCGCCAAGGTCTCCTGCAACAGCGGGATGTCCTTGGTGACGAGCTGTTCTTGCAGCGAGATGGTGTTGGTGGCGACGACGACGCGCTCGCCGCGGGTGACCGCGCGGATGATCGCCGGCACCAGGTACGCGAACGACTTGCCCACGCCCGTGCCCGCCTCGACGAAGAGGTGCCGCGCAGGGTCGGGGGCGTCGTGCGTCGACGTTGCGCCCGCGGCCATCGCCCGCGCGACCGCCTCGGCCATCTCGATCTGCTCGGGGCGCGCCTCAAAACCCCCCTTCCCTCCGCTCCCCCTTTCCCCCGCGGCAAGCTCGCGCTCCTGCATCAGCGCCGAGATCGGGCCGTCCGCGCCGAGCACCGCCGTCGGAGTGACCGAGACGGGCGGCGCGGGAGCCGCCGCGGCCCGCGGCTCCTCAAAGACCTCGTCAAAGGGAACGTCCTCCTCGTACACACCCCAAGCGTAGTGACGCTGACGCGTGGGCGTTCCTCACGTTTGCGCTTCATGCCGCACGCGCAGCAAACACTGAAAAAGACGCCCAGGGACATGTCCCTGGGCCTCAATTTGAGACACTTTCGATACCCCTACTCGCCCCGTTCCTGCTTGTCGTTCTTGGGCAACCCGAGGGGCACGCGCTTGGGCTCGCCGTCCTTCCGCGGGTACGTCCGCGGCGTAGGCCCCACCTTCTCCAGCACCACCACCTTCCCCGTCGGCGTGTCGACCGTCGTCGCGTGCTCGGCACGCAAGATCCCCATCGCCTTCTTCGCCTCATCCAGCTCCTGCGGCGCCTTGGCCCCCTTCACCGCAAACACCACCCCGCCGCTACCCCCTTCACCTCCACCTTCTTCCTCCTCCGGCGGGCGGACCATCGGCACGCACAGCTCGGCGACGATCGCCAGGTGCCCCACCGCCCGCGCGATCGCAAAGTCGAAGCGGTCCCGGTACCAGACGTCAGTGTTCGCCTGCTTCTTTTCGATGATCTGCCCGAGCCGTTCGGCGCGATCGTTCACCACGGTGACGTTGTTCAGCTCCAGCAACCTCGCCGCCTCGCGGAGGAACTCGGCCTTCTTCCCCGTCGCCTCGACGAGCGTAAAACCCGCCTCGGGCATGACGATCGCCAGCGGCAGCGCCGGCACGCCGCCGCCCGAGCCGATGTCGACGCCCTCGATATCCGCGCCGCGCCCCCCCCCTTCTTCGGCCACCGCCGCGATGAGCGGCACCAGCGTCATCGCGTCGAGGATGTGCCTGGTCCACGCCTCGGCGGGGTCTTTGATCGCCGTCAGGTTGAAGCGTTCGTTGGCCGCGAGCATGAGCGCGAGGAACGCGCCGAGTTTTTCGACGTCACCCTCTTCAAACTCGACGCCCAGGTCGCGGACGCGCTCGACAAAGCCTTGAGGGGGAACGAGCGGCGAGGGTAGTTCGAGCGGGTCGTTGGGCACGCACGAGTGTAGGTAAACACGCCTGCGGACGAGTCCGACGCGCCAGCGAGGGCCTATCGGAGAGGTGTCAGGTTCGAGCTTGAGACGTTGTGCGCCCGCCCCCGCTCGCGCTTCCGGCTCGTTGTTCCGAGCAACCCAGCCCGACGCACTCACACGCCCATCAGTTCCTGCAACCCCGCCCTTGCCTTCTCGTACGTCTGCACGCATTTTTCCGCCGCACCGTCCCAGGTCAGGCGGCGGAGCTCGAAGGCCCCGTGCTCCCGCAGCGTCGCGCCCAGCGGCGGGTGCCGCAGGACGGCGACGATCTTGTTGGCCATCTCGTCGATGTCCCAGAAGTCCACCTTGAGCGCGTGCGTGAGCACTTCCGAGACGCCCGACTGCCGCGAGATGATCACCGGCACGTCGTTGCGCATCGCCTCCAGCGGCGCGATGCCGAACGGCTCCGACACGCTCGGCATGACGTAGCAGTCGGCCATGCGGTAGATCCGGTCGACCTGCGCCCCGCGGAGGAAACCCGTGAACAGCACGCGGTGCCCGATCCCCAGCCACGCGGCCTCCTCGATCATCCGCACCGCCATGTCCCCCGAGCCCGCCACCACGAACTTCGCCTCCGGCACCTTCTCCAGCACGCGCTTGGCGGCGCGGATGAAATACTCCGGCCCCTTCTGCATCGTGATCCGCCCCAGGAAGAGCACGATCTTGTCCTTCTTCTCGATCCGCGCGCCCTCCTTCGGCTGGGCCGCCTCGGACTCGATGCCGTTGTACACCACGTCGATCTTCCCCGCGTCGACGCCATACCGGCTCGCGCAGATCGAGCGGGTCAGCTCGGAGACCGCGATCACCCGCATCGCCCCGTGCATGCCGCGGCGTTCGATGTCGTAGACCGCCTGGTTGACGTGCTCGCCGGCCCGGTCGAACTCGGTCGAATGGACATGCACCACCAGCGGCCTGCCGCTGACGCGCGAGAGCGCCAGCCCCGCGGGGAAGGTCATCCAGTCGTGCGCATGGACCACGTCGAACTTCTCGCCGCGCCCGAGCGCGACGACCAGCCGGGCGTACCGCTCGGCGTTGGCGATCATGTCGCCCTCGTAGGCGAGGCCGGCCCCGCCTTTCGCGGCCGACTCGTGCGCCGGCAAGAGCGTGCTGCCCCCCATCGCCTCGGCGACCGCGCCCAGCCCCCCCTCCCCCCACTCGGCGTCCTCATCAAGGACGTTCCCACGCGCGTCGACGAGCCGTCCCTGCGCGTCGCGTTTGAGCGCAACACCCCGTGGAATCCCTTGGGAAAACGACGGGTACGGGCTGGAAAACCCGGCCGGCACGGAGCGGAAGAGCACGTGCTTGACCTCCCCCCCCGCGCCCCACTTCATATCCCCCCCGGCGAGCTGCGCCCGCT
>CAZZDW010000090.1:0-14281 GCA_964652945.1 uncultured Phycisphaeraceae bacterium
CCACCATTCATCGGCATGCCGGCACTCATTCCTTTCACAGCGCAGAGATCAATAATTCATCGCTTCATCGGCACGGAGGGGCATAGCAGGAGAATGTGTCACGTCTCATCGGCCCGAGTCAAGATAGCGCCCCGCTCGCAACAACGCCAGAGTTGTGGGCAATTGATAGTCGGCCGCGGCCAGGTTCCGCTTCCATGCGAACAGTGTCGACGCCGCGACCGACCGCCGCTGGCAGAACTCCCGCACCGTCAGCCCGCTGGACGCCTGCTCTTGCAGCATGCGTTCCCACGCCGCCTCCGATAACGCCTTCTTGACCATCCACTCATCTTGAACCACATCCCCACCCCGGCAAGATGCGCGTCACGTACCGATCACACCAAAGCGTAGAAATATTATGTTATGTAAAAAGGTACCGCCGCCTCGTTCGACGATGGCGTCGAGGAAGCGGCGGTCTTTCATGAGGAAGATGACTCTATAGAAAGGAAGAAGCAGAAGAATGTTCAGCAACCAGCGAGCCAGGCGGTGAGGAAATCGAAGATGTCTTGGACGGTGACACCGTTCACGCCATTGAAATTGGCAGATGAAGAACCGGCGAGCCACGCGGTCAGGAAGTCGAAGATATCCTGAACCGTCACGCCGTTGACGCCGTTGAAGTCGGCCGGGCAGCAGACATTTCCGCCGCAGAGCGAGCCGGCGCCCATGAACGTGCCCCCACACTCCGCCGCGCTGGCGACGTAGGTGCAGTTTTCTCCGATCTGGCACGCCCCGTTCAGCGTCGTGGAGAGCGAGATATTGATCGTCCGCTCGAGGCTCGTCTGATGGCCTATCTGCTCTACGAACATGCAGATGGAGTACGTCACGCAGGGTTCCAGATCGACGGCGTTGTCGCTGTCGATGTCGTTGCCGGTTTCGCACGTGATGAGCGACAGGTTGCCGCACGATCCGGAGAAGACCGCGAAGGCGCTGTTGGTCGTGGTAGAGGTCTCGTTGATGAGCGCACGCACCGGCTGGCTCGGCGTGTACTCATACCAGATCGAGCTATCCTGATAAAGACGAGGACGGGACGAGCCGCAATCGATCTCGATGTAGTCGCGGTCCGCCGACGCAACAAACTGCGAGTCCGTATACGCGCTCCCGTCGGGGATGACGATCGCCTGGTCGCAGTGATCGTTCGCCGGTGGGAGGTGCGTGACCGGGTTGCACGCTATGAACCCCACGGTGATGGCGCCGGGGCCGGGGTTCCTTGTCGTAAACAAGTGGATGTAATACTCCGTATTCGGGGCCATGACGAAGATATTGTCACCGACGGGGCAGTGCACTTCCTGGAGCGCCGAGCACGGGCCGGTGTAGTACGTCCCGCTCACGAAAGGTCGCACGGAGGCGTCCCCGGAGAACGTGATCTGCGGCCGGCAATATGACTCGCCGTTCATCACGCGGTACCAGATGCTGTTGGTCGTGCTGGTGGAACCGTCGGTGACGCATGCGCTTATTTCGGAATCGCCGTTGGCTCCGCCGATCTGCACGGTGTCGGTGAAGGGCAGGTCATCAAGGTCGACTTCGATCGCCGCGTCGCACACATCGTTGGACGGCGTCGCGGGGAACGAAATGGAAAACTCGGGGGCGTACGCGTCGTTCGGATCTGAGCTGGCCGAGCTTCGGCCCATGTAGATGAGATACGGCGTCCCGCCCGTCAGAGAAAGGTGCGTCTTTTCGGCCCGGTTGACATCGCAAATCAGCGGTGCGCCGAGGCTGCCGCAACCCGGCGTGGCTTCGAAGACCGCCATATAGGGCGCTCCATTGAACGAGAGCAGACACGAGGCGGGCGGCGTGTAGGAGTACCAGATGCCGTTGTAGGTGGTCGGCCGACAGGGCAACGTCACGCCGTCGTTCGTGGCCAGGTTGATGTCAACAAGGAACGACGTAGGTGTTTCGGACAACCCGGACAGGACGAGGGCGTTTGAACACAGGTCGTTGGAGGGAGGCGCCAGCGCGACAGAGACGTACGTGACGTTGGTCACTTGGCGTGCGCCGGCGTCCGTCGCCGTGACGCTCAAGGGAAAACTCCCGGCCGTGTCGCTCAGCGTCATCTGCGCCGTCCAGATATTGTCGATCGCGGCGTCGCCGCCGGTGACGCCGTCGTTGTACATCACCTGGGCTGCGCTGCCGCCGAACGCGCTGAGATCCGCGATCACGCTGGTGATCACGTTATTCGGGGGGCTGCCCGGCGTCACGGTGGCGTAGAACGTCGCCGGCATGCCCATCGTGGGCGACGGCGACGTGCTGAGCGCCACGCAGGGGGTACTGGGCGTTCCCACGGTGAACCGGATGAACGTCAACCCGGCCGTGTCCGGCGATGCCGCGAACACCGAGACGGTCTGGCACCCGTCCGCGATCAGCACGTTCGCCGGCTTGGGAGGCGTCATGACCTCGTATTCTCCGGCCAAGACGCCGGGAAAATCCAGCACCGGCTTGTCCTGGTTGCCGTCGTCGCTCGGCGCCGGCTGGTCCGCCGTGACACGCGCGTTGCCGCCGTAATCGCCGCTTCCCACCGCCACATAATAAGTGCCCGCCGGCAGCGTCCGTGTGCAATAGGACTGATCCGATGCGGAGGGCGCGCCCCCGGCCGTGGTCGCATCATCGTTCTGGAACGTCGGCACCGGCGCGAAGTTCGAGTCCAGCACAACGAAGGCCGTGTGCTGAGGTGTGAGCGGGTCTTGCTCGGTCGCCTGCGTGCTGATGGTGATCGGGCCGGCGCTGAACGTCTGCGGCACGACGGTCGGCGTCACCGTGGACCGGACCACACTGACCTGGTAGGGGCTCGTGCTCGAACTGTCGCCGGTGACACGGTAATAGACCTGAGCCGGCGAACCGAACGCGTAGAAGACCGTGTCCAACTCAAAGGAGGACGGCACCGCGTACCCCTCGGGCACGCCCATCTGCACCTCGGCGTCGGTTCCCGGTTGGACCGCCCCTGAAGAGACCGCCAAGCCGCGGATCGACGTGGTGTAGGCGTACACGTTCGGGAACTGCAACTCGTAGCGGTAGATGCCCGGCGCCGCCGCGGGCACGGTGATCTTGAAATAGTCCGCCGTGGCGGTCCCGGTGGTGGATGTCGACGAACCGGTGGAGACGCCGTTGATGGTCCCGAGGGTCCCGTCCCCCGCGGTTGTGAGCACGACCGGCGTGGCCGTCGCCTTGCTCTCGTTCGGCTCGGTCTCGTTCACGGTCTGCCCGAGCGCACTGCCGGCGAGCACCGTGAGCGAGAACGCGGCCGTTCCCAGAGCCAACATTCGAGTTTTTCGATGCGAACATACGACCATGGACATGAGATCCTCCTTTGGGTGACGGGATGCCCCCCACCACCGTGCCGCGGATCGCGGACAGCGACGATCGAACGGAAACCGCGAGCGTGCGCTCGCAAAGCGAGCGACGGGGAAAACGCATTACTGGACGGTCGACGCCCCGCCATAGTCAAACCCGGCAAGGCCTTCGCGGGTCCATTTGTAATAGCTCGCTTCGGTCTTCTTCCCCTCGGCGGGGACCGGCGACTCGAACGCCGGGTCCGGCACGTAGGTGAGCTTCTGCGGCGTGTCCTTGTCGGGATTGATCCGCTTCCAGCCGGGATTGCTGTCGGCGGTCTTGCGGATGCTCACCGAGCCGTCAAAGAACATCAGCGGCTGCTGCGCTTCTTTGTACGCGAAAAAGAGGGGCGCTTTGCGGTGCCGCTGCTGCGAGTCGGCGACGGCGACCTTCTGGCTCGGGTACGCGACGTCGTCCATCCGTCGATTGCCAAAGAGGTCCTGATCGTGCGGAGCGCACCCCTCGATCGTGTAGAAGTACCTGCTGTGCTCCGAGCCCTGTTGAAACGCATTCTCTGAAAAACCGAACGGCGCTCGGTTGGATAAGAACCCCGCCGGCATGAGCTGGTAGCTGGAGCTGAACGGCATCCACAGCTTCTCGGTGTTGGTGTATGTCGACGGCAAGAGGCCGGACGCCCCGATATCGTGCGGATATTTCTGCCACAGAAGGCGGGCCGAATCTTCCGGACAGACTGTCCCGCCAAGCGGGAACTTGGCTCCCAGATACGTGATCAAAACCAGATGGTTGAGGTCCTGCACCGCGTGGTCGTTGGTCAGCTTGCCGACGCTGTCTGTGCCGCCGTTAAAGGGAGGCAGATCCTTTGCATCAGGGTCCACCCACTTGACCTGCTCGAGAGCCTGGAGCAACGTCTGGCGATACGGACCCGTGCCTTCATCCCAGAATGTGCTCAGCTCCGGCCTCGCAATAAACGCGGCGATGCGTTCTTTATTGTCCCGGGCGTACGTGGCGTACGCGATGGCGAGCTGGCGCTGGTTGCTCATGCACACGGCTTGCCTGGCCGCCTGCCGGGCTCCGCCGAGGGCCGGCAGCAGGATCGCGATCAGCAGCGCGATGATCGCGATGACCACGAGCAACTCGATCAGCGTGAACGCACGCCAGGCAGCGCCCCCCACCCGACCCGTCCGCGCCTCCCTGTCCGGGCTGAACCGCCCCCCTTGCCTGGCAAGGACTGCCCGAGCTGACGACCGAACGACCCTACTCACGATGCGCTCCTTTCGAACTGGGACGCAGATATGTGTCGCATGCCCCCAAAGGGCCTGATGAAATGCTGAGTAGATTACTTACAAAAACCATACCAAAACTCGCGCGCCTGGAGAGCTCCAAGATGGCTATACCCGACTTCTCTTGCGAGTCTACATCAGCATTTCTTCGCTGCAACTTTTTTCGTAGCGAAATATTTGGCGATTTCTGTTCCATGCGATATCTTTACTTGAAGCCGAGCACACGTTTGACCGTTTCAAGGGGTGATTGCCTATGTCTATATTGTCTCGCCGCATGGAGCAGACCAAGACCCCTCGCACATCATCAGCGCCGCTGCCCGCGGAAAACGGGACCGCATTCGCCACGGAGGCCGCGGCGGCGCTCGGCGAGCTGCGCATCGCGCTCAGCGCCCTGATCCGAGCCCTGCCCGGCTCCCCCCGGCGCGGCACCGAAGTGCAGCGAGCCCTGCACATCGATTCCAAGCTCGCCTGGGCGATCCACAAAGTCGCGACCTCGGCCGAGCCCCTCGCCGCGGGCACGTACGTGCCGGGGCCCGCACCGATGGCCAAGGTGCTCAAGGCGGCTTCCGCCAAGGGCATGAACGACGAGATCGTTCAGCGGGCACGGGCCGCGTTCGAGCGGTTTGAGGCGATGGTCGAGCGCCACGCCGGGGACCGAGGATCGTTCGACTCGATGATCGCCGACCTCGCGGGCGAGGGAGCGGAGAACATCGATCTGGCCAGCAAGCGCGCCGCCTTCCGTATCAACGGCCACCTCTGGGGGGTGCAGGCTCGCACGGACATGGCCTGCGAGATCATCCGTCCGAGCTCAGAAGTGTCCGGCGGGCTCGACGCGGTGAAAATCAGCGGCCGCATCGGACTCCGTCAGCTCCGCAAGGGCAAAACGCTGCGCGTCGGTTATCGCAACAAGCTGATTTCGCGCGGCAACCCCGCAGCGACCGCCCCGGTGCCGCGGCGAGTTGCGGTAGAACAGGGCACGCTGGCATCCGACGGCGTAGGACTGTTGCGGCCTTTTTGTTCGACACCCCTGCCGGAGTTCCGGACTCATGTCGATGCGGAAGAATGGACGCAGGCGGAACTGATGAGCCGGGGTTTCGGCAACACCGCCGCGCTGACATACTTTCTCGGCTCCCTCGTTTATGGCTATGCGCCTTCCGGCGTTGGCACGCCGACGGGCCCGCGATGGTTCATACTGGTAAATGCGCCTTCCGAGGTGCTGTACCATGACCTGCTCGTGCACGAAGAGGCGTGGCAGGGTGGCCCGCCCCGTGTCGGGATGTACGGCACCGCGGCCACGCCCGGCAATCCGTCGTCTTACCAGTTCCGAGAAGACGACTTGCTCCCGATCCAGGAGTCTGTGGTGGAGATCGGCCGCGGCATTGAGGCCTTGGACACGCCGGACGTGCCGCGATACCCCGAGATGGTGCGTTACGCGATGGAGCGGGTTGGATGGGAAGACGCGGACCGGTACCGGGTCTTCCGCCTCAGGATCGAGTACCCGGTGCTGTACTCACTCGCGAAGATCGAGTTTTCCAAGACAAGCGGGTAAAACAATCGATGCAGCCAGGAGAAGGGCTAACGCCGCGCTCTTGAACCAGCTATGTTAACCAAATTCACTCGCCTGAATCAGGGGAAAAATTCAGGAGTAGCGGGCGAGCGAAGGTTGTAGACGAATGATCGTCGGGGTCGAAAAATCGATCCGAGTGATTGATCAGAAAAATACTGAGCGCTGCGGAAGTATGTGACTTATGGAGAGATTCCTGGGATTCGGAGCGGGGTGGCGTGGAAGAATGATCTGAGAAGGGCTTGTTGCCAGCCGATCTGGCTCAGAAGGTGGTGGGTGTCGAGGTGGAGATCGATCTCGTCGTCGGCGGCGACGCCGCGGAGCTTGCCGGCCTTGGCTTTGGCCCACATCGGCTCGACCGGATTGAACTCGGGCGCGTAACTCGGTAGCAGATGCACGCGCACACGCCGATGCAGTGCGGGCACCTCCCGCACCGCCGGCGAGTGTGCACCGTTTGCCCAGCTTTACGAGCCGAGCCCGTTCCAGCTTGGTCACCCGAACCGGGCCGTTGATCTTACTGCGAAGGATCTCGTTCCCGGCTTTGAGGTATTTGATCTGCCGGCGGAGCTCGGGCTCGCTCGACCCGGCCAAGTTGACCATCATCTTAAAGAGATCTGTCATCGGCGGGCTCCCCTACCATCATGCATGATGTCCGGCATTCGAACGGTAGTCCGAGGCCACAGGCGAGTGTCTTGGGGCCAGAAAACTATGTAAGCCGGGAAATGCTGGCGGCGTCACGGGCGTGTAATCCCATGATCGTCGCGGCGACGGCGAACATAGAGATCCGACGATGAACATCCTGGCGATCGACCTGGGCAAGTTCAAGAGCGTGGCGTGCCTGTACCGCGGCGAGCAGGACATCGAGTTCCGCACGATCGAGACGCGGCCGCAGGAGATCCACGACCTGCTGGTCGAGCTCGCACCAACGCGGCTGGTCATCGAAATCCTTGCCGAGCTCCACGAGATGGCGAGAGAGGTGCAGGCTGCGACGCCGACGAGCTCTGGCGTGGACAGTTGCAGACAGAACTTACATTGCTCGCGCAGCTCTAGGCTCAGATTCGAGCGGTCGAGGCGACGCTGGACGAACTGGCCTCCGCGGACACTCGTCCGGATCGCCTGCGGAGCATCCCCGGTGTCGGGCCGTACTTGAGCGAAACGGTCGTTGCGTGGATTGACGATCCTCACCGCTTCCGCAGCGCGCGGGCAGTCCGTGCATACGCGGGCTTGGTGCCGGCGGCGGCAGTCGGGAACGTACGACTATTCGGGACGAGTGACGAAACAAAGGCCGAGTCTGGTGAGGAAACTGCTCGCCGAGGTGGCGTGGATCATGCGTCAGCACAACCGCAGGCCGACGCGCTGTTCAAGAAGCTGAGCAAAGGACAGAAGACTCGCCGCAAGCAAGCGACGGTAGCCTTGGCAAAACGTGTGCTGATGTGGTGCTCGAGTCCGCGAGATGATCAACCAACCGCCACTTGGCGGCCTCGATTATCGGGACGGGCAGGCTCAGCCCCTCTTGCGCATGTTCAAGCTCAACCAGCTTCCTCTTCGCCCAGGCTTCAGCAGCAGTTCGCAACGCACCGGCCCGGAATGTAGCAATCCCCACCACAGAGGTCCACTCCGGTGTCCCAGGTCAATTTGTGGCAGATTTTCGAGCTCTACACCGGAAATGGTCCCGATTCGAGTCCTGGTCGAGGAGGGTAAGGTCAAGTGAATCGGGCCGGCCAGATCATCCCGCGCGAACGATCAATCCCCGCGACTCAATTGCCGTAGTAGGGCCTCGCTTCGCCGATGGTGCCGCCGGCTTCCGAGCCGCTGAAATCGACGCCGTGGAGGCCGCCGCGTGTCCAGCGGTAATACCCGGTCATCATCCGCTCGTCCGATGAGATCGGCGGCGATTCAAACCCCGCATCGGGGCTGTATAAATATTTCGTCGCCCCTTTCTGTTCCGGCAGCTGCGGCAGCCACCCTTCATTCGCGTCGGCCGTCTTCCGCATCGAGACCGAGCCGTCCCAGAACAGCAACGGTTGCCGGGCCTGCGGGTACGCGTAAAACAAGTCCGTATCCACGTGCCGCTGCTGTGTGTCCATCATCGCGACCTTGGTGGAGGGAAACGCGACCTCGTTGGTCCGCCGGCGGCCGAACCGCACCTTCCACAGATTATAAAGATTATGTTCCGCGCCCTGGGTGTACGCCGCCCACGATCTGGCATCCCACGTAAAAAACGTGTACGCCGCAGCGGCCGGCGTCAACTGGTAACTCGAGCTATACGGAAGCCATTCCATGTTCGTCCGGTTGACAATATTTTTCGGCGCGTTCCGCCACGACGTTGTCGCAAACGGCTGGGCCCGCCATTCAAGCATCGCCCGGTCTTCCGGGCACGCGGCGACCGGCATCACCGCGTCCTGCGAAACATACCCGATGAGCGCCAAGTGCTCATACCGCTCGGCGACGCACAGGCCGCCGGCGTCGGCGAACGTCTTGATCGGCTTGAGCCGCCGCTCGTCGGAGGCGTTGATGACCGCCCGTGCGTGCCGTGCGATCACCGGGTGCTCCGTGTGCTGCTCAACCGCCAGGGGATCGTTGATATCGCCGTTCAGAGCCCCGATGAGCTCCTTGAAATCGTTGGCGTATGTCGAATATGAACGGCCGAACTGCTGCAGGTTAGCGCTGCACACGGCCATGCGGGCGGTGCGTCTGGCCGCAGCCAGCGCCGGCAAGAGGATCGACATCAGCAGAGCGATGATGGAGATGACCACCAGCAGCTCGATCAACGAAAACGCCCGGCAAAGCTTCCGATCAATAACCATGACCTAACTCCGTTGCTGAGTGTCGATCTAATGATTCGAGATTTCACCGCCCGCGTAGTCCACGCCCTTGAGCCCCAGCCGGGTCCACTTGTAATACCCAAGCACGGAACCCCGCTCGCGCGGCGGCACCGGCGACTCAAAGCCCGGATCGGGTCGATAGGTGAACTCCTGCGGCTCATCCGAGGGCACGCCGTTGGCGTCCGCGCCGGTGTCCCGGCTCCATCCCTTGTTCGCGTCGCCGGTTCGACGCACGCTCACCGAGCTGTCATAAAACAGCACGGGCTGCTTCGCGTTCGGATACGCGTAATACACGTCCGACTTGCCTATGTGGCGCTGCTGGCTGTCGGCCATCGCCACTTTCATTGCGGGGAATGCGAGGTCGGCAGTCGTGTTGCGCGGGTTGCGGATGCGGTTCTTGATCCACAGCTTGTATGAGTCGTGATAGGTGCCCTGCACCGTGTAGTACCCGTTATGCTGCACACCGGAGCTGTCCTTGTCCCACGCCGCCGGCAAGAGCTGGTAGCTGGAGCTGTACGGGAACCAATCCAGGTTCTGCGTGTTGGTCGGCTTGGTCGGCTGGCTGGGCGCGTTCTTCATGTTGAGCGGATCCTGCCGCCAGCCCAGCCGCGGCTTGTCTTCGGGGCACACCGAGGCCGGCATGGGGAGCGTGCCGCCCATGTACTCGACGAGCACCAGATGGCTGTGCTGCTCGAAGACGTCCGGGCCGGGGAAGGGGTTGGCCGGCGTGAAGAGTCCGATCGACGACGAGCGGCTGTCGTAGGTCTGCACGATCCACTGCGCCTGCTTCTGAAAATCGAGCATGTTGGGGAAGTCGGTGTTGCCGCCGCGCGTCTTGTCGACCAGGCCGGTGAACGTCGCGATGTACCCCTTGAAATCCGAGGAATATGAGTGAAAGGCCAGGCCGAGCTGGTGCATGTTGCTCTGGCAGATGACCATGCGCGCGGCTCGTCGTGCGCCGGCGAGCGCGGGCAGCAGGATACTCATCAGCAGCGCGATGATGGCGATCACCACCAGCAGCTCGATGAGCGTGAACGCCCGATGACCTCGGCAGATACGCATGTCCAGACCTCTCGGATAAATCCCGCTTGCAGAACGCGCGGCGGACGGCCGCAGAACCAGAAAGCCGGCACGCCGCCGTCAGACGGCGCACCGGGGATGAGGAGGAGTGGCTCAGCAGCCGGCGAGCCAGGCGGTGAGGAAATCGAAGATGTCCTGAACAGTCACGCCGTTGACGTGGTTGAAGTCGGCCGAGGGGCTCCCCGCGAGCCAGGCGGTGAGGAAGTCGAAGATGTCCTGGACGGTCACGCCGTTGACGCCGTTGAAATCGGCCGGGCACGCGGCGCCCACTTCCAGCGTGAACCTGGTGAACAAAGCGTCGAACGTGTCGCTCGAGACCGCGACCCGCACGATGTACGTTCCCGGCGTAAGCGTCTGCTGGACGGAAACCACCGCGTTGCTCACGGCGCCGATGAGCGGTTGCCGAGCGGAGCACGCCACGAGTGCGCCGCCCAAGTCCGGGCATCCGCCCGAATAGAGCGAGACTTCGAGCCGCGCGTACCACGGCTCGATCGGCGTCGCCCGGACGGTGTACGAACCGGTTGAAGGAATGGTGACCGAATACCACAGATCCTGCGCACCTGGCATCTCGCAGGAGCTGGGCACGCCACCCGGCGTCGAGCGGGCGAAGGTCATATCCGCGGTGATGCTCCCCGGCACGGGCACGGGCTGCGCAAAGTCCAGGTCGCAGTCGTCCGGCGTCGGGACAAAGTTCAGTTGCAGCGGGTTGGCCGGAGCCGAGGTACTCGTTGTGCCGACCAGCAGGTTGACCGGCTCGCCGATGTTCACCGGCACGCGGACACCCGGATTGATGCTGAGGAACGCGCTCGAAGACGGATCCCCGCCGTTCACGCACGTCGGCGTCGAGCAGTCCACGTAACCGACCGCCCACTTCACGGCCTGGGGCCCGTATTCGTTGATCGCCAGATACCCCGACCACGGCGGCGTAAAGGTGTACCACACGCCGTGATGCACGCCCAGGCAGCTCGAATCGTCCTCGCCGGCCGCACCCACGTCGATCAGCGGCCGGTAGGGGAGCGTGAGCGCGTTCAAATCCACCGCCGTCGCGCACGTGTCGTTCGCCGGCGTCGCCGCCGAGACCGGCGTGAAGGTGAACCTCGGACGCAGCAGCGCCGACGAGCCGTCCTGCCCGTCAACCAGGATCTTGACCGCCTGGCCCGCTTCGACGAGCGCGTACCGGGGGATCAGTTCGCCGCCGAGGGAGAGCGGCGTGGTGCCGCAATCGGGGGCAAACGCCCACTGGACGCTCTGCTGCCCCACTTCTTCGAGCTTCAGATAGCCGCGCGTGGCCGCCGTGTAGGTGAACCACACGCCGTGGTTGCGCGTGCCCATCAGTCCGCCGAGATCAACGCTATCAGCCGTCGCCAGATAGTTGTCCACCGCTGCGGTATACGGCAGGGTCACGCTGTTCAGGTCGAACGCGCCGGCGCATGTGTCGTTCGACGGGACCGCGATCGGCGTGAAGTCGAACGTCAGGTCGTACGACGCGCCCGTCAGCGTCGAAGAGCCGTTGACGCCGCGGTTCACGCAGATGTTCACCGTGTCGCCCGGCTGCAGGACCAGCGACTCGGTCGGCCTGAACGACCTCGACGCCTGCGATGCAAACTGCTCACCGCCGCACTCGCTGGTCACGACCAGCAGCGGCGCGTCGGCGAGAAGGGCGTTGGTCGCGTCGCTGTAGTGAAGGCGCCCGGCCTGCGAGGCGGTATACGTAAACCACACGCCCTGAACATACAGCGTGTCGCCGACGAGATCGTCCGACGCCAGCGTCCAGCTTTGCGTGTGGTGATACGGCAGCGTCTGGGCGTTCAGATTGACCGCGCCGGCGCACGTGTCGTTCGCCGGCGCAGGCGGGCACGGGCTCGGCATGCACACGCCGCCGAGCGTGAAGTCGGAGCCGCCGGGGCACGTCCCCTGCTCGACGATGGTGCAGACGGACCCTGTGCAGCACGAGCCGGGGTTTGTGAACGAAGCGCAGGAGAAGCGGACGGCCAATCCGCCCGTCAACCCCGACGTATGGCAGAGGTACTCGGTCGATGGGCCGTTGAACGCCTGCTGCACGCCGACAGTCGCAAAGTCGCCCGAGTCGGTCGAGTTCTGGATGATGTCGAAGTACGTCTGGTTCTCATAAAAGATCACTTCGAAGACGAGCCCGGCGCCCGAGCTGTACGAAGTCCCCTGCCATTCGATCGCGAACATCTGGCTGCCCGGCGAGCCGCTCAGCGTGGTGAAGACGCCGCCGCTGCCGGTGTCGAGATCGTCCCAGTGGGCGAAGATCATCGGCACGAAGAACCGGCTGTCCGGGAGGCATCCGCTCCCGAACGCCTGCCTCGTGCCGCCGAACTCAAGGAACCCGTTGCTGCTGACGTTCACGTCGTTGTACGAAACGCCGTAAAGTGTTACGGGAAACGGCAGAGCGAGATTCGCGATCACTTCATCACCGTTCACGCCGAGGTCGGTCGTGCCGGCGACAAAGTTGTTCGGCCCCGGCGCGGCGGTGTAGAAGTTGCACTGCGCGGAAGCGGCCAACGGCGTCATCGCTACGCCGCATGCGAGCGCGAGCGGCGTGATTGCCGAACACAATCCTCCAGACAACCAGGTCATAGCGATTCTCCCTTCGTTAAGAACGCGGGCGTCCCCTCCCCTGCTTTTCCCGAAGAACTCGGCGTGTATCCGTTCAATGTACTTCAAGGCCGTTCAATGTCCATGGTTTTCACAATTAGTTCTGAAAATTAATTTGTGAATCCGAGCTTTGACAGGTATAGTTCGTGCGTTGAGGGTCAACCAAGATCGTTATTTGTGTTTTGATTGGTGCCTACGATGCTCTCTGAAGTGCGCTCCAGAAAACCACCGCCGCTGGGTCATGAGCTCCGCAAAGTCACCGAGGCCGTCTTCGGGCGGACGTCCAAAGCGCTCGCCGAACTGATCGCGGCTCTCCCCGAAGGCTCGTCCATCCGACGCCCAGTCGACCTTCGCAAAACGCTTGATGTCGACACCTCGCTGGCGTGGCGGACGTTCCGCATCGCGCACGCCGACGACCCGCTGGAGATCAGCGAGTATTTTCTCTCCGCCGGCCAGGTGAACACGCTCATCGATGCCGCGCTGCGCAAACGCGTCCCGGAGCCGGTGATCGCCGAGGTGCGAGCGGCTACCTCGACGTGCAACGATCTTCTCCGCAAGCACGCCGGCAGCCGCGAGTCGCTGCGGATGATGGTGGGCTCGCTCCGCGAGAACAACACCAACCTGATCGACGAGAAATGCCGCCGGAGTCTCTTCCGCCAGAACTCGCTGGTGTGGGGGCAGGAGATCGACGTCAATCTCGCGTGCGTGATCCTTCAGCCGGGGTCGGCCCAGGACACCACCCACGCGGTGATCCGCGGCCTCGTCGACTTCCATATGCTGCGACCCGGCAAGGGGCCGGTGCTCACAATGGAGACCAACCAGATCACCGACGACCCGGCTCCTTTTTTAGGCGAACGGATCCACGTGCCGATCGTCGCGCATGACGAGGTGCTGCGCGAGTTCTGCTCGCCTGACCTCGCGATCAACGTGAGTTCGCGCGACGCCGATGACCCGCGGGCGCACATCAAGCTGAGCGGGATCGGGCGGCAGTCGGCCGTGAACTATTATCAGTTGTTCACGCACGCGGTCGCGTGCGACGGGCTGAGTTACGCCCACAGGCTTTTGTTCCTGCGTCCCGCGGCTGTCATGCACGCCGACATTCTCATGCCGGCCATCGATCATCCCCGCAAAGTCACCGCGCACGTTTACGGCGACATGGAGCACATGGGAACGCTCCCGGACGTGTTCGACCCCGACGATATCATGCCCATCGAGGTGAGCCCGACCTATCTCGGCGCCATGACGGACATGCAGCCGGCGATAGGCGTATCTCGCTACCCCGAGATGGTCCGCCGTGTGCTGGAACACCTCGGCTGGTACGGGCGCACGTTCGACGTGTACCGCTGCCGGCTCACGTACCCGATCATGAACACGACGTTCCGCATCGAAGTGCGCGGCGATAGTCGCTGAAAAAGCTCCTTCTGCTGAAACAGCAGGAGACCCTTTGATACGGCTTCATGGGCGAACAAGCCGCTAGAATCGAGATACAAGACCAAACCTAATCCGGATTGGCTTCCGTACAGCTCGAGTTACCGTGAGCGGTGCGTGAAGCGCATCTTGTCGTGGTGACGATCGGTGTCAAGATGAGT
>CAZZDW010000091.1:0-14265 GCA_964652945.1 uncultured Phycisphaeraceae bacterium
CAAATCACTCTGCAGAGTCGCTTGGCTGCCCGAAAACTAAATGCGGTTGGTATTAGACACAATTTCCATGCGTGCAACGACACGGTCATGAAACACGCCCGGGCCAAAGCCCGGGCGCTTAGAATTTCTCTTGCTCATGGTTGAGGAAGGAACTACTTCGCCGGCAGCGTGATGCTCTTGCCGCGGAAGCCGTCGGGCGTGGAGCGGAGGACAAAGAGGCTGTCGCCCAGGTGCCGCGTGAAGACCTCGGCCGAGGGGACGGACTCGTACCACGCCGGGATGTGCTCGGTCATCATCGCCCGGTCGCTCTCGTCGAGCTCGTAGTCCCATTCCTCCGCGGCCTGCTCCATGCCGGCGACGGCGATCTTCTCGGCGTTGTGCATCATCCAGATCGCGTACTCGATGCTCTTCCTGGTGTCCGACCAGGAATGCACGACCGCGTCGCCGGCGATGCGCGAGGCCGAGGCGGTAAACGCCTCGTCGGAGCCCAGCCCCTCTTCGTCGGGGTGGCCGGCACGGCGCATGAGGTTCTCGACCTGCACCGGCGAGCCGATGAAGACGTGCCCGAAGCCGACGCCCACCGCGGCGTCGCTGGTCGTGTCCTCGTAGATCGGGTTGCCGGCGAAGTCGCGGGCCTCCATCCGCAGCATCGGCGCAAAGCCGCCGAACGCGTTGACGAACGCCAGCGCATCGGACGTGCGGATGATCAGCACGCTCTTGTCGCTCTCGGCCGAGAGGGGGCGTTCGATCATGCGGACGGAGAAGACGTGCGGGTCGAGCGACTTGAGGGCCGGGCCCATCGTGTTCTCGAACATCTGCAGCGCCGCGTGGGCCTGCTCGCGCCCCTGCTCGGGGAGCGTGTCGATCACGCCGCCCGCCACCTGGAAGACCTTGTCGAACTGGAAGTGGAAGCTCGTCACGCTCGCGGCGTCGGCGGGGATGAACGAGGGGAGCTGGAACGGCCCCTCGACGCCCGCCAGCAGCGAGACCAGGCCGCTCTTCTCCGGCATGAGCACGCCCAGCGAGCTCTCCACGCCGCCGGCCTCGCCCGAGAGGTGCAGCCCGACGCTGGCCCCCTCGAAGCTGCTCAGACCCAGCGCGCGGATCGCCGCCAGCGGCCCGACCGCGCCCCCGCCCATGCCGGCGTACCCGCGCTCGAGCAGGTCGCGCCCGTACGCCTCGATCTCCGCGCTCAAAAACAGGCCCGCGAAGGCGTCCACGTCCTCGGCGTGCTGCGAACGGCTCCGCTGATAGACCGATGCGCCGGCGAGGCTGTCGATCTTCCGTCCGTCGGCGTGGTCGATGGCGTTCTCGACCTGCCGCTGACGGTTGCTCACCACCAGGGTGTCGTCGAGCCACGCCAGGTGCACCTCGTCGAGCGAGCGCGCGAGGGTCTTGCGGAACGTGGGCTTGTCCGCGTGCGCCGCCGCGTCGCCGAAGGGCGCGTCGTTCGTCTCCGCTTCGTCGGTGTCGTCGGCATCATCGGCGCGATCGGCGAAGTGGCTGAGGGTGATGATGGTGGACTCGCCGTAGTTGTCCTCGTCCAGCTCGGCGTCGCCCTTGCGTTCGGCCGTGTCGAGGGCCCGCCGGATGGTCTCGCGCATCGCTTCGGCGTGGTCGCCGAAGTCGGCGACGAGGAGCACGCCGAACTCGACGGGCTCGTCGGACGCCGTGTGGTCCATCCACATCGCCGCCCCGGCCGCCCCGGTCGGCGTGTGCAGCTCGTCCTGCTCGATCCCCGCCTCCTCGAGCCAGTCGGCGATCTCTTTCCATTCGCCCTGCACGTCGTCGTCGTCCATCAGCTTGTCGACGAACGTCCGCACCTCCGGCTCGCGCCAGATCTCGCCCAGCGGCGAGGCGTCGAACGCCTCCCTGGCCTTCGACCAGTCCGGCACGCTGAAGACGAAGAACGAGTTGGGGGGCGCGACGTCGGTGATCCCGACCGCCTCGGCCGCCGGGGCCGCGGTGGAGCAGAGCAATGGAGCCGGGAGCACGCAGAGCGTCGTCAGGAAGCGGTTCATCGTTCTACCTCGGGTGAAGCCGGGCGGGCGTCGGCACGGCACAAGGCGGCCGGTTACTCGGCGGCCGGTTACTCGGTGGCGGTGTCGTCGTTGAGCAGCGTCGGCACGCCGAACTCGCTCCGCGTCGGCGCCTCGTTATAGGTGTAGCCGGAGTTGGGGTTCTCGCGGTCGAAGGCGAAGGCGTCGCGGTTGCGGATGAAGTCCCGCACGTACCGCGCGGGGATGGCGAAGTTGAGCCCCTGCCCGCGGAGGATCCCCATGTTGGTGACGCCGATGACCTCGCCCTTGAGGTTGAACAGCGGCCCGCCCGAGTTGCCCGGGTTGATCGACGTGTCCGTCTGGATGTACGTCAGCCCCTCAATGCTCCGCTGCGTCGTCGAGACCACGCCCTGCGAGACCGTCCGCTCCAATCCCAGCGGCGTGCCGATCGCGAAGACCGTCTGCCCCGCGCTCAGATCCTCGACGCCCTGGAGATAAATCGTCGGGAACGGCTGGTCGTCGGTGTTCTTCATCTTGAGCAGCGCCAGGTCGAGGTGCTGGTTGACGGCCACGATCTCGACGTCGTCGATGATCTTGAGGCGGAAGTCCCGCTCGCCCTGCTCGTAGACGGTGCACTTGATCTTGCGCTCGCCCTGGATGACGTGCGCGTTGGTGATGGCGTACCCCTCGCGGTCGATGATGAACCCCGATCCCAGGCCGCTCGGCGTCGAGACCTTGATCACCGCCCCGCCGAAGCGGCGCGCCAGCTCCTTCGGCGAGCGCTCCGGCAGGTCGACGGCCGTGCGGAACAGATCGCCCGTGTGCACCTCCGCGACCGGCTTGTCGTCGGCCGCTTTGCGCTGGATCGTGTCGATCTCGGTCTTGGGCACCTCGACGACGCTGTAGCCCAGGTCGAGCCAGACGGCCTCGCCGGTCTCTTTGATGATCGGCGCGTCGATCGTGCGCTGGTCGCGCAGGGTGATGCGGTCGGTCTTCAGCGACGGGTCGGCGGCCACGTCCTTGGGCTCGGCCTTCGGTTCGGTTTTCGGTTCCGCCTTCGCGTCCGCGGTTGCCGCGGGGGCCGTGCCCGGATCCGCCGCCGGCTGGGCCACGCCCAGGCTGAGCCCGACGGCCGTCACGGCAAGAGCCGCGGCTCCAACATTCATCCAACATCGCTGCATGGGATCATCCTTGCCTGAGAAAAGTTGACACACGGCCTGTGGTTCATTCTGGCCCGTCGCGAGTGTAGCATGAAGGCGGTTGAGATGGGGAAAAGTGGGGGACGGCTGCCACGCCGCGGCCGTTTGGCGGTATGGTGTTGGGCCGGAAGAGCCCATACTCGGTATACCGGCCGCGTGCCGGCCGGTTGTCCACGGAGCATCTTGATCCTTCACGACATCGGGGGCGGCAGGAGTCCAGCGTGCACAAGCGAGCGGTTTCATCGGTTTCGGGCATGGTCACGGGCGTCGCGTTCCTCCTCGTCATGGCCGGGGGTGTGGCCTTCAAGCCCACCGCCGCGATCGCCGCCCTGGGAACCGACGACCCCCAGGCCGAGGGGGAGGCCGAGCTGGCCCACTACTTCGGCTTCGACGAGTCCCGCATCGTCGTCGTCGACGACGACTGCGGCCCGATGGTCGTCGACGACATGAACGGCGACGGCCGCCCCGACCTGATCGTCGCCAACAACCGCAAGAGCCGCATCGAGATCCACGAGCTGCGTGAAGAGAAGCGCAGCGACACCGACGCCGAGCAGCAGCACAAGGTCAACGAGCTGCCGCCGAACCCGTGGTACGACCGGCGCGAGGTCTCCGTCGCCCACCGCGTCACGGCGCTGCGCGTCTACGACGTCGACGGCGACGGCAAGAAGGACATCCTCTACGTCGGCTCCAACCCCTCCGAGCTGGTCATCATGCGCCAGCTCGAAAAGGGCGCGACCCGCGGCGGGTTCGAGCAGATGTACAAGCGCCGCGTGAGCGACCTGGCCGCCAATCAGGACGGCTTCCACATCGCCGACGTCTCGGGCGACGCGGCGCCGGAGATCGTCACGCTCGCCGACGGCAAGATGAACGTCTTCCCCTTCGCCAAGAGCGGCGTCATCGGCGACCCGGTCCCCCTCGGCTCCGACGGCAAGCTCGTGGCCCTCTTTATCGAGGACTACAACGGCGACGGCCTGCAGGACGTGATGGGCGCGGTGCCCGATGACGCCGCCCCGGTCCGCGTGTGGCTGCAGAAGCAGGACCCGCGCTCCACCGGCAAGAACGGGATGCTCACCTCCGAGCTGCGCTTCGAGATGCCCCAGCTCGCCGAGGCCGAGGCGATCCGCTTCCCCAACCGCCCCGCGGCCTCGATCGGCGTCATCGAACGCGCCTCCCGCCGCATCGTCTTCTACGACCTCTCCACCGAGTCCATCAACCCCGCGGACCTCGCCAAGGGCGGCGGCGGGGGCGAGCGCGACGTCCAGGCCGAGGTCTCCGGCTTCTCCGACGGCTCCAGCAGCGACCGCTCGGTCGCCGTCGCGGATATCGACGGCGACGGCATGCAGGACCTGCTCGCCACCGACGCCAAGGCCAACACGCTCGTCTTCTACCGACAGGCCGCCGGCATCGGGCTCAGCAAGGGCGAGCCCTTCAGCGCTTTCAAGAAGCCCAAGAGCGTCGTCGTCGGCTACTGGGGCAAGGCCTCGCCCGCCGGCGGCACGGCCGGCACGACGCCGGAAGTCTTCGTGCTCTCCGAAGAAGAGAAGGCCGTCGGGGTCTGCAAGTTCGACCGCGACACCGGCCGCCTCTCGTTCCCGACGCCGATCACGACCAAGACTAGCGGCGCCTCGCCGGTGGCGATCGGCTTTGTCGACCTCGGCGAGAGCGGCGGCGGCGGGGCCCTGGCGATCGTGCTCAAGGACCGCCGCGACCACACGCTCGAGCTGCACCTGCCCGACACCGAGGGCGGCGACGACGCGGCGGGGAAGACGCGCGTCATCACGATCCCGCTCAAGAACGTCAGCCGTCCGCCGCAGTCCATGCTCGCCGCCGACGCCGACCAGGACGGCCGCACCGACCTGCTCCTCTTCACGCCGTCGGAGCCGATGGTCATGGTCCGCAACACCGGCGACCCCGACCCGGAGAAGGCGTGGGAGGTCCTCACCGACGAGGAGATGAAGCAGTTCGGCCTCGTCCAGGCGGCCGGGCCGGATAACACCGCCCTCGTCGATTTCGACGGCAACGGCTCGCAAGACCTGCTCATCGCCGACGAGAACTTCGTCCGCGCCTGCTCGTACGACCCCGACACGGGCTGGCGCGTCGTCGAGCAGGTGACGGTCCCCGACGTCGGCACGAAGTTCGCCGGCGTCACCACGATGACCGACGCGGGCACCGGCGAGCAGCTCATCGTCGCCTCCGACAAGGGCAACGGCAGGCTCGTGCTCATGTCCCCCAAGGCCAAGGCCGGAACAAGCGGCGGCGGCAGCGGGGGGGGTGGGGGGGGCAGCTCGTGGGGCGTGACCGAGCGGCTGCGGCTCCGCGGCTTCCCGCTCGGGGCGATCTTCGCCGGCCACTTCACCGGCGAGACCGGCAAGGCCGCCGGCCCGGCGAGCATCCTGTGCATCAGCGGCGACGGCTTCGCCCAGGTCCGCCTGGCCGGGCAGCGCTCGACGCTCGAAGAGTTCGCCGCCTACCGCTCCGACGCGGAGGACCGTTTCGAGCACGAACTGGAGGCGGGCGACCTCAACGGCGACGGCTACCTCGACGCCGTCGTGCTCGACGCCAAGGAGCAGGTCTGCTCGATCTTCACCTTCTCCGCGGCACGCCGGCTCTACATGGCGACCGAGTTCGAGGTCTACCAGTCCCGCCTCTTCTCGGGCGGCTCGTCGCGCGAGTTCGAGCCGCGTGCGGCCGAGATCGTCGACGCCACCGGCGACGGCCGCGCCGACCTCATCCTCACCGTCCACGACCGCCTCATCGTCTACCCCCAGGCGACGAAGCCGCAAGAGCCGAAGAAGTAAGCGTCGGGTGTCCGCACGACCAGTTTTACCACAGAGGCACAGAGCACACAGAGTTCACAGAGAAAGGCAACTATTGTTCGAATTTGCTCTTTGGCACTTTGCACTTGCTCTTTCTATCTCTGTGCCCTCTGTGTCTCTGTGAACTCTGTGTCAAAAATAATCGCAAGACGTCTACATCGCACGAGACAACAGGAACGTGCGAACCGCCTCCTGCGCCGTTTCGCGTGACCGCGGGTTCGTCCACACGTCCGCGTGCCCGGCCTCGGCGATCTCGACGAACCTGCCGAGCCCATCGGGGGCCGCGGCCGCGATGGCCCGCCCGTCCTCGACCGGCGAGATCGTGTCGTTTTCGCCGTGCAGCACCAGCAGCGGCACGTTGATCCTCGCCGCGTGCTTCACGCGGTCGAAGCGTGCCGCGGTGAAGGGCGTGCCCGTGCGCACGAGCCCGACCAATCCCATCGCTGGCCGGAGGTTGACCGTGTGCGGGTACCCGCGGCTGATCAGCACCCGCCGCGCCGGCGTCATCGGAAACCGATACGGCGCCTCGGCGATCACACCGGCCACACGCACCATGTCTTTGTGTGGCACAGGCGTCCCGCCTGTGCTTGAGATCACCGCCGCGGCCTCGATCGACACGCCCGCGCCCAGCGAGAACCCCGCCAGCACGATCGGCCGGTCCGTTTGTCCGATCGCGTCGATCAGGGCGAGCAGGTCCTCGTGCTCGCGCAGGCCCAGTGCGCACGAACCGGGCGCTTGGCCGTGCCCCGGCATCTCCCACGCGATCAGCCGCGAGGCGCGTGCCGCCAGCCCCGCCGCCCGCGGCAGGCCCACCACCCGCGAATCGCCCCAGCCGTGCGTCAGCACGACCACCGGCCCCGACGGGTCGCGTCCGGCGATGTCCCACGCCGGCAGCGTCACGCCGCGGCTGGCAAACGACCACTCCGACCATTCCAGCGGCTCGGGCAGCTCGCCCGGATCGCTCGGCAGCGACCTGGCCAGCGCCCACGCCGTCGAGCGCCGCGGCGGGTGCGCGAGCATCCACGCCGTCTTGAGAACCAGCGCCAGCACGTACAGCACCAGCCCGACCGCCAGCAGCAGGATGAGCCCGAGCACCTTCACGGCGGAGGATATCACGCGATGCAACGCTCGAATCGCGCGTCACCCGAACAGCCGCGCGATGTCCTGGATCGTCACGATCAGGAAGACCCCGCCCAGCAGGATCAGCCCGGCCACCGCGGCGATGTTCATTACCGCCACCGACGGCGGCTTGCCCGTGAGCTGCTCATAGATCAGGAACACCATGTGCCCGCCATCGGCGATCGGGATCGGCAGGAAGTTGATCACCGCCAGGTTGATGCTCACCAGCGCCATGAAAAACAGCAGCCAGATCGCCCCCTTCTCCGCAAAGACCGCACCCGTGTGCGCGATCCCCACCGGCCCGCGCAGGTGCTTGACCTGCACGCTCCCCTGCCACAGGCGCGCGAACGTCACGTAGGTCGTCAGCATCACCCGTTTGGTCTCGTGCAGCCCCTTGCCCACCGCGGCCACCGGGTTCGACGCGCGGTCCAGGAACTTCTCCGACTCGAAGACGTCCATCCCGATCGGCGGCTGCCACGAGAGCGCAAACAGCGCCTCCGCGTCCGCCGGGGGCACCGTCCATTCGATGCGCTCGACCAGCGGCCTTTCCAACCCGCCCAGCCCCGCCCCTTCGCCCCCGACGCTCTTCATCGGCGGCAGCTCGACCGTCAGCACCACCGTGCCGCCCTGTTCGGTCAGGTGCTCGCGGAGCGCGGTGCGCAGCTCCGTCATCGTGCGCACGGGCGTCGCCGGTCCTCCGTTGTGCGCACCCGAGACGCCGATCACGCGGCTGCCCGGCAGGATCGGCAGGCTCTTGCCCGACATCACGCCGGCGGTCTGCGCGTCGAAGGGGAGCTCGGGGTTCTTCTTCTGGCCGCTCGTCTTGGTCTCCGCCGGCTTCCAGCGCGGCCAGGACGTGAGATAGGCCTCCGGCGAGCCGCCCTGCGCGAACGCGATGCCGATGCGCCCGTCGCCGCCGACCCGCACCTCGCCGAGGTCGACGAGCGAGGCGGTCGTGTCGCCGCCGCCGCCGCCGCGGGCGACGACGAGTCGGACGGTCGAGCCCGCGCGTGAGCTGATGACCTGGATGCACTCGGCCGCGGTGGGCCAGCGGATGTCCCCGACGCGGGCCACGACGTCGCCGGGCTGGACGCCCGCTTTGGCCGCGCCCGAATCGGGCACGGGCGACTCGATCGTCAGCGCCGGCACCAGGCCCAAGAGGTGCGGCACCTGGGCCTGCGCGCCCTCGTCGACATCGAAGATCGCCGTCTGCATCTCCGCCATCGGGTCCAGCTCGACGCGCGTCGTCCGGCCGTTCGTGTCGACAAACTCCGCGGCGATCGGTTCGCCCCCGCTGGCCGCCGCGGCTTCTTCGAGGTCCGCGTACGACTTGACCGGCGTCTTCGTCGAGCCGTTCTCCAGCGAGACGAGCGTCATCCCCGGCGTCAGTTGCGGGAAGTGCATCTGCTCCAGGCGGAGCTTGACCTGGGCCGCGTCGGCCTGGCGCGACGGATCGACGATCTGGTTCGAGATCGGCGGCATGATCCCGATCGAGAGCAGGCCGTCGGTGATCTTGCTCGACTCCGGCTTGATCTTGAACCGCAGCTGCCCGACCTGCGGGCGATCGACGAGGATGTCCAGCGGCTCGCCCTTCTTAGCCATCGCCGTTTCGAGCACCACGTCGTTGAACGTGTTCATCGACTTGCCGTTGATCGACAGCACCCGGTCGCCGGGCTGCAGCCCGACGTCGGTGATGCCGAGGTTGGCGGCGTTCTCCGGCACGGCCAGGGCCGCGGGGGTGCCGCGTGCGACGCCGCCGATCTTGGCCGGCTCGGTCTCGAGCCCGACGGTGTAGACGATCATGAACAGCGCCGCGGCGGTGACGATGTTCATCACCACGCCCGCCGAGATGATGACCATCCGCTTCCACACCGGCACGCTGGTGTAGGAGTCGGGCTCGGCGCTCTGGGCCGAGGGGTCGGCGTCGTCCTGGCCGAGCATGCGGACGTAGCCGCCGAACGGGAGGACGTTGAGGCGGTACTCGGTGGGGCTGACGCCCTCGACGCGACCGGGGTCGACGCCGCGGGGCGCGCGGTTGCCGCTCCCTCCGCCCGCCCCCCCGCCCGCCCCCGGCCTGCCGGTTGCCGCGAGCTTGCGGAACTCCGCTTCGCTGGAGCCTCGCCGCAGCCCGAGCCCTTTTCTGTAGGAGAAGATCGCCGGCCCGAAGCCGACGGCGAACGCCAGCACCCGCACCCCGGCCCACCGGGCGGCTAAAAAGTGGCCCAGTTCGTGCACCACGATGATGAGGCTGAACCCGAAGATGACGAGCAGCAGGTCGAAGGCCGACCAGAAGTTGGCGAGCAGTGTGGTCATTGCCTGTATGGTATCGAGTGAAAAGGCATGGGGCGTGAATCAAGGAAGGCGTCGGGCGTCGGGCGTGAGGCGTGAGGCGTCTGTCGCTGGAGTTGATACGAAGGTACCCGGCCTCTGAACGTCTCCCATCAAACAGTCATGACACCGACGCCCCACGCCCTACGCCCTTAACGCACAAGCCCGGTTCCTTGCGAAACCGGGCTTGCGGGTTATTGCTGAAGAATCAGGCGAGCGGATGCGGCTCAGTTCTTCGAGTACTTGACCGAGCAGCCGTAGGCCTTGGTCTCGGGGTTGGTCACGGTCGTGCCGGCGAGGACCTCGTCGAGAGCGGCGGCGACGTAGTTCTTGTCGCCGTTCTTGCCGAAGTTGCCGTTGTCGATCGCGCCCTTGTAGACGAGCTTGCCTTCCTTGTTGATGATGTACATGTGGGGCGTGTTGGTCGCGCCGTAAGCGTGGCCGGTCGCGCCCGACTCATCGAGGAGGATCGGGTACTCGATCTTCCAGTCCTTCTTGGCCTTGGCGTTCAGGTCGGTGCCGTTGCCCTCCGTGCCCTTGGCGCCGGAGTTGACGGCCAGGAAGACCACGTCCTTGGCGTGATACTTGGTGTAGAGGTCGTTGAAGGTGTTGGCCCCGTCGGTGTAGTGCTGCTTGACGGCGGGGCAGTTGGGATTAAACCACTGCAGGACGACGACCTTGCCCTTGTAGTCGCTGAGCTTGACGGTCTTGCCGTCGGTGTCGGTCAGCGAGAACGCGGGAGCGGCTTCGCCGATCTTGGCGCCGCCCATTTCGTTCTTCTCGTCGTGCGTGCCGGGCTTGTCCATGTGATCGTGCTTGTCGCCACCCGGAGCCGGCTGATGGGCCGGGTGCGTGGGCTGCGCCGGCTTCGCCGGCTGAGCGGGCTGCGTGCCGTGCTCCTGGGCGAGCAGGCTCGTGCTGGCGGCAAGGCCCATCATGGCTGCGGCAACGATCATCTTGGCGTTCAACATGCTTCGGTCTCCTTCGTTGAGAGGGCCTGTCCGCGTCAGATGCGGGAACACCCCGCGGTGCGCACGGCCGCCCAATCAACGGTTTGGGGCTGATGGTTGTGAAGGGGAAGGTGTGGTCTGCCCGGCGTTCCGAGAGGGGAAAGGCAGGGCTATACGGTAAAACCGTGGTGCAGGGTCGTCGTGAACACGAACCTCGATCACGCCGCGGACGCCCGGAGAAACCTCGGTTTCTTCCGTCATCCACCGGCTGGGCGTGGCGAACTGTATATCCAGCGCACCGCCCCGGGCAAGGGGGCCGTCAATCCGGTCGGCGAGCGGCAGGCAACCCTCCTGCGGGTAGAACGCGATGCGCTCGGCTTTCTCGGCCTTGAGGGAAAGCACCGGCAGGCCGGTCTGCTGCTGAAAGACGCGGTAGCGCAGCACGCCGTCGGGTGAATCCCCGGCGTCGGTCGCCGGCAGCTCCGCCGGCACGCGCGCCCGCGCCTCGCGGATGAGCGCGTCGGCACGCTCCGCCGGTTGTGTGTCGTTCGTCGAATCGTCGGCGCTCACGACGTCGATCGTCAGCTCGACGCGCCGGTGTTCGAGCACGCACCCTTCGGCGCAGACGAGCCACTGCACGTCGGCAGGGATGGTGAGCGTGCCCGGTTTCGCGTCCGACGGCACGGTGATCGGCACGAGGACCGTGACGCGGTCTTCGTAGATGTGGTCGATGATCTCGCCGGGGAGGACCTGGCGCTTGTGCGGTGCGGGCCATTGCCACGCCTCTTCGGCAAAGCCCTCGGGCAGCTCAAACTCGGCCGACGCGGGCATCCCCGAGTCGTTGACGCCCGGCCAGTACATGTGCCAGTGCGGGTCGATCTCGAAGGTGAGCGCCAGCGTGTTGGTCGTGCCGGCGACGAGCCTGCCGTGCTCGGCGATCAGCTCGGGGCGTGCGTGCAGCGCCGGTTGGGCGGGGTCGGGCTCGGGAGCGGCCGCCGCCTCGTCCGGACGGCCGGCGACGCCGATCGCGGAACTCATCACCGAGCACGACAGCAGAACACACAGAGTCGGTACCATGTAGAAGACCTCCGGGCGATACGATGCCGCGTGGAGAGGGCCGTCACCCTATACCGCTCCCCTGGCTGGGTGTTTGCATGAATATTTTTATAGTTCCGGTTCCACAACATCCCCGGGCACAAGAACGGCTTGTTCCCTCAAGCATGGGATGAGTCTTTTTGGAGAATAGAAGGATCATCATGAGCGTACACCGCCGTCTACGACCCTCGCACGCACGCTGGCTCCCCAGAATGGCCTGTATTGGCCTCTGTTGCGGGCTCTGTCTCGGCGGCGGCGGGCTGGGCGGGATGGGGTGTTCCGGTAAGGTCAACGACGCGGACATCGTCCACGCCGACCTCCCGGCCGTGCGCCGTCTGACCGAGTCGGGCAAGGAGCGCAACGCGCTCTTTGTCGATGCGCGCTCGTCGGAGGCCTTCGCCGAGGGGCATATCCCCGGCGCGGTCAACGTCCACCTGACCGACCTGCCCGCCGACGGCTCGCGCTTGCCGGCGAACCTGTCGCGGTACAACAACCTCGTCGTCTACGGCGACAACCCCGGCTCGGCCTCGGCGCGGGCCCTGGCCAAGCGGCTCATGACCGCCGGGCACAAGGGCGTCTACTGGTACGAGGGCGGCGTCGCCGACTGGAAACGCTCCGGCCGCGAGCTGGAGAAGTAATCGCCGTCGTCGGCAGAGTTCACAACAGCCGCGTCGCCGGTCGTCACACGTCTGGTTTTACCACAGAGACACAGAGGCCACAGAGTTCACAGAGAGAACAAATACAGATTGAACCACGGAGAACACGGAGAACACTGAGCGTCGCGCAACATCATTCATCGCGTTGCCGTTCACCACTCAAATGCTTATTTGATTGTCTTTCTCAGTGTTCTCCGTGTGCTCCGTGGTTCAAATGAGGTTTATGCTTTATGTCTTCCTCTGTGAACTCTGTGGCCTCTGTGTCTCTGTGGTAAAAAAATCGCATCAATGGCATCGATTACCCATAGGAAATAGCGCATGTCACAGTCCACGATCTCGTTCGACACGTCCCGGTTCACGCCAGTCCACAAACGCACCTACCCCGACATGATCGCCTGTGTCGGCAACACGCGGCTGGTCAGGCTCAACCGCATCGTCCCCGAGGGGGGGGCGGAGGTGCTGCTCAAGCTCGAGTTTGACAACCCGCTGGCCAGCGTCAAGGACCGCATCGGCTTCGCCATGATCGAGGCCGCGGAGAAGGCCGGCACGATCCGCCCCCGCGGCACCAAGGGCCCCGACGACCCCGGCACGCAGATCATCGAGCCGACCAGCGGCAACACCGGCATCGCCCTCGCCTTCGTCTGCGCCGCCAAGGGCTACCGCCTCACGCTCGCCATGCCCGAGTCGATGAGCCTCGAACGCCGGGCGCTGCTCAAGCACCTCGGCGCCTCGCTCGTGCTCACCCCGGCCGACAAGGGCATGCGCGGCGCGCTCAACGAGGCGAGCGAGCTTCTCGCCAAAACGCCCGACGCCTGGATGCCCCAGCAGTTCGAGAACCCCGCCAACCCGGCGATCCACGAGGCGACCACCGGCCCCGAGATCTGGGCCGACACCGCCGGCAAGGTCGACGCCATCGTCTCGGGCGTCGGCACCGGCGGCACCATCACCGGCGTCACCCGCTTCATCCGCAAGCACAACCCCGCCTTCAAGGCCATCGCCGTCGAGCCCGTCACCTCGCCGGTCATCAGCGGCGGGCAGCCCGGCTTGCACAAGATCCAGGGCATCGGCGCGGGCTTCGTCCCCAAAAACCTCGACACCTCGCTGCTCAGCGGCGTCGAGCTCGTCTCCAACGAAGAGGCCTTCGCCTTCGCCAAACGCCTCGCCCGCGAAGAGGGCATCCTCGGCGGCATCAGCACCGGCGCCAACGTCTGCGTCGCCGCTCGACTGGCGGCCAGGCCCGAGTACGAGGGCAAGCGGATCGTCACGATCGCCTGCTCCTTCGGCGAGCGCTACCTGTCGACGCCGCTCTTTGCGGATTGATCGACGCCTCCACCAAGAGCCATGAAAAACCGAGCCCGTTCACCCACCGGTGGCGGGTTTTTTCTTGCACGATGGGATCGTCCTACCGTTGACCCTCGGTCACGGAGGACACGCCGCGTGCGGCAGGGCTCGCCCCACATCTCACCACCCACGCTCAACAGCTCGGCGCAGTTCCCATGGGCAGGCCAGCAGTGGGAGCTGCACGCCGACCGGGCCGTCTACTGGCCCGCCGCCGAGACGCTCATCGTCGCCGACCTGCACCTCGGCAAGCCCGCGGCGTTCCGTGCCGCGGGCATCCCCGTCCCCGAACAAGCCACCCGCGCCGACCTCGCGCGCCTCGCCGCGCTGATCCGCCGTACCGACGCCCGCCGCGTGCTCTTCCTCGGCGATCTGCTGCACGCGCCCACCGGCCGCAGCCGCGAAACCCTCGACGCCTTCGCCGAGTTCCGCGACGCGCACGCCGCGACCGACATGGTCCTCGTCCGCGGCAACCACGACACCCGCGCCGGCGATCCGCCCGCCGAATGGGCCATCCGCTGCGTCAACGAGCCGCTCTGCCCGTCCGTTTTCATCGGCGAGACAGCCGGCGCGTTCCAGTTCCGCCATCACCCGCCGACGCTCGCGGAAAAGCCGCGCCTCCCCGTGATGGCCGGGCACCTGCACCCCGGCGTCGCCCTCAACGGCCCGGCCCGCTCGCGGCTGCGCGCCCGCTGCTGCTGGGTCTCGCCGATGTGCATGATTCTCCCGGCCTTCGGCTGCTTCACCGGCCTTGCGCCGATCTC
>CAZZDW010000092.1:0-14205 GCA_964652945.1 uncultured Phycisphaeraceae bacterium
CTTGTAGAGCATGGCATCGGCGCGGCGTGCAGCGAGGATTGCGGCGAGCCGATCGCGATTGCGCAGCGCGATCGTCCAGCGGCGCGGATCGTCGGGAATGTCCTCGATGCGGCCGTAGTGGGTGAGCACGGTGGATCCGGCGGCGGCCTCGGCCCCGTCACCGATGATCTGGTCCTGCACCACGAGCTCGGTGGGCGGGGTGTCCCCCGGAAAGTCGATCTCGGGCTTGTCACGGTCGAACGTCATCAGGTTGAGCCTTCCGATAGGGGTCCGGGATCGGTGGTGCGTGGGTCTGCCGGCATCTCCAAGAGGAGGGGGATCCGAGGAGACCAAACCGATGACCCGCTGCGTTCTCTCCGCGTTTGCCGGTGTCGTTGCGCTCGCCCTGCCGCTCACCGCCGCCCCCGTCACCTACGAGGCATTCCTCGACGGCCCCTCCGAGTCGCCGGCCAACGCCTCGCCCGGCACCGGCTACGCCACCGTCACCATCGACCCCGTCGCCCACACCATGAGCGTCACCGCCAACTTCGCCGACCTGCTCGGCACCACCACCGCCAGCCACATCCACGTCATCAACGGCCCCGGCGACTCCAACACCTTGGACACCCTCGGCCCCGTCGCGACCGTCGTCCCCTCGTTCCCCAACTTCCCCCTCGGCGTCACCTCCGGCAACTTCAACGACTCGTTCGACACGAGCTTCGGCTCCAGCTTCAACCCCTCCTGGGTCACCGCCAACGGCGGGTCCGTTCCCCTCTCCGAGTCCGAGCTCTTCGCCGCCATCGCCGACGGCCGCGCCTACCTCAACATCCACACCAGCCTGTTCCAGAGCGGCGAGATCCGCGGCTTCTTCCGGGCCGTCCCCGCCCCCGGCAGCGCCGCCCTCCTCGGCCTCGGCCTGATCGCCGCCGCACGCCGCCGGCGATAACCCACGACTCAACCGCTCGTTGATCTAATCGGCCCGCTTGCTCAGCCGCCACGCGACGATCGCCGCGGCCGCCGTCCCCGCGGCGATCCCCAACGCGTCGGCGCTGTAGTCATCCCACGCCGCCGTTCGCCCCAATATCGGGATCGCCTGCGTCACCTCGTCGAACGCCGCGTAGACGAGCGCCACGCCGCCGGCTCGCAGCGCCGTGAGCACCGAGTCCCGCCGCCCGACCAGCCCCGAGGCCCACAAGAGCACCGTCCACGCGCCAAAGACGCACAGGTGGATGATCAGGTCCGGCCGTTCGATGTCCCTGACGACGATCTTCAGGTTCGGCCAGTGCGTCGCGACAAAGATCCCCGCGGCGTACACATAAAACGTGACCCTGAACAGATTCTCCGTACGTCTGTTCATGCCACGCTCATCGCTCAACGCTATCTACCTGCAATCCACACGCTCGCTCCCGCTCGCGTCTCGTCAAATGCCGAATGCCGAATTATTCCTTCACCGCCGCTTCGCTCTTCGCCCCGCCCTTCACCACAATCTCCGGCCTCGCCTTGGTCTTCCCCTTCCCTGCTGCCTGCTCCCTGCTCCCCGCTGCCTTCGCCTTCACCGCGTCCCACTCGGCGATCATCTTCTGCCCCAGCGCCTCGTAGTCGGCCGCCCCCGGACACCCGGGCGCATAGTCAAAGATCGTCTGCCCGAACGACGGGCACTCGGCCAGCTTGATGTTCCTTCTCACCGCCGGCGCGAGCACACGCGCCGCCTTCCACGCCGATTCCTGCTGCCGCGCCTCCGCGAAGAACGACTCAAGCTCGGCGACGACTTCCTTCGAGTGGCTCAGCGCCCCGTCGTGCATCGTCAGGATGACGCCGGTGACCCGCAGCCGCGGGTTGACCTCGGCGCTGACCAGCGACACCGTCTCCAGCAGCTTGCTCATCCCCTGCATCGCCAGGAAGTGCGCCTGCATCGGCACGAAGACCTCGCGGGCCGCGACCAGCGCCCCCACCGTCAAGAGCCCCAGCGACGGCGGGCAATCGAGGAACACGTACTCAAACCGATCCGAGACCCTCGCCAGCGCCCGCTTGAGCCGCTCGTTGCGGTCGGCCTCGCCCGCCAGCTCGGTCTCCGCGGCCGCCAGGTCGGTCTCCGCGGGAATCAGCCACAGGTTCTCCCGCACCTCGCGCATAATGCCGCCCGCCTCGGCGTCGGGGTCCACATACAGGTCGTACACACTGCCCTGTGGCCCGTCCGCGCCCTCTTCGCCGTCCTCAGGCCGCAGCGCATCCGGATCGACGCCCAGGTGCAGCGTGGCGTGCGCCTGCGGGTCCAGATCCACCACCAGCGTCGGCCGACCCGCCCGCGCGATCGCCGCGGCCAGGTTCACCGTGGTCGTGGTCTTCCCCACCCCACCCTTCTGGTTCATCAGCGCAATCGTCCGGCACCGCGGAAACGTCTCGGCCATAGGCCGAAGTATAAGGGCACCGGGCCGCGGGCGCTGGGCCGCGGGCAACCCGGAAAGCTCATCACCCGACCTTCGACATCGATATTTCTGTCGGTGGAGAAGCTGGACTCTTCTCAGAAACCAACGACTGGTGCCCCGGCTCGCCCGCGGTCCGCGGCCCAGCGCCCGCGGCCTTCTCCCCCCCCGCGCACGCCGCCGCCTGCGCATCCAGCGCTTCCTTCCGCGCGATCTTGTACGCCGTCACGCCCACATACGCCGCGATCACCATCGCGATCGCGTAGATCACCCGCCCGCGCCCCTCGCTCAGCAGCACGCCGATCACCGCAAACACCGCGGCCAATCCATACAACGCCAGCACCGCCCCCTTCACCCCCAGCGACCGCTTGAGCATGTGGTGCAGGTGCTGGTCGTCGGCGTCCGACATCTTCTTCCCCGACGCCTTCCGCCGGATGATCGCCAGCGCCGTATCCAGGATCGGCACCGCATAAATAATCAGCCCGGCCAGCACCAGGTGCGTCCGCCCCGTATCCCCCAGCGTCAGAATGATCACGATCGTGCAGTACCCCAGCAAGAGCGACCCGCAGTCCCCCAAAAAGATCGTCGCCGGGTTGAAGTTGTGCGGCAAAAATCCCATGCACGCCCCAAGCACCGCCAGACACAAGATCACCCGCGCCCCGTCGAGCGGCCCGTCGTCGATCGCCGCAAGCCCCAGCGCGATCACCAAGAGCCCCGCCGCCGAGATCGCCGTCGTCCCCGCAAGCAGCCCGTCGAGCCCGTCGATCAGGTTCGACGCGTTGCACGCCCCGAGCACAAACGCCGCCAGCACCGCCGTCCCCACCCAATAGACGATGTCCACCGGGATCGCGTCCGTCCCCATCACCACCATCGGCAGCGGGATGTGGAACCCGATCGTCTCCGAGCCGTTCATCATCACCGTGCCGATCCCCACGGCCTTGGCGATCGGCAGCATCACCCCCGCCGCCACCTTCACGCCGATCGTCTCGATCGCCAGCGCCGCCGTCGCGATGAGCTGCCCGGCGATCTTGGCCCGCGGATCGATGCCCTTGGCGTCGTCCAACAACCCGATGAACGCGATGAGGCACATCCCCCCCACGATCGAGAGCGGCATCCCCAGCCGCAGATACCCGCTCGCCCCGTCCATGTGCGCCGACTGGTGAAACTGGATCAGCCCGTGCAGCGGGTTGGTGTACACAAAGAAGATCGCCGCGATCAGCCCGCAGAGCACGCCCACGCCGCCCAGATACGCGACCGGCGCCCGGTGGACCTTCCGCGCCACGCTCGGCCGATCGACCACGCCGTACATCAGCGCGATCCGCCGCGCGATCGGCGTCGCCGCCAGCGACACGACAAACGCCACGACGAAGACCAGCATGTACCCGTGGAAGATCGCCAGACGCCCCCCGACGGCCTCCTCCGCCCCCGCCTCGGCGACCGGCGGCATCCCCGCCGCCCCGCGCGTCCCCCACCACGACAGTTGGCCCAGCATCGCCAGGATCACTTGGCACCTCCCCGCGTCCCGCCCGTCCGCATCGCATCGGCCAGATCGGTGATCGTCTGCGTCAGGCTCCTGCTCGGCGACCACCCGACCGCCTCGCGGATCCGCCGCAGGTCCGGCTGCCGCCGCCGCAGATCCTCAAACCCCGCGGCGTAGGCGTCCTCATACGCGATATACCGCTTGCCGCTCCTCGACCCCGTCACGCGGAGCACCGCGTCGGCCAGCTCGTCGATCGTCACCGGCGTGTCGCCGCCCACGTTGAAGACCCGCCCCCAACACGCCTCCTCCGCCACCAGCCGCGGCAGGACCTCCACCACGTCCCGCACGTCACAAAAACAACGGCTCTGCTTGCCGTCGCCGTAGATCGGCAGGTCCTCGCCGCGCAGCGCCGCGGCGACAAAGTTCGGCAGCACCATCCCGTACGCCCCCACCTGCCGCGGCCCCACCGTGTTGAAGAACCGCGCGATCACCACCGGCAGCCCGTTCTTGGCATGATGCGCCAGCGCCAGGTACTCGTCGAGCGCCTTCGACGCCGCGTACAGCCACCGCGACCGCGTCGTCGGCCCATACACCACGTCGTCCTCTTCCGAGAAGGTCGACTTCTCGCTCTTGCCGTAGACCTCCGACGACGAAGCGATCAGCGTCGGGATGCCCTTCCCCCCCCCAGTGAGCCGGGGCGTGTCGCCCCGGCCCCTCGCCTCCCCAGCCGCTACCGCAAACCGCAGCACCGCCGCGGTCTCGTCGACGTTGGTCTCGATCGAGCGGATCGGCTCGTCGATCACCAGCTTCACCCCCACCACCGCGGCCAGGTGATAGATCACATCCACGTCCGACCCGTCGCCGATCCGCGCAAGCCCCTCCGACACGCTCGCCTGCACAAACCGCAGGCTTTGGGTGGCTCGGCTCTCCGAGCCGAGCGCGGGCGAACCTTCGCTGAACTCGCTCGGCAGGTTCTCCCTCCGCCCCGTCGACAGGTCGTCGATGACCGTCACCCGCCACCCCTGCGACAACAGCCGGTCGACCAGGTGCGAGCCGATGAACCCGGCCCCGCCCGTGACCAGCGCGTGCCGCTGACGGGTCGGCTCACCGGGCTTTGTCACGCTCGCATCGTTCATACGGCAGGTCGGCTCTTTGCGAAAAAAGCCCAGGGTCCCCCGACCCTGGGCCAGTTGTCATGGACAGGGCGCAGGCGAACCGAAGCTTACGCCTTGGCCGTCTGATACTCGTGCGTCGCCTGGATATTCCGCTTGAAATACCCGCCGGCCGACGACCGGACGGCGTTGACCACCACGCCCAGCAGCTCGGCGTGCGACTCTTCCAGCAGCGTCCGCACGCGGGCCGCCAGCCCGCGCTTCTCGGCCATCGCCTTGACGACCATGATCGCCGCGTCGCAGCGGTTGGCCAGCGCCATGCCGTCGCCCGAGACGATCGCCGGCGCCGAGTCGACCACGACCAGGTCGTAGCCGCTGCCCGCCTGCGTCAGCACGCGCGACATCGTCTCCCCGGCCAGCCGCTCGGGCACCGCTCGGCTCGCCCACGAGCCCGCCGTCACCACGCTCAGCCCGCCGACGCTCGTCGGCTGCACGACCGACTCGAGCGCCGCCTCGCCCGCGAGCACCTCGCCCAGGCCCGGCCCCTCGCCGAGCCCGAAGACCTTGTGCACGCCCGGGCGGCGCATGTTCGCATCGATGATCAGCACCTTCTCCCCCGCCGCCGCCGCCGCGCACGCCAGGTTCGAGACCACCGTCGTCGCCCCCGAGCCCGGCATCGCCGCCAAGACCAAGAGCGTCCGGTGCCCGGCCTGGTCCATCTTCTTGTGGATCGGCGCCCGAAGCTGCCTGAACGACTCGCTGATGACGCTCGTCGGCGTGTCCCGCACGCACGTCTCGATGCTCGCCGGCCTGGTCGGGTCCTCCGACGCGATCGGCACCACGCCCAGCACCTTCAGCCGCGGGATCAGCCCCACGTCCTGCGGTCCCTTCACCCGCTGGTCCATCACCTCTCGCAGCAGAATCACCCCGCCCACCAGCCCGACCATCAGCACCACGCCCACCGGCATGATCATCGCCAGCTTGGGGAACGACATCTGGTTCGGGATGCTCGCCGCACGGATCAGCTTCACGCGGCTGAACACCGGGCTCGTCATGATCACCTCGATTTCCTTCAGCGAGGCGTCGATCTTGGCCTGCTCCTCGATCAGCCGGTCGCGGGCCTGCTCGATCTCGTCGAGCCGCACGCGGATCCGCACCAGGTCCTCGCGCCGCTTGCCCGTCTCGGCCCGCTCGTCCATCAGCTTGGCCTGGCTGGCCCCCAGCGACTGGACCTGCATCTTCATCTTGTCGATCCGCGCCAGGAAGAGCTTGTGCAGCAGCTCGTCCATGTAGTTCTGCATCTCCTGCTCGGACGCGGCGATCCGCTCGCGGATCGCGACCATGTCCGGGTGGTTCGGCCCGTAGCCGCGGTTGCTCAGCGCCCGCTCCTCGGCCTTCATCTGCGCGATGTTGGCCTCGAAGTTCCGCGCCACCCCGTCGAGCAGCGCCTCCTGCCGCAGCTCATCGGGGTACACGATCGCGGCCTGGTTCTCCAGCATCTGCGAGTACCGATCCAGCATCGCCTGCGCCGCGCTCATGTCCTGCGCGACCGCCACCAGCTGCTGGTTGATGTTGTTCATCTTCATGTCCTCGGCCGAGGACGCGTTCTGCAGGTTCTCGACCGAGTTCTCGCGGATGAGCCGCTCCTGCTGGCTCTTGAGCGACGACAGCTCCTGCGCGATGTCCGTGAGCCGCTTGTTCAGCGCGCCGCGCGTGTCGGTCGTGATCCCCGCACGGCTCTGCCGCAGCCGCTCCTGGTACGCCCGGTCGATCGCGTTGGCGACGACGGCCGTCGACTCGGGATCACGCCACGACATCGACAGCCGCACCAGGCTCGTGTTCCCCACCGGCCGCGCCGAGACGAGCTTGCTCAGCCCCTGCACCGCCTTGGTCGTCTGCAGATCGCCGCGTTCGTTCTTGTATTCCCCCGCCCACTTTGTCCCCGCAACCGCCGGGTCCGTCACCGCGCTCCCCAGCACCGCGTCCGAGGTCATCTGGTTCGCCTCGGTCAGCATGTACCGCTCGAGCTCACGCTCCGACAGGTACATGGGCTCGGTGCTCGTCGAGCTCTGCTTCGGCGGCTCAAACTGGTAAACCACGTCCGCCGTGTACGTCGGGTAATACATCGCCAGCAGGCGGTTGCCCACGTAGCCCAGCCCCGCGCCGATGATCGCCGCCACCAGCAGGAACGGCCAGTACCGCCGCAGCAGCCGCACCGGGTCCAGCGACGCAAGCGCCGACGGCGCGCTCCCGCCCGCCGACGGGTGCGACGGCATCGGCCGCCCCGGCACCGCCGGAGGACGAGGAGGAGTCGCGGACGCTCGTGGATCGCTCGTGATACTGCTCATGACAACACTCGCTTCTTCTGTCTCGCCCGCCCCGCCAGCCCCGACGCCCGGCCGACACGCCGGCCCGTCATCCGTTCACACACGCGCCCTTCCTGGACCTGTCCTTATCGGCCCGCCCATCCCCGGGCTGAGCCCCCGCGCCCCCCAATCCTTCCAACACGTCGCAAAATGCCGCGCTCCCACGGTTATCAGGACCCCAGCTTGGCCCGCAGCTCCTCGGCCTTCTCGCCGTACTGCGCCCGCGCCTCGGCGCTGCGGTTGAGCACCTCGTCCAGCAGCCCTAGCTGCCGGCGGGCTTCCATCACGTCCTTCTTGGCCAGCTTCACCTCCGCCGTGTGCAGGTAGGTCGGCGCCAGCTCGCCGTCACCCCGCGCGTACGCCGCGGCCTTGCCCATCGAGGCCTCCGCCTCGTCCAGCCGGTTCAGCGACAACTGGATCGTCCCCAGCGTGTCGTACAGCATCGCCGCCTTCGGCGACAGCTTCACCGCCCGCTGGGCGTACTCCACCGCCTCCTCCGGCCGGCCCAGGTCGGCCGCCAGCGTGTACGCCAGATTATTCAGCGCCTCAGCGTCGTTCTCGTTCAGCTCCACCGACGCGCGGAACCACTTCACCGCGTCCTCGTACCGCTTCTGCGAGTACGCCACCGTTCCCAGCATCCGGTACGCCGTCGCCCGCACGTCCACGTCCTGCGTCCGCTCGGCCAGTCCCTCGATGTCGGCCATCGCCGAGTCGACCCGCGCCGGGTCGGTCAGCTCCAGCCCCGCCAGCGCGATCCGCATCCAGCTCGTGTAGCCCCCCTCCGGCTTGAGCCGCTCCCACGCCACAAACCGGTCCTGCGCCGACGTGAAGATCTGCCCAAGCCCCTCCGTGAACGTCGCCACCGCCTGCCGATTGTCCTGCGGCACGATCGCCGTCGTCGCCTTCAGATCCGCCAGCCCCTCGTTGATCTTGCCCTGCTTGACCAGCACCCAGCCCCGCATCATCCGCAGCGCCAAATCCTTGTCCACGTCGAGCGCCGGATCGGCCAGCACCTTCGAGGCCGCCTGCGTGTCGGGCGGCTGCTTATTCAAGAGCGCCCGGCAGTACCGCGTCGCCGCGTCGCGCGTCGGCTGGATCTCCCAGGCCTTGCGCGCGTACCGCTCGACGTCGTCGGATCGGCCCAGCTGCTGCATCACGTCCGCCGCGGTCAGCATCCACGCCTGGTTGTCCGGGTATTTCTGCGCGGCGTCCTCGATCAGGTCGAGCGCCTCGGAGCGTCCGGCGTCGCCGCGGCTCAGCAGCGTCGTGATGAGCCGCAGGCGTGCGTTCGTGTCGCCCGGGTCCTCGCGGACGCTGGTGCGCAGCCGGTCGAGCGCTCCCTCGATGTCGCCGCGCGCCATGTAGAGGTCGACCAGCCGCATGCGGATCTCGTTGGCCCCGACGCCCCCCGCGAGCTTGGCGGCCTGGTTGAAGTCGGCCTCGGCGTCGCGCGCGTTGCCGCGCGCCATGCTGAACTCGCCCCGCCGGTAGAACGCCGCGGCGTTGTTGGGCATCGCCGCCACCGCCTGGTCGTACATCCGCCGCGCCTCGTCGGGCTTGTCCTGCCCCGCCGCGATCTCCGCCGAGAGCAGCAGCGCCTCGCCGTCCTTGCGCGCCTCGTCGCCCATCCGCGACAGCGCCTTCTGCGCCTCCTCGAACTTGCCCTGCCGCATCAGCGACTCGGCGTACGCCTTGGTCATCGCGAACTTCGGGTCTTCCTTGATCGCCCCCAGCACGCGCTCGAACGCCTTGGCCGCGTCCTCGAACCGCCCCAGCGTGAAGTAGAGCTGCCCGCAGGCGCGGTCGATCAGCATCGTCTCCGGCTTCTGCTTGTCGCGGTTCTGCTCCAGCAGCTCCAGCGACTTCTCGATCATCCCCAGCTGCCCCATGAGCTGCGACGTCGCCACCACCGCCTCGGCCGTCTGCCGCTCGGCCGGCAGCGAGGCCAGGAAGTCCGTGCACAGCCTGGCCGCCTCGTCGGGCTTGCCCTGCTGGACCGCCAGCGTCGCCTTCAGCCGCATCGCCGTCTCGCCCGGCCGCTTGGCGGCGATCTCGTCGATCACCTTCTGCGCGTCGTCGAACCGGCGCTCCTGCATGTACAGCGTCGCCAGCGCCGCCTTGTTGTCGAGGTCGTCGGGGCGGCTCTGCGCAAGCCCCTCCCGCACCTCGATCGCCCGGTCGCGGTTGCCGCCGCTGGCCCGCGCCTCCAGCTGCAGCCACATGTCGACAAACTCGGGGTCGCTGGAGGCCTTCTCCTGCACGAAGCGGGCGAACTGCAGCGCCTCGCCGACGCGCGACGCCGCCGTCAGCGCCCGGATCTTGCCGCGGACCGACGCGATGTCGTCCGGGCGGACGCCCAGGGCCTTCTCAAACGCGTCCACCGCCTCGACCGCTCGGCCCTGCTCCAGCCGCGTCGCACCCAGGATCCGCCACCCCAGCAGGTTGAACTTGTCGTTCTCGACGATCCCCAGCGCCGTCGCCGCGGCGTCATCAAACTGCTTGTCCATCAGCTGCATCCGCGCGGTGTACGTCGCGCCGCCCGCCTTATCGATGTCGTTCTCCTTGGCCGCCTTCGCCCACTGCCGCGCCTTCTCCAGGTCGCCGTCGAGCAGCGCCTGCTGGAACGACACGTCGATCACCGTCGGGTCTTTCGGGTCGAGCTTGCCCGCCTCGTCGAGCGCCGCGTGCGCCTTGTCGCGGTCGCCGCTGTTCATGTAGAGCTGGTACTCGGCCAGCTTCTTCTGCACCGGCGTGAGCTTCTCGTTGCTCTCGAGGTTCTTGAGCGTGTCGGCCAGGGGCGTCTCGGTTGAGAACGCCTGCTCCATCTGTTTGAGGATCTCGACGTTCGGCGACTTCTCAAGCCCCTGCCGCACCACCGCCAGCGCCCCGGCCCGGTCGCCCTTGCGCGCCAGCGTCTGCGCCAGCGCGATCAGCAGCCGCGGATCGTTGTCCGCCCCCGGCAGCGCCTCGCGGAGCACGCGCTCGGCCTCGTCAAGGTCGGGCGTGACGCTCTGCGTGAGGCTCTCCCACCGCATCAACGGCCCCAACACCGGGTCGCCCTGCCCGGCGGCGAGCATCTTCTTGCTCACCTCGGCCTGGTTCTTGAACAGCTCGCTGTCGGGGCGCAGCTCGGCCGCACGGGCGAACGCCGCCGCCGCCCCGGGGTAGTCGTTCATCCGCAGGCAGACGTCGCCCAGCGACGCCGCGGCTCGCACGTTGCTCGGGTCCAGCTCGAGCACGCGCTCGAACTGGTCCTTGGCCGCCCCCAGGTTCCCCTGCCGCCGCAATACCTCGCCCAGCAGGAGCGCCGCCGACGGGTCGGTGTTGGCGGTGCGGTCGGAATACTGGCTCAGCAGCTTGCGCGCGGTGACGGCGTCGCCGTCGCTCAGCGCCAGCCGCGCATCCAGCAGCAGCAGCGCCGTGTCCCCCTCGCCGGTCAGCTTGGCCACCTCGTCGCGGTAGCCCCGCGCCCGCTTGGCAAACTCGGTCCGCTTGGCGGCGTCCTGCTCAGCGTCCCAGGCCGTCAGCATCGCCTCGGCCTGCTGGCGCACCGCCTCGGTGCGGTATTCATAGAGCAGCAGCCCGTCGAGGCTCATCGGCAAATCGGGCAGTTCCGAGACCTTCTGCAGCCGCGCCACCGCCTCCTCGTACTTGCCCGACGCGATCTCGCGCTTGGCCAGGATGATCTGCAGCGAGGCGTTGGCGTCCTGCCCCTCCGCGGCGTGCCCGATCAGCTCGTCGGCGGTCTTGGTGTCGTCCCCCATCACGCCCGGCAGGTAGTACGACGCCGCGATGACCGTGGAGATGTCCAGGTCCTTGGGCGGCGTCTGGCGGATCGACTCGGCCAGCTCCTTCACCAGATCGGCGTGCCGGGGCAGCTCGTCGCGGAGGGTGATCCGCTCGCCGGTCTGCCCGGCCTTGAGCGCCGTCTGCGCGAGCCTCAGGCGCAGCAGCGCGTACAGCACGTCGGGGGCGGGGGCGTGCTCGTCGGCGAAGGCGCGCAGCCGCTCGCCGATCCCCTCGAGCGCCTCGCGGGCCTTGTCGTGCTCGTTGCGCCGCTCGTGCCACGTCGCCCGCGCCGACTCGACGCCGTAGAGCGCCACCATCGTGTCCTGGTCGCCGGGGTCGGCGGCGAGCGACTTGTTGAGGTCTTCGGCGGCGGCGGCGAAGGACTCGGCGGTCGGCTCGCTGAGCCGGAGCTTGCCGAGCCGGGCGATGCCGCGGTATTTGAGCACGGCGTCGGCGCCGGGCGTGTCGCCCAGGTCCTCGCGGGCCGAGTTGGCCAGCTGCTCCAGGCTCTCCCACGCCGCCAGCGAGCCCGACGAGCCCAGGCGGATCTGCCGGAGGTTGATCTCCAGCACCTTCGTCCTCGCCTTGACCGCGTCTTCGCCGGCGCTCGCCGCCGCCATCGCGTTGAGCCCGGCCATGTACTGCTGGCGGTAGTTGTCGATGTAGCGCTGGCGGGTGGTCGGCGTCCACCGCTCCATCGCGCCGACCCACTTGGCCAGGTACTCCATGTTCTTCTGGTCTTCGTTGACCGCGCGCGAATAGCTCTGCACCGCCTCGCGGATGTCGCCCGCGGCCATCGCCTCGTCGCCTCGCCGCGCGTGGTCGGCCGCGGAGCGCTGAAACATCTTGGCGCCCACGAAGAGCAGCGCGACGATGACCAGCGCCATCGCCCCGCCGGCGATCATGATGAACTTGGTGTTGACCTTGCCTGCCATTGTCGATCCTCTGTATCAAAGGGAGCAGGCAGCAGGGAGCAGTCAGCAGATCCCGCGAGCAATCGAACGCGGGCCGTGTTGTCGACTCACACTGCGACCGTCTCTGGTTCGTCGAGCCTTTCCTGCCGCCTGCCGCCTATTCCCTGCTCCTTCTCCGAATGTCTTGCCAATGGCCGTCGGCCAATGGCCTTTTCCTGCTCCCTGCTCCCTATTCCCTGCTGCCTTCCTTCCGTCGTGGATTCTCCGGCGGGTACTGGCCCCGCTGCACGAGCGTCCAGTCGGGGACGCAGAGCATGATCTCCGGCAGCATCTCGGAGAGCAGGCTCGAGGCCGCATCGGCCAGTTCCTCCGCCGAGTTGATGCCCGCGACGCTCGAGACCTGCACCTTGAGGTAGTAGGCGTAATCGTCGGTGAGGTTGAAGGCCAGCAGCCGCACGTCCTCGGCGCTCGAGACGTGCCCGCCGTTGGCGATGAAGAAGTACCCGGCGAACATCTTCTGGTCCGTGCCGGGCAGCTCGAAGGGCGTGATGCGGAGGCCGATCGTCCTCGGGTCACGCGGCAGCCTGACCCGCGAGCCGGGGTGCTTGGAGTACGCCCCGTCCATCGCCAGGCGTGCGGTGTACACCTCGCCCTTGGTGCTCTCGGCGCTCGCCTGCTCGTCGAGCTCCCACGAGCGGTCGTCGAGCGCGAGGGGGATCGTCCGCGTGCCGCTCTGGATCGTCCACCCGCCGCCCACCATGCACCGCTCCGGGACGTGCGGCACAGTATCGACCATGCCGGTGTAATACGCCAGGTGCAGCTCGACGGCGCGCGGCTTGGCCGGGTCGGCCGGGTGCTTCTCGACGTACTTACGCGACAGGTAGTTGTGCGTCCCGAGCACCTCCACCATCGCCTCGTCCTCGAGCTTGTCCTCGCCGACGCGCTTCCACGAGGCCGATTCGGTCGGCAGCGAGGCGCACTTGGCCTCCACCTCGATCGGCGTCTTCTTCAGGTGGATCTTCAGCGCCGAGACGACCGTCCCCAGCGCGATCGCCCCGCCCACCAGCACGACCATCGCCGCCCCGAAGGCGATCAGGTGCCGATTCACTCCAGCCGTGCCACAGTGCGCTGTGGTATCGATGTTTGTTGCGCAATCTTGCGATCGCCCTGCGCCCTGCTTGATGTCGTTGACATTTCTCACGCCGGCACCCCCTTCGGACCGGACGGCTTCTTCTTGGTGATCTTCTTGGCCGGCCCGGCGTCGCCGGTCTCCGGCACCGCCTTGTTGAGCGCCAGGATGATGAGCATGTACACCAGGAACCCCGGCACCAGCAGGATCGTCCCGATGAACGTGTGCGCCTGCCCCGAGGCGAAGTTGGGGTTGTACAGCGTCAGCACCCCCAGCACCATCACGCGGCCGATGTTCAACAGCAGCGCCACCGGCATCGCCAGCGCGACGACGATGACCCGCTTCCACCACATGCGCGTCGCGACCAGCGCGACGGCCGCCCCGAGGGCGACGAAGGCGATGAGCATGCGCATCCCCGAGCACTGCTCCTCGATATTGAGCGGGTGGACGTCGCCGTTTCTGGCGATGACCTCGAGCACCGTGCCGCGGACGACGACGTTGAGCCCGAGGATCTTCATCCCGATGAACGACCCGACCGCCGCCCACTGCTGCAGGCGGAAGGTCATCGCGATCATGATCCGCTCGGCGACGGTGATGCCGAAGACCAGGAAGGCGATGGGCCAGAACGTCCAGCGCATCATGCCGGGGCCCAGCAGCAGCAGCACGACGCCGAAGACCGTGAGCACCAGCGAGAGCCCCTGGCCCATGTGGTTGGGGACGTTGACGAGGAAGAAGACGTAGCAGACCACGCCCATGAGCAGCGGGATCAGCCCCGGCCAGAAGACCTCGACCGCCTGGCGGGCGACCTGGTCGCGGTGCTGCCAGAGCAGGTACAGGCTGATCAGCGGCACCATATAGGCGTGCGACCAGTCGCCGCTGCCGGCGGAAAACTCGTTCTGCTTGAGCAGCCAGGTATGGAAGAGCCAGCAGACCGCCGCGGTGAGCAGGACGATCTCGCCGATCACCCGCGGCTGGCCGACCCGCGCCAGCAGATCCGGCCCCCCCTCGCCCAC
>CAZZDW010000093.1:0-13999 GCA_964652945.1 uncultured Phycisphaeraceae bacterium
CGACCCGCCACCGCCGGACTGAACCAATGGGTGCAGTTCATGTATCGCTCACGAGTTACCAGTTGGTGCCGGCTGCCGCGGCGTACTCTTTTTATACTTGGGATAGCGCATCATGGGCTGCATACGCCCAAGCGGGCACGCATGACAGATATAAATTATGGAAGATCCGCTTCGGTCGACGCAAAATGAGCGAAATTACCCTATCCGTCGAATAGAGTGGCCATGATGGATAGCCAGCTGCGGCATTTCAAACAGCAAATATTCTACGCGTATCCGCAAGCCATTCAGCCTTTGCTCCTTTGGGATGCATCTGTCTCCTTGCGAGCAACGGCAAACGCCAATCAAGGATGGGAGCCGGATTTCAGGAATGAAACGGGCGCCACGAATGGTCGATCATGACGGCCGATCTGCGTGCAAGATCCTGATGTCGAGCATGGTGATCGGCGGCAATCTCACTTCCCCCGCCCCTCCCCCTCCCGTGGTTCCGGATAATCCGGAAACAGCCCGCTGAGCGGCATGTCCGGCTGCACCGCCGGCGGGGCGACAAAGTCGATCTGGTTCCGCTGCAGCGCAAGCCCCTGCGCCCGCGCCAGGTCGGCCAGCGCGATGTTGTAATCCACCCGCGCCCCGACCTCGCGCTGCTCGGCCGCCGCCAAAGCCTCCTGGCGACGGAGCTTCAGGTCCAGGAAGTCGGCCGTCAGCCCCTGGATCGTCTCCTCTTCGACCTGCAGCGTGCGCACGTTCTCGGCCGCGGCGTACCGCGCCGTCCGCTCCTGCTCGATCAGCCGGTATTGCAGCGACACCTGCCGCAGGGACGTCTTGACCTCCTGCACGACGCCCTGCAGCGTGTTGCGGTACGCGATCGCGGCCTGGGTCCGCTCCAGCATCCGCCGCCGATACCCCGCCTCCGCCGCCCGATTCCCGATCGCCTGCTCGAAGTTCACCCCGATCTGATAATCGACATAGTGCGCCTCGGCGGTGCGCTGGTACGACTCTTCGAGCCGGTCGCCCAGCCCGTTGAAGCGCACGAGCGAGCGCAGGTTCAGCTCCGGCAGCCGCGCGTTGTCGGCGACGTTCAGGCGGATCGACGTGTCGTCGAGCGAGAGGATCGCCCGCTGCACCTCGGGGCGGTTGGAGATCGCCGTGTTGACCGCGTCCAGCAGGCTGTACTGCATCGGCACGTCGATCGTCACGTCCGACGGCAGGAGCAGCACCTCGCCGCCCACCGGCAGCTCGGGGTCGTTCATCAGCACCTTGAGCTGGTCCGACGCGCGGCGGAGCACGTCCTGGGCCCGGTACACGTCGCCGAGCCGCTGCTCGACCTGCGCCCGCGCGTCGGAGAGCTGCGACGGCTTGATGTCGTAGTCGCGGCGGGCGTCGAGCTGCTGCGCCACCGCGTCGCCCTGCAGGTACAGGCGGTACAGGATCTTCAGGTCCATGTACGAGCGGAAGAGCTGCCAGTACGCCGTCTCGGCGTCGGTCACGGTCTGCATCGTCGTCGACTTGAGCTGCATCACGTCGTCGCGCTCGGCGTTCTCCGCCAGGCGGATCTCGGCCATGTTGACCGTCCGCCCCGCGTTGCGCAAGAGCGGCTGCTCGAACTGGACCACAAAGTTATTCTCGTGCGCTGGGTTCGGATCGAAGAACTCCCCGCCGCCGCTGCTATCGAAGTCGTCCGCGTTGTCGGTGTACGTGTACTGGTGCTGCACGACGAACTGCCCGCCGGTGGTGAGCTGCCGCCGGAGGCCGACGGTCGAGTCGATCACCTGCCGCTGCGTGAAGCTGCCGCCGAAGGTCGTGCCGGAGATGTTCTGCCGGTCCTGGCTCGACCACGCCGAGTCGGCGAAGAACGTCCAGTCGAAGACCGCCTCGGCCGCGATGATGTCCGACGCGCTGATCCCCGGCGAGACGCGGGCGAACTCGACGTTCAGGTTGTTCTTCGCCGCCGTCTGCACGGCGTGCTCCAGCGTCACGTACGCCACCTTCTGCTCCCCGTCGTGCAGCGTCGAGCCCAGGGGCGGCGTCACCTTCTCCAGCGCCCTCGGGCCGGCCATCTCGTCGAGCTGATCGAGCAGCTCCGGCTTGAGCTTGAGCTGCGGCAGGCGGTCCTCACGCTTGAGCGTGATGATCTCGGCCCCCCCCACTCCGCCGCCTTCCTCCGCCGCCGTCAGCTCACGCACCGCCGAATCCTTGATCGACCGCTGCAGCGTCTGCTCGCCCTGGTCCCCCAGCGGCGACGAGCACCCGCCGACGCCCAGCCCCAGCCCCGCCGCCGCCCACAGCAGCCACGCGCCGCCCTTCCTCCGTGCCGTTCCCCTCCCGCCGCCCCCGACTCGGTTCCGAATGTCGTCGCTCAAAGTAGACCGCAGGCGGCTCGTCTGATTCATGGTCCGCAACAGTACGGCACCTAATCACCCCCCGCCAAGTCCTTTTTCAACGGATTCTCATCCCGCCGACCGCCAAGCCAAACCCGGAGCCCGGCCCGCCGGTACGAGCGACGGCCGTTGATGCTCCGATAAGCCGCCCTAGCATCCTCGGGTCTCTTGTACCTCTCGCACACATACACCACACCAGCACGGACGCTTGGCAGGAGCACGCACCATGGGACGCGCAGTGAGCACGGGCATCGGGCGGATTCTTTGTGTCACTTTCTCGGCCGGGCTGGCCGGCGCTTGGGGGGCGGGGGCCGCCCCGCTCGCCGCCGCGGCCGGGCTCGCCGTCGCCCTGACGGCCGCCCCCGCCTCGGCCCAGTCGGGCGTGACCGCGGTCGACCCGTACTACGCGGTCGTCACCCGCGACAACGCCGAGATCCGCGCTTCCGACGGCACGCTCTACTACGCCGTCCGCCTGCTCAAGGCCGGGCAGCTCCTCCGCGTCGACGGGCAGACCAACGGCTGGCTCCGCGTCCTCTATCCCGAAGGGGGCCAGGCCTACGCCAAAGCCGAGGAAGTCACCGAGGCCACCGGCGCGGACGGCCAGTCGCAGGTCAAGCTGACGCGTCCGTCGCGCCTCCAGGCCGCCAACCTGCAGATGAACGAGAAGTCGCACTGGTGGTTCCTCCTCGACAAGGACCTGCCGGCCGGGACGACCCTCGACGTCGTGCAGCCCCTCAAGCGGGCCAACGGCTCGATCCACGGCTACCTCGTCAAGGCCCCTCCGGGCAGCCACGGCTTCGTGAAGAACGACTTCCTCCGCAAGGCGACCGCCGAGGAGATCGCCGCCGCGGGCCTGGGCCCCAAGCCCGCGCCCGCCGCCGCCCCGTCGACCACGCCCACCACGCCCTCGACCCCCGCGACCGCCCCGTCGACGGCAACGCCGTCCACCGACACGACCGCCCCCGCCGCCGCCCCGACACCCGCAAGCGGCACCCCCGCCGGCACGCAGCCCCTCGCCACCCCGGCCGCCGCCGCTCCGACCGGCGCCGAGCCCCCCGCCGCCACGACGCCGGCCAGTCCCGACCCGACCGCCACGCAGGCCGTCCCCCCGCCGCCCAAGAAGGCGTCGATCGACACGCTCAAGAAGATGTACGAGGACGTGCAGGGCCAGTCGCTCCGCGACGCCGAGTTTGACGCGGCGATCGCCGAGTTCCACCGCGTCATGGACGACCTGGGGACCGAGCCCAAGGACAACAGCACCAAGCGTTTCCTCCAGCAGCGGCTCGACGTGCTCGTCCTCCGCCAGCAGCTCCAGCAGGAGATCCGCCAGACCGAGCAGCGCACCCGCGAGCTGCGCGAGAGCACCAAGACCGTGCGCAAATACCTCGACCAGATCGAGGCCAACCCGCTGTACACCATGGTCGGGCGGATCCTCCCGTCGACGGTCTACAACGGCGAGGACCTGCCGCTGATGTACCGCGTCGAGTCGGCCGACAGCGGCATGACCCGCACGCTCGGCTACGTCATGCCCACCGAGGGGCTCGACGTGCTCCCCAAGCTGGGCCGCATCGTCGGCATCGTCGGCAAGGCGCGGTACGACGAGGCGCTGCGCGTCAACGTCGTCGCGGCGACCCGCATGGACACGCTCGGCTCCAAGGCGGGCGGCCCGGCCTACGAGCCGGCCGAGACGCCCCCGATGGACGACGCCGGCGCGACCGGCGACGAGCCCGCGACGGACCAGCCCGCACAAGACGATCAGGACAACGAAGACACGCTCCGCAGCAGGATGCGATAAGCGCCTAACGCCGTAACGGCACACCCGCTCGCGTCCACCGCTTGACAAAAAACGGAGGCGCAGAGCGGCAACGCTTACTCGCCGGCGTGCCCGCCGTCCAGGCCTTCGCGCAGCGCCCGCAGGTTGCCGTTCATCAGCGAAAACCAGTCGCCGTCGCCGAGCGGGTCGAGCACGAGCACCCGCGCCCCCGTCGCCTCGGCGACCCGGCGGATCGCCCCGTCGGCCATCTGCGGCTCGACGAACACCGCGCCCGCGTTGTGTCCTTCCCCCCCGCCGCCGCCCGCGGCCTGCTGCGCCCGCACCGCGGCGATCGCCGCCTGGATCGACGACGGCGAGGGCTCCCCGCCGCTGAGCCCCGAGAGGGGAACGACCGCCAGCCCGTACCGAGCCGCCAGACGCGAATAGGCGTTGTGCGTCACGACGATCGACGCCCCCGGCACGAGCCGAGCCGCGAACTCGCGGTACGCCGCGTCCACCTCGCCGATGCGCGTGACGAGCTGGTCGCGCCGCCCGGCGAGCGTTTCGGACGAATCCAGCCCGCGTGCCTCCGCCGCGTCGGCAACGCGAGCCGCCACCGTCTCGGCGAGCCGCTTGACCAGCACCGGGTCGAGCCACAGGTGCGGGTCGACGCCGTGGTGGTGCTCGTGCCCGTCATCACCATGCTCGTCGTGGTCATGGCCGTGCCCGTGCGCATGGTCGTGGTCGTCGTGATCCGCCGCGTGGTCTTCCTCGCCGACGGCCTCGGCGAACGAGACCACGGCCTGCCCCTTGCGCGGGTGCTCGGCGAGCATCTTCTCGACCTGCGGCTCAAGCCCCAGGCCGACGTACACCACCAGGTCCGCCTTCGTCAGGGCCATCAGCCGGGCCGGCGGGATCTCGTAGCCGTGCTCGTCGACGCCCGGCGGGATCAGCACCTCCACGCGGCTCCCCTCCGGCAAAAGCGGCTCGACGATCCCCTTCAAGGGCGGCAGGCTCACCACGACCGTCAGCCCGCCGCTTCCCGCCCGGTCGGCGGCATCCCGCGGGGAGCATCCGGCGGCGAGCCCTCCCCACGCCGCCGCGAGAAGAACGATCAGGCCGAGCATCAGGGCGGTCGCACGTGTTCGCATGGCGGAGCATCTCATGGGCCAACCCCCCGCCGCGGCGTCCACCCCGTAGGGGAGCATACGGCCGGGCCTCGGGCGTCGTTCGGCTCGGGTGTTCCGCCTTCCCGCGGCGACTTGACGGTCGCGGAGTTTCCGAGCCGGGCGATGCGGCGTATACTCTTCCCCTCGCCGGGCCACGCCGCCCGGCGGGAACACGCGAGGGGAGGTGGGGCGACAAACCGGGGCGGTAGCTCAGTTGGTAGAGCGCATCGTTCGCAATGATGAGGTCGGGAGTTCGACTCTCCTCCGCTCCACTTCGACAAAAACCCCTGAAAACACAGGGGTTTTTGTATTTTTAACTGAGCACGAGAAAGGACCGCTTTTCGGCCCTTGAGAAATGAAGCTTATCGAGCTGACGCCCCGTGAACGACTGAGGCGTTCACGCAGAGACACGCTGAATCTCAGCCTCAGTCCACCCCCGTGCAATAAGCCCACGGCGGAAGTAGTCATCCGGTGGGTGAAGGTCGGGCGAACCAGGAAGCCTCATAGCAGAGGGAATCATGTTGCGAACGAGTTCAAGCCCGTCACCGAGCTTCTGCTTCTGGAGAGCGGTCAACAGCCGATCGTTGATCGCGGTTCGTCCGCCGGGCAAGAGACCCAAGAGTCCGAAATCATAAGCTCGATGAAGTAGCGGGTTGAGAGCGACGCCATTCTTCGGCTCATCGGTGCTCGTGGGATCGGACACCGGCACAATGTGGGCGGCGTCTACGAGCCGAAGGGCTACCCCAGTGAGACAACAACGCCAGTTGTACGCACGAAGCACGAGGGGACGGAAGCGGGCTTCTCGGAAGGCCCGGGCAACCGAAGTCACCTTATAGCGGCGTGCGGTTGAGTCCTCCGTTGGCCCTTCGTCGATGAACTCCCGTTCGTCTTCCGGCGTTCCATCCACAAGTTCCGCCGCCTCTGTCACTTCGGGACCGCAATCGTAAATTTGTTCGTACTCGCGGATGTACCAGAGCAGGTAGTCCGGCTGAACGGCAATCGCGATTTCCTGCCCTTCGCTCGCGTCGCGTACCTCCGCCGCCATGCCGACATTCTGGGCACGCTCCAGTGTGTCTAGCGATATCTGTGAACTCGGAGACTTTCCTTCGGAGGTGAGATGACGCCGAACATCCCAAAAAGCAAACGTGCCGGTATCTTCGTGCCACCCGCCCATGATGGTGCGGACACCGGCTTTGAGTACGAAGCCCGGCGTTGCTGTTCGTTGGATGCGATACTCGCGGGGTCGATTGCGACCCTTTCCACCTTGGGTGACAGTCCAGAGGAACACCTCAATACGATAAGTTGTCTCGGCCACAACCACGCTTAGCACGAGTGGGCGAGCATCCGCTTCCGATGCGACCAGAACCGTTGCGCCCGCCAGTTCAAGGGCAGTAATAAATCGCTCGGCAAGTGCGGAGAAGCGTATTCCGGCCATCGTCCGTCACTCCTTCGACGCGGCTTCGTTGATGACCGACCGTATCTTCGGATCGGAGAAGAGCGGGCCCTCGAGGAAACGAAGCATAGACCCTCGCATGTATTTATCCTCTTTCTCAAAAACCACCCAACGGTGTCCCCGCTCTTCTGCCACGCTGCCGGTAACGTTGCTTCCACCAAATGGATCAACGATGAGTCGGGATTCGTCGTCGAGAAGAAAATCTACAAAGAACTCCGCCAGTTTCGCTGGAAAACGTGCAGGATGGGGCTTGATTTTGAACTCACGGCAAAGGCGAAGATAGGCACTGTTTGACTCGGTGTTTGCGATAGTGAGAAGATTCGATGGAATCGCCCCTCCGTTATCTTTGTTAAAGGCATCCGAGATATCGTGCCCGCTGGGTCGCATCTTCGGCTTGTAGCCGTTCTTCAGGAGTGCTTTCATTGCCTCCGAATATGGCTGGAGAACACGTCGGTTGTCCGCCGTTGGATTCTCTGTCTTGCCAAACCACCAAACAGTGTTTACCGCATCTTTCACTCGTAGGCGACGGATCGTCACCCATTCGGCAGGGGTCGGCAGACGCGATGGGTTATACCAATAGAAGTCTTGCGCCAGACGGAACATCTTTGAAAGGTGAACTGCCACCTCAAAGTGATACATGGATCGGACAGGTGAACCGGGAATCCAAGAGCCACCAATATCGAGTACGAACGACCCCGTAGGCTTCAAGATACGTTTGATTTCTTCGCAAAATGGAAGGAACCATGCGAGGTATCGCTCTATTGGCTCGTTTCCATATTCCTTCTGTCGTGTCAAAGCGAAGGGTGGCGAAGTGAATACAAGGTCCACGGCTTCGGCCGGTATCCGCTTCATGCCCGCGAGCGAATCTCCAAGGAATGCCGCCCCCAATTTTGTGTGGTAAAAAGGCTTGGAACCTGTTAGCCCAAGTTCTTCCAACCACGCAAGCTCATTCTTCTTCGGCTTCCCCAGTGCGAGCATCCATCATCCTCCAGATCGTTGAAGGGATCGTATCCGATTCCTTCGGGCTACGCATTTCGCTAGGGGTTGTGGCGAGCGTCCGCACGCGGCGGGTCGCTGTGCCACCATCACCGCTTACCTCACGGCGTCGCGTTCGACGACGGGATCACCGCGTCATCGGCCGCGGCCGGCTCGGCAGAGGAGCCGCCGGCCCCCTCGGCCGCATCGAGGCGGACCTTGACGAGGCGGCCGGTGCTCATGCGTTTGATCGAGAGGCGCAGCTCGCCGCCGGGGGCGATGAGCCGCTGCAGGTCGTCGACGCTCTTGACCGGCTCGTCGTTGACGGCGGTGATGATCTCGAAGGGGCGGATGCCCGCGACGGCCGCCTTCTCCCCCGACTCGACCTTGGAGACGATCACGCCGGGGTCCTCCGGCGTGAGCTGGTAGAACCGCCGCACCTCGTACGTCAGGTTGCGCGTCGTCATGCCGGCCGTCTCGGACTTGAACCGCTTGGCCGACGCGTAATGCGGCGGGCCCTGCTCGATCGCGAAGTCCTTCGTGAACACCTCGCCCGAGCGGAAAACGTCCGCCTTGAAGGGCGTCCCGAAGCCGATGTCGGTCAGGGCGCGCGTCAGCGGCGTCTCGGCCGTCCCCCACGGCGAGGGGATCCGGTCGAACATCTCCAGCGGCACCTCGTCCATCCGCTGGAAAAACTCGGCGAACGCCCCGAAGCCGAAGCCCTGCTGGGCCGTCACGTCCAGCGGCTTGGGCTGCCCCTCGACGTGCAGCCGAAGGAGGATGTCGCCCATCTCCAGCCCCGCCTTCTCGGCCGGCGAGCCGGGATAGATGTACGAGATCATCGCGCCCGTGCGCCCGCCGTTGGTCTCTTCCATCACGTCGTTGACGCGGGCCAGGTCCGGGTCCATCGGCTGCAGCTCGACGCCGAGCCAGGCGAGGCGGTTTTCTTCTTCTTCGGTCAGCGGGCGGTTCTCCGGGTCCAGCGAGCCGGGGCGGGCCGAGATCGCCTCGGCGATGGAGGAGACGGGCACCAGTCGCGTGTTGTCGCGGCCGTAGCCCCAGCTCCCGTAGCCGTCCTGGGCGGCGACCTTCTCGCGGATCTCCATCGGGATCGCGACGAGCCTGGCGTCCGGGTCGAAGACGAAGTTGGCCGGGGCCGAGCCCGATTCCCACGAGCGCTGCGCCGTGCCGGGGGCGGCCGGGAAGACCGCGCGCTTGCGCCCGAAGAAGTACGAGGTGAACCGCTCGCCGGAGTAGTACGCCGTGCGCGTCTCGCCGCGGACGGAGACCTCGGCCTTGAGCAGCAACATGTCGCGCAGCGTGAGCAGCGGCGTCGGGCAGGCGCGGGCGGGCGTGGGCATCGCCTTGTCGAGCTTGGCGATGAACGCGCCGTAGTCCTTGAGCGTGCCGTCGAACGTCGCGGTCGCCTCCGTGCCGTCGGGCGTGAAGAGGCGGATGCGTTCGAGGCGTGCGGTGACCTTGGGCTCGAGGTTGGCCAGAACGACGACGGTGGTCGGGTCGATGAGGACCGACGAGCCGTTCCACTCGGTCATCTGGTCGTCGCCGCTCCCGCCGCCGCCGTAGTAGTCGTCGTACATCCCGTAGCCGCCGGCGGAGTTGTCCGTCCGCGGCGAGCGGAAGTTGAGCGTCGTCCGCAGCACGGCGTCGTCGGCCGCGTGGGCGACCTTGTCCTCGATCTCCTTGAGCTCGCTCACCGAGTACGCCGGCCAGTTGGTCGGCGAGGTCTTCCACCCGTCGCCGACGGGGGCGTAGCCGTCCTCGCAGAAGCCGACGGGCTTGCCGTCTTTGTTGATGATGACGCCGTAACCGATCGACTCGACCGTGCGCCCGTCGGAGGTCGCCGCGGCACGCGTCGAGACGGGCGAGATGCTCCGGCTCCACACCACGTCGCGGGGGTAATACATCGAGGCGAAATACGGCCCCTCCAGCGACGGGTCGAAGCTCAGCGGCGAAGTCCCCGGCAGGTCCTCGGCGAGTTCGAGGATCACCATGCCGTGTTCTTTCGGGTAGGCCGCGATGCTCGCCTTGACGACGCGGTCGCCGAATCGCACGCTGATGTCCTTGATGAACCGCGGGTGCAGGTCGGGGTCGGCCGTCAGGACGCGGCGCGGGGCGATGACGTACCCGGCCTGCTCGGCGGGGCGTTCCTCCTTGATCAGCTCGTCGAAGTCGTGGTACGTCATCCGGGCCATCGAGGACGAGTCGTCCTGCATCGCGTTGTAGCGCCCGCTCCAGTTGTTGCCGGGTGATTCGGCCTTGTCGTACTGCGGCGTGATCTCCACGCGCACCATCGACGCCGCCAGGGGCTCGGTCAGGGCCAGCATGTCCTTGGCCGTCATCGAATGGTCGTCGTCGTCATCGGCGAGGACCGGCGAAATAAGCGGAACCGCGACGGCCGACACTGCGGCCATCGCGGTAAGCCAGGAAAATCGGTGTCGTGGTTGCATGATGCGTTCTCCGAAAGGTGCAATCAACTCGCTTGCGGGTGGGGCGGGCGTCCCGCCCGCCCTCCGTTCATCTCTGGGCATTCCCTTGGGCGGGCGAGACGCCCGCCCCACCCAAAGCCCCCCTTACTCCGCGCCGGGGCGATACGCCCCGGCTCACTTGAGATCACTCACTTCATAGGGCGGCCCTTACTGCCGCTCGTAATCGCGGGCGAAATCGAGCACGACCTGCCGCATGAGGCCGCGGCGGAGCACCGTGATCACCACCCGCGGCTGCTTGTCCACCTCGGCCACGAGCTTCTCGTGCGCACGCTTGACGTCCTCGATCGACTCGACCTTCTCGTCGCCGATCTTCAGGATAATGTCCTGCGTCGAGAGCCCGGCCGACGAGGCGTTGCCGGGGTAGCGCACGCCAAAGACGAAGACGCCCTTCTGCCGGTGGAAGTACAGGTTCGGGTTGTCGAACTGGTTGATGTCCTTGACGGTGAAGTCCCAGCGCTTCAGCGCCAGCTCCTCACCCTCGACCTTCCCCTTCTCACGCGGCGTGATCGGGATCGTCAGCGACTCCCCATCCCGCTGGATGTGGAACGCCGCCTCCTCGCCCTTGGTGAGCAGGCCCAGCACGCGGTTGACCGCCGGCAGGTTCTCGTGGGTGAGGGCCGTCAGCTTGGTGTCGTTGACCGCGAGGATCCGGTCACGCGGCATCACGCCCGCCCGCCGCGCCGGGCTGTCCGGGTCCGTCTCCGCCACGATCACCCCCTCGGTGTAGTCGAAGTACATGTCCTTGTTGAAATCCCGCAGCGGCTGGAGCTGCAACCCCGTCCACGACCAGTTGACGTGCTTGAACTCCCTCAACTGCGGCACGATCACCGCCACCGTCTCCGACGGGATCGCAAAGCCCATCCCCTGCGCCCAGTCCATCCCCCGCGCGTTGATGCCGATGATCTGCCCGGCCGTGTTCACCAGCGGCCCGCCGGAGTTGCCCGGGTTGATCGGCGCGTCCGTCTGGATCCACAGCGCGTATTCGGAGATCTCCTCCAGGTACCGCGACGTGCACGAGACGATGCCCATCGAGACCGAGCGGTTGAGCCCCCACGGCGCGCCCATCGCCATCACAAAGTCCCCCTCGCGCAGCACCGTCGAGTCGCCCAGCTCGGCCACCGGCACCTCTTCGCCCTCGCCCATCTGGAGCTGGATGAGCGCAAGGTCGGTGTCCTTATCCGAGCCGATGATCTCGGCCGGGTAGTGCCGCCCGTCGGAGAGCAGGCACCGGACGGACTGGGCCTTGTCGATGACGTGCCAGTTGGTGAGCACCTCGCCCTTGGCGGAGATGACCACGCCCGAGCCGGAGGCCTCGAGGGTCTCTTTCTTGCCGCCCACGTTGTTTTCGCTGAGCACGCGGATGTAGACGACGGCCGGGAAGACCTTGTCCTTGGCCTCCTGGACGATCTGGCGGAAATCGGGCTGCTCGGCCATCGCCGGGGGGAGCGCCATCTTTTCGGCCGGCTGCTCCTCGGCGAGCACCGCCGAAGGACCGGCCATGAGACCGAGCGAGAACGTCAGAGCGAGGGCGGCGGCCTGCCGCGGCGTATGCACCATGCGGGCATCTCCCAATGAAAAACATGACAGGTTGAACGCGGTCATCACGGACCGCCCCCCCACCGCCCCTTCCCCCGTCACAGGGCACCACCGCCCGACCGTTCGGTCGGGGAAACGGGCCTAGTTTCCATCATACAGAACTTTGAGAAAACCTGTTCGGCGATTTCACGGCACGGGACAACAGAACCGTTGCACGCAAATCCCGCCGTTGATCCAGCACCCAACCCTCGCGCTCTCATACGAGACGCGACCGCCCCCCCACGGGAGCGTGCTTCTCTCTTCTGCGGATTACACGCTCGCGTCTCGTATAAGGCCCCGGTCGGCGTGCTCAGTGCCCCCCGCCGCCCCGCTCCATCCGCTCATCCGCCGTCGGCACCGGCGGCAGGTGGTGCGGCGGCTTCATCCCCAACAGCGACGTGAACCACCGGATCACCACGTAGAACACCGGCGTCAGGAAGATGCCGAAGAACGTCACGCCGATCATGCCCCAGAAGACGACCGTCCCCAGGGCGTGCCGCATCTCCGAGCCCGCGCCCTTGGCCAAGAGCAGCGGCAACACGCCCAGAATAAACGCGAAGCTGGTCATGAGGATCGGCCGCAGGCGCAGGCGCGCCGCCTCGACCGCCGCCTCGGCGTACCCCTTGCCGTGCTCCTCCTGCTGCTTGGCGAACTCGACGATGAGCACCGCGTTCTTCGCCGACAGGCCCGCGAGCACGAGGAAGCCGATCTGCGTGAAGATGTTGTTGTCCGAGCCGCTGAACCACACGGCCCAGATGCCCACGACCAGGCACATCGGCACGATCAGGATGATCGCCGTCGACAGGGCGAAGCTCTCGTACTCCGCCGAGTGGACCAGCCACACGAACAGCACGCACAGCGGGAAGATCAGCAGCATCGTGTTCCCCGCGGCCTTCTCCTGGTACGCGAACTCCGTCCACTCAAAGTCGTAGCCCCGCGGCAGGGTCTCCTCGGCGAGCTGCTCCATCACCCGGATCGCCGTGCCGCTGCTGACGCCCGGCGCGCCCGAGCCCTGCAGGTCGGCCGCCGGGTAGAGGTTGTAGCGGCTGATGCGGTCGGGCGCGGTGATCTCGCGGATCTGCACCAGCGAGCCCAGCGGCACCATGTCCCCCTCGTCGTTGCGCGTCTTGAACTGCCCCACGTCCTCCGCCGTCGCGCGGAACAGGCTCTCGGCCTGCGCAACCACCTTGAACGTGCGCCCGAGATAGGTGAAGTCGTTGATGTACAGGCTGCCGAGGAAGACGTTGAGCGTCTGGAAGAGGTCGGTCAGATCGACGCCCTGCTGCTTGGCGCGGACGCGGTCGATATCGATCTTGAGCTGCGGCACGTTGGCGCGGAAGCCGCTGAACAGCGACGTGAGCTGCGGGTTGGCCCGCGCCTTGGCCATCAGGTCGTTCGTCACGGCCTGCAGCGCCTTGGCGTCGCCCGTGCCGGTGCGGTCCTCGACGTACATCTTGAACCCGCCCGCGACGCCGATGCCGCGCACCGGCGGCGGCGGAAACACCAGCGCCGACGCCTCCTGCACCTGCGAGAACGCGCCCATCAGCTTCCCCGCGACCGCGCCCGCGCCCATCTCGGGGCGCCCGGCCCGCTCCTCGAAGGGCTTGAGGATGATGAACATCGTGCCGCTGTTGGACTGGCTGCCCCCCGTGAGGAACGAGAAGCCGGTGATCGCGACGGCGTTGTCCACCTCCGGCTGCTCGCGGGCGATGCGCATCAGCCGCTGCACCACCGCGTCCGTGCGCTCGAACGAGGCCGAATCCGGGAGCTGCACGTTGGCGATGACGTACCCCTGGTCCTGCGAGGGGATGAACCCCGTCGGCACGGTCTTGAAGCCGACAACCCCGAGCACGCCCAGCCCGGCATAGACCAAGAGCGGCAGGATCGCGACCCGCACCAGCCGCTTGACCGTGCCGGTGTACGCGCGGTTCGAGCGGTCCAGCGACCAGTTGAAGGCGCTGAAGAACCACCCGAACCCGAAGTTGAGCACGCGCGTGAACAGGTCCTGCCTGCCGTGCTTGGGCCGCAGCAGGAGCGCGGCAAGCGCGGGGCTGAGCGTCAGCGAGTTGAACGCCGACAGGAGCGTCGAGATCGAGATCGTCAGCGCGAACTGGCGGTAGAACTGCCCGGTGATGCCGCCGACGAACGCCACGGGGATGAACACCACCGAGAGGCCGAAAGCGATCGCGATG
>CAZZDW010000094.1:0-13941 GCA_964652945.1 uncultured Phycisphaeraceae bacterium
GCCGCCCTGCCCGACGCTGCCGCCCCCCGCCCCCCCTACGCCCCCCACGCCCCCGGGCGCGGCGGAGACGCCGGCGACCGACGCCAGCACCGCGCACCCGGCGAGGAGGCCCCGCAGCGGGCGCGCACGCCGCACGCCGCGCCGCTCGGCGGCTTGGGTGCGGGCTTGGGTGTTGTGGTCGGCGGTCGTCATCGGGGGTTTGTGAAACGCATCAGCGTGGGGGTCTTGTTCTTACGTTTGCGGCGTGCGCATGTGCGGGGTTCAGCGTGTCCGGCCGTTGATTCCCCCGCGCCCGCGCGGGCTGGCCGCGGGCTGGGGCTTGGGGGCCTGCGCGTAGTCTTCGAGCACCTTGGCCACGCCGATCTCGAGGGGCATCTGCACGCGATCGTGGTCGGCCCAGACGTACTGGGCCATCTCGTCGTCGCGGCGGGCGAGTTTTTCCTTCCACACGCGCTCGCCGGTGTTGCCCGACTGGCGCTCGAGGGCGTTGAGCCGTTCGGTGGTGTAGTGCGTGTAGTACCCCTGGATCGCCAGGACCGAGGCGCACACGAGCAGGAACGCCGCGATCCCCACGCCGATGATGAGGCCGGGGTTGCCGACCTCGGCGTGGGCGTGCTGGGGCTTGTCGGCGTCTTGCGAGTGGTCGTGCCACGCGTCGGTCGGGTCGTGCATCGGGGCCGTCTCGTGGACCGCGTGCCCGGGTTTGGTGTGTTCGCTGCTCATGGCTGGCTTTCGTGTTCGTTTTCGCTCATTCAGGCGTGTGTCCACCCTCGCTTGCGCTTCGGGCTTGTCGTACGTGCCTCAGATGTAGTTCTTGTGCTCCAGCGCTTCGTGCAGGCGCGGGTCTTTGAGCGGCACCAGCGGGCCGCCCGCCGTGCGCCAGAAGATGAACCCGACGAACAGCAGCACCGGGCCCAAAATGCCCACGATGTCGACCGGCAGCCACTCCAGCGGCGGGGCGGCGTGCGGCAGGGCCCCGCCCTCGCCCGCCTCGATGAGCACCTGCGGCCGAACGATGTAGAACATGTCCACCGCGCGGAACAGCAGCACCCACAACGCCACGAAGAGCATCACCTTGAAGTTCCGCTTCACCGGGCGGAACAGCAGCACCAGGAACGGCACGCCGAACTGCCCCAGCGCCAGCAGGAAGCCCACGTCGCCCCAGCCGTAGCTCTTGCGGCGGAGGAAGTAGGCCGTCTCCTCCGGCACGTTGCTGTACCAGATCAGGAAGTACTGGCTGAAGGTGATGTACGCCCAGAAGACCGTGAACGCGAAGAGCAGCTTGGACAGGTCGTGCAGGTGATCGCTGCTGACCAGCTCGTGCCCGTGCGGGTCGTCGGCGGGGGGGCCGAGCTTGCCCGAGAGCTTGAGCACGCAGACCAGGATGATGACGACCGCCGTCGTCGAGAGGATGCTGCCGGCGAAGTAGTACACGCCCCACATCGTGCTGAAGAAGTGGTAGTCGAGGCTCATCAGCCAGTCGAAGGAGGCGAACGCCGTGGTGAGGGCGAACAGCAGCAGGCCGTAGGACGAGCGGCGGCGGGCCTTGGCGGTCAGCCACTTGTCGCCGGTGGCGTCCTGCTTGCGGCTGAGGCGGTAGAGCGACGTGCCCAGGAACGTCCAGATGCCGAAGTAGACGAAGGCGAAGATGACCCAGCGGGCGTCGTTGAGGAACGGGCGCTTGCCCTCGAGCAGGTGGTCGAAGGTCGGCGAGGCCGGGTCGAAGAGGGCCGGACGCATCCACTTGAAGATCGCCCCGTGGTAGACGAACAGCTCGGCGATGAGCACCGGGGCGAAGAGGAGGAAGACGAAGGGGATGGAGGAGGCGACGTTCTCGAACAGCCGGCGGAGCGTGGCCATCCACCCCGCGTTGGTCTGCTGGAAGATCATCACGTAGCCGAGCCCGCCCAGGCCGATGCCCAGGGCGTACATCACGCCGGCGTGGTAGGCGGCCAGCGTGTGCTGCGCCCCGGCCGGGCTGGCCAGGACGATCAGCACGACCACGCACAGCACGCCCAGGAGCATCAAGCCCGCGGCGATGGTGCCGAGGATCTTGGGGGCGGTCGCCTGCGCCGAGTCGACCAGCCGGCGTGCCGCGACGTGCGGCGGCTCGTGCGGCTTGGCGTGCATCAGCTCGCGCGATTCCCCTTCGCCGTACACAGCGGGGATCTGACTCATCGTGCACCTCCGCGCTCAAGGCTGTCACCCGCCGGCGTCGCCATCGTCACCGGGTTGTTGGTGTCCCGCGTGTCGCCGGGCTGGGCCGGGGCCGCCGGAGCCGCGGGCGGCGGCGCGGGCAGCGGCGGACGCTCGCCCTTGACCTCGTCCATCGGGACCGAGTGCAGGTCGCTGGTCCACATCGCCTGGAGGACGCGGATGTAGGCGACGACGGCCCAGGTGTCCTCCTCGCTGAGGGCGTGCCCGTAGGCCGGCATGGTCGGCGGCTTGGTCGGATCCGCGTTGGCGACGCCGTGGCGCGCGGTGTGGAAGATGTACCCGTCCTTGCCGGTGCGCTGGGCGCGGTCGCGGTACTTCTCGTCGTGGTACGACGGGACGGGCGTGCTCCACCGCATGCCGACCGGGCTGCCGGTGGCGTCGGGAACGCTCCCCTCGCCGCGGTAGCCGTGGCAGGTGGCGCAGTAGATGTTGAACCGGTCCCGGCCGCGGGCGATGACCTTCTCGTCCGGGGTGATGGGCATGTACGCGAGGTAGACGTCGGCCTGCGGCGGGAAGGGCTCGTGCCCGTGAGCCGCGTGCATCGGATCATCCCCCGTGCCCTCGGCCTGGCTCTCGGGGTGCTGGGCGCGGTAATCGTCCCAGGCTTTGGCGAGCAGCTCGGCGTCGATGCCCTCGTAATAGCCGCGGTCTTCGCGGAGGTAGCGGGCGCGCTCCTCGCGGGTGTCGTTGGGGTGATCGCCGAAGGCGACCGTGCCGACCACGGCGGGGCGCATCGTCCGGCCGTCCTCGAAGAACTGGCTCTGGCTCTGCGGCTTCCACTTGGGACTGTCGTCCATGTCGGGGAAGAACTGGCGCGGGGGGTCCTCGCTGCGCTCGCCGCGGCAGCCGGCCAGGCCCAGCGCCGCGCCGACGGCCAACCCCGCCAGCACGGCTACGACCGCGCTGCGCCTGGGACCGCGGGGCTGAGCCCCGCGGCTTTCACGGCAAAGACCTTGAAGAGGTCTATTCATCATGGTTGACTCGTCTGTCAGACTCATGCTTGGGTTCCGCATCTCCGCCCCGCCCCGCCTGTCGTGGCACAGGCGTCCCGCCTGTGGGCAAACCGTCATTCCGTCATTCGCTCACAAACTGCACGTGCGAGCCGCCGATCTCTTCGAGCAGCCGCCGGCTGCCGGCCGGGTCGAACTGCGGGTCGCGCGACTCGATGCAGATGACGAACCGGTCGTCGCTGCAGCGCAGGAACCGCTGGTTTTTGAACAGCGGGTGGTGCCAGCGCGGCAGGCCGTTGAACGCCAGCATGCCGATGATCGCGCAGAACGCCGTCGAGAGCACGCCCAGCTCGAACGTCACCGGGGTGAACGGCTCCCACGCCTGCAGCGGCTTGCCCTGCACCACCAGGGGGTACAGGATGCCGGTGACCAGCCATTGGAAGCCGAACGCCAGGGCCGCCCCGCTGAGCCCGACGCACCCGACCAGCAGGGAGAGCTTGGTGGGCTTGAGGCCCATCGCGTCGTCCATGCCGTGCACGGGGAAGGGGCTGTAGACGTCCCACTTGCGGTAGCCGGCGTCGCGCACTTTTTCCGCGGCGTGGTAGAGCGCCGCGGGGGTGGCGTACTCGGCGACCATGCCGTAGATCACCTCGCCCGATTCGGTCTTGTATATCTTCTTGGCCATCGCTGCTTTACCTTGTGCCTTGATGCCTTCTGCCTCGATGCCTTCTGACTCAGTGGTGCTCGTGGGGGCTGGCCTGCGGCAGGCAGTTCTTGATCTCGCTCATCGCGAACGCCGGGAGGAACCGCAGGAACAGCAGGAACAGCGTCAGGAAGATGCCGCACGAGCCGACGAAGGTCAGGATGTCGACCGGCGTCGGGAAGAACATGCCCCACTCGCCGGGGATGAACGCGCGGTGCAGCGACGTGACGATGATGACGAACCGCTCGAACCACATGCCGACGGTCACGAAGCTGGCGATGACGAAGATCCAGAAGGGGCTCGTCCTCGCCCAGCGGAACCAGAAGAGCTGCGGCGAGATCACGTTGCAGAAGATCATCGTCCAGTAGGCCCACCAGTACGGCGCGTAGCGCCCGTTCTCCCCCGCCAGGAAGGGCGGCATGGCGCGGTTGTAGAGGAACAGGTCCCGCTCATAGGGGTTGCCGCTGTACCAGGCGATGAAGAACTCCATCGAGTAGGCGAAGCCGACCATGAACCCGGTGAGGGTGATGATCTTGGCCATGTTCTCCAGGTGCCTCATCGTGATGAGGTCCTTCATGTTGGGGAACAGCTCGCGGGCGGGGATCATGAGGTTGAGCACCATCGCGAAGCCGCCGAAGATCGCGCCCGCGACGAAGTAGGGCGGGAAGATCGTCGTGTGCCAGCCCGGCAGGACGGACGTCGCGAAGTCGAACGACACGATCGAGTGCACCGACAGCACCAGCGGCGTCGAGACGCCGGCGAGCATGATGTACGCCTTCTCATACCGCTGCCAGTGCCGGTGGCTGAAGCGCCAGCCCAGCGAGAGGAAGCCGAAGATGTAGGCCCGCAGGTGGACGGCGGTGATGCGCAGGCCGGGGAAGACCGGGTTGCCCTGCTCGCCGCGCATCAGCTTGCCGGCCGCCCGGTCGCGGAGCGTCGCCAGGTCGGGGATCATGCCCATGTACCAGAACAGCACCGAGACCGTCGCGTAGGTCGAGACGGCGAAGACGTCCCACAAGAGCGGCGAGCGGAAGTTGGGCCAGATGGCGTTGGAGTTGGGGATCGGGAAGAGCATCCAGGCCATCCACTGGCGGCCGACGTGGATGCCGGGGAAGATGCCGGCGCAGATGACCGCGAAGATGGTCATCGCCTCGGCCGCGCGGTTGATCGAGGTGCGCCACTTCTGCTTGAGCAGGCAGAGGATCGCCGAGATCAGCGTCCCGGCGTGGCCGATACCGATCCAGAAGACGAAGTTGGTGATGTCCCACGCCCAGTCGACCTGGTTGTTGAGCCCCCACACACCGATGCCGGTGATGACGAGGTAGAGGATCATGATCTGCGCCAGGCCCGCGACGTGGATGGCGATGCCGAAGGCGGGCATCCACCACGAGCCGGGGCGCTTCTCGATGTAGCCGCAGACGATGTTGGTGACATCGTGGAAGGAGCGGTTGTGGAGGACCAGCGGGGCGCGCACCGACGGGTCGTCGATGAGCGTGCCGTCCTTGGTGCGCGCGTCGGGCACGTCGCGCCCGGTGCCGTGGGCGCGGCCCTTGAGGAAGTCGTCGCCGAACTGTTCCGGATGGATCGTGCTCACGCTCGACCTCCCAGCACGGCGAGGCTGAGCCTGTAGCCGCGGTCATCCCCGGCCTTCGCCGGGTCGAAGAAGTTGTTCATCGAATGCTCTTCACCATGCCCGCCCCCGTGTTCGTGATCGTCGTGCCCGTGCTCACCGTGATCGCCGTGGTGCCCGAAGGGGTGCTCCCACGATTCCTTGCGCTCGGCGGAGACGAGCACCGGGTTGGGGTTGCGCATCCCGATCATGTAGGTCGTGCGCGGCCGGGTGTTGAGGAAGCCCAGGAGGGCGTAGGTCCGCTGGTGGTTGCGCTCGGTGTAGATGCGGCTCTTGGCGTCGTGGATGTCGCCGAAGCTGATCGCGTCGGTCGGGCAGGCCTGCTGGCAGGCCGCCTGGACGAACCCGTCGGGGATGCCCGGCATGTTCTTGATCTTGACCTCAGCGCGGGCGGTGTTGATGCGCTGGATGCAGTACGAGCACTTCTCCATCACGCCGCGTGAGCGGACGGTGACGTCGGGGTTCATGTGCATCTTGGTGATCTCGTCGAGGCGCTCGCGCAGCCGCGGCGGGATCAGGTTGGTGTTGGTCGGGCCGCCGATGCCGGCGTCCTCCAGCGTCTCGCGGCCGACGTAGCCGCCGTTGTACTTCTTGACGCCGTAGTCGAAGAAGTTGAACCGGCGCACCTTGTACGGGCAGTTGTTGGCGCAGTACCGCGTGCCGATGCAGCGGTTGTACACCATGTAGTTGATGCCCTCGGGGCCGTGCACCGTCGCGTTGACGGGGCAGACCGTCTCGCACGGCGCGTTCTCGCAGTGGACGCACGCGACGGGCTGGAAGGACATGCTCACGCCGCCGCCCGCGTTGACGTCGGCGCCGGCCTTGCCCATCGCGGCCGCCGGGTCGCCCTGGAAGTAGCGGTCGACGCGGATCCACTGCAGCTCGCGGCCCTTGTCGACCTCGATCTTGCCGACGATCGGGATGTTGTTCTCCGACTGGCAGGCGATCGTGCAGACGTTGCACCCGTCGCACGTCGACAGGTCGATCGACATGCCCCACTGCGGCCCCTTGGCGAAGTCCGGCGTCTTGCCGAACTCGTTCTTCTCGGCCATGCCGAACTGCTTGGTGCCGCGCTGCGGGTTGGTGTAGATGTTGATGTTCGACGGCGCGTGCGTCAGCTCGCCCGCCGCCCCGCCCGTGCCCAGCCGCTCGCCGAGGTTGATCCCCGCTTCGCCGCTGGCCATGACGCGCTTGTTGCCGTAGGCGTCGACGAGCAGGTGCTCCTTGGCCTCTTCGGAGAGATCCTTGAGCGGGTCGTCGCCGAACTTGTCCCACACTTTCCAGTCGACCTCGCGGACGACGGCGCGGCCTTCCATCGAGCCGTGCAGCTGCGTGGTGGCGATGAAGTACCACGGCTCGCCCTCGACGGCCCGCTCGAGCCTGGCGCCGTGGAGCACGCCCGACCCGGCGGCGTCGCGCAGCGGGTTGACGTCCACGCCCACGCCGCTTCCCACATGCCCGCAGACGCGCCGCCCGTAGCCGAGGCTGACGACGACCACGTTGTCGGGCAGGCCCGGCACGCCCCAGGCCGGGAGCGTCACTTTCCGCCCCTCGTGGGTGATCGTGCACATGCGGGCGCGGCGCTGCTTGACGTCCTCGCGCTCGCGCTCGAGCCCGAAGCGCTCGATCGTCGCCGGGCTCATCATCGCGACGTTGTCCCAGACGACCTTGGTCGTCGGCTCGGGGAGCTCCTGCAGCCAGCCGCAGTTGGCGAAGCGCCCGTCCCCCGGCATGCCGGTGGTGAAGACCACGGCGAGCGACTTGTCGCCGGCCGGCTTGGGCGGGGTGATGTTGCCGATCATCTCGGCGAGCTTGGCGACGTTGGTTCCCGGGTCGCCCGAGCCCAGGCTCATGCGCATCTGCGCCGACATGGCGAACCAGCCGTTGTGCAGCGCCCGACGCCAGACCTTCTCAAACCCGGCGGCGTTGTTCATCAGCCCGAGGCGCTCACGCCACGTCTGCCGCACGATCTCGTAGCCGCTGGTCACCTCCTCGCCCGCGATGACCGCCAGGACCTCCAGCTCGCTCCGCCCGCCGTAGATCGGGGCGATCATCGGCTGGACCGGGGCGCTGGTGCCGTCGTCGGCCAGCGTGTCGCCCCACGACTCGAGGAAGTGCGCCCCGTGCAGCCGCCACGTCGACGCGGCGACCGTCTCGGTCATCGGCACGCTCAGCGTCACGCGGTGGGGCACCTTGGCGAAGGCCGCCGGGAAGCTGGCCGCCCCCGCCCCCCCGCCCCCCCCGGGTGCGTCGTACACCGGGTTGGCGTTGAGGCACACGACGGTATCAATCGACCCGGCGTTCATCTCGCCGGCCAGGTCGCTCAGCGCCCGGCACGAGAAGGTCGCCTCGTCCTCGCTCATCGGGTAGTACTGCACCACCGTGCCCAGCGTGCGCATCGCGCCGTTGAGCGCGATCGCCAGCGCGTGGACCTGGGGGGGCATCGTCGGCCCGGCCACCACGATCGCGCCGCCCTTGTCCTTGTTCTCCCACAGGTCGGCGGCGACCGCCTTGACCCACGCGGGGTCGACCCCCTTGACGCTCGACGGCACCGCGACGCCCTCGGCCGCACGGCGGAGCGAGGCGTACTCCTCGTGCACGTCCGTGCGCTGCGGCGCGACGCCGCGGTAATACTCGTCGGCCTTGGCGAGCACCTCGCGGGCGACGAGCACGGCGAGCGTCGCGATCGCCGCGGGCTCGAGCGCCAGCCGGTGGTCGGCCTTGGCCCCCGTGCCGGTCAGCGACGACTCCGCGACATACACGCGGCTCATCGTGTCGCCGACCTTCATCACCTTGCGCCTCGCCGCCCACCCGCGGGCGTTGCGCAGGTGCCCCGACTCGTGATGCCCGAGGAAGTCGCGGTCGAGCGAGAGCACCACGCCCGCCTGGTCGAGGTTGAGCACCTCGCGCATCGGTGAGCCGAAGACCGCCCTGGTCGCCTCCATCGAGGCGACGCACTCGGCGGTGTAGGTCGCGATCCACCGCGCCTTGGGCCAGCGCTTCAGCACGGCCGCCCTCATCCGGTCGCGGCTCGGCGAGCTCTGCTTGTCGACAATGAACGCCAACCCCGCGCCGCCGCTCGCGTCAAACTTCTTGAAGTGCCCCTGCGCCCACGTGTCGAACGCCTGCCACGCACGCGGCGTCTCGTCGTCGCCCGTCGTCAGGTTCTTCACGCGGTCCGGGTCATACAGCCCCAGCACCGACGCCTGCGACCACGCGCTCGACTTGCCGCGATTGGCCGGGTGCGTCGGGTTCCCCTCGACCTTGGTCGGCCGCCCCTCGTGGGTCTCGATGAGCAGCCCCTCGGCCCCGCCGCCGGGCAGCGGCATGCTGGTGGCGAAGTACAACGCCTTGCCGGGGATCACGTCCTCGGGGGCCGTCTTCGAATACGGCAGGATCTTGCCTTCGGGGCGGCGGCAGCCGGGGATGCTCGCCACGCCGGCAAGCGCCAGGCTCGCGCCCATCAGCTTGACGAACGTCCGGCGCGACGAGCTGAGCAGCTCCGACGCGCCCGCGGGGAACTCGCGCTCCAGCCAGTCGCGGAACTGCGGCGTGTCCACCACCTCGTCGAGGTCGCGCCAGTACGCCGCCCCGCTCGACGAGACGCCGACGTCTTCCATCGGCACCGCGCGCGGCTTGACCACGGGCTTCTTCCCAACCGTCGAATGGCATTGATCCATGCCCATCATGCCTCGCATCCCCCCGCCCGCTGTGTATTGCTCGAACGGAACCCCAGGGATTCAATCCCTGGGCCCCGGGTGAACCTGCTTCAGTAGTGACACGCCCCGCAGTTCTCGGGCAGCACGTGCAGCGGCCGCTCCTCTTCGAGCTTCTTGAGCAGCGCCTTGCCCTGCTCCTTCTGCGTGTCGCTCTCGAGCTGCTGCCGCACCCAGTACAGGTCCGTCACCTTGTCCGGCGGGACCAGGCTCGGCGTCGGGTCGCGGTGGCAGTCCAGGCAGAACGACATGCTGATCGGCTCGACCTGGTGCACGACCGGCTGCTCCATGATGTTGCCGTGGCAGGAGTAGCACGAGACGCCCGCCGTCACGTGGACGTGGTGCGGGAAGTTGCGCACGTAATCGGGCAGCTTGTGCACCCGCACAAACTCGATCGACTCGTTGGCCGTCCACGCGTCGCGGACAAACTGCGTCCGGGCCAGCGGGGCGTACAGGTCGCTCACCGACCCTTCGGCGTGGCAGCCGATGCAGGTGCTCGCGGCTGGGATGTTCGCCTCGGCCGCCTTCTCCACGTTGGTGTGGCAATACCGGCAGTCCATGCCGAGCTTGCCGGCGTGGATCTGGTGGCTGAAGCCGGGGTAGTCCTCGCCGGGCACGGGCTTGCCCTCCAGCCGGAGCTGCTCGCGGTATGACGCCTCGAGCGCCGGCTGGGGCGGCATGTACCCGACCTCCCAGAACGCGGGCGTGAAGTAATACCACACGCACCCCACGACCGTGCAGGCCGCACCGAGCGCGCCGATCGCGCCCGCCGTCGGCAGCGCGTTCATCCACTTCGGAAAGATCGTCGACAACGCGACCTCCCATCCCCCGCCCCGACCCCGCCCCTCCACGGTCTATCCCCCAACAAACCCAACGCCCCCCCCCGCATCCCCGCAACCCCACCCGGCCTAACCGCAACCTCATGCCACGCGCCGGTGAAGAGGGTGTTAGCGGGCCCTCATTTCACCCTATCGGCAAGAATTCCCGTCGGGCAGAAATCGTCGGGGGGTATGGCCTATTCTGTCAAGCCAAAGGGGGTACGTTCTTGGCAATTGAGAATGATTCTCATCAGACCGGAATGAGCCGAGCTTTACGGATTCGCCGTACTTAGTGCTGACAAAACTCGGAGATCGTCGCGATGACCGCCGATTCACCTCCGTCCACCCCGGTTTCTCTTCCTCGATCGCGGAACACGGGCGTGTGCGTCCGCGACGGCTTTGCGGCCGCAGTCGCGATGTGGTGCGTGTGGTTCGTCACGCACCTGCCGGGCGTGAACATCCCGCCGAGCCTGGTCGGGACGCTGCTGCTGCTGGTGCTCTTGGCCGGATGCACGGTCTCGGGGGCGTTGCAGGCCCGCCGGGGCGTGCCGGCGGCGGCGATGACCGGCCTGCTCACCGGGCTGGTCTCGTCGCTGGTCAACCTCTTGCTGCTGGGCTCGTTCATCGTCGAACAGACGGACGCGAGCGAAGGCCCGCACGCGCTGGCCCCCGGCGCCGCGGTGATGATCCTCGGCTTTGTCGGGCTCAGCGCCGCCGTCGGGCTCGTCGGCGGCGTGCTGGGCGCGCTCGCCCCCGGCGCGCGCCAGAGCACACGCCCGGCGGCGTCGGCGCTGCCGGGCTTTGCCGTCGTCGCCGCGGTCGCCGTGCTGCCCTTGCTGCTCATCGGCGGCCTGGTCACCTCGACCGACTCGGGGCTGGCCGTCCCCGACTGGCCCGGCACATACGGCGGGAACATGTTCCTCTACCCCATCAGCCTGATGACCCGGCCCCGCGTCTTCTTCGAGCACTCGCACCGGCTCTTCGGCACGCTCGTCGGCGTCACCACGCTGGTGATGATGCTGTGGACGCTCTTTTCTGGTACCACCGCTCTCCGAGCGGTGGGTGGGCGACCGGCCCGCCGCACGTCCCCACTCGGCTCGGAGAGCCGAGCTACCAAAGCCTTCGCCATCGTCCTCTTCGTGCTCGTCTGCATCCAGGGCGGGCTCGGCGGCATCCGCGTTACCGAGCAGAGCCACGGCCTGGCCCTCGTCCACGGCGTCACCGCCCAGGTCTTCCTGGCGTGCATGGTCGGCTTCGCGACGGTGCTCAGCCGCCCGTTCCGCTCGATCGACCCGGCGAACACCGACGTCTACGCCCCCCTGCCGGCGACGCCGATGGACCGCAAGCTCAAGGCGATCTCCGCGGCGGCCCTGCACTCGACGATCCTGCAACTGCTCTTCGGGGCGGCGTACCGGCACTTCAACAGCGCGCACGTCCTGTGGACGCACGCCGCGTTCTCGGTGGTTGTGGTCATCACGGCGGTGGCGGCGGGCTTCCTCGCCGGGGCGCGCGCTCGCCACGAAGGCCAAAGCGCTACGCACCCGGCCAACCGGCTGCTGAGCCGGCTGGGCGTGGCGATCGTCAGCGTCGTCGCTTTGCAGTTCGCCCTCGGGTGGGCGGCTTTGCTGACGGTGCTGCACTACCCGCAGGCCCCCATCGAGCTGGCCGAGAAAGCGGTGGATGCGCCGCCGACCCCGGTCGCCGCGGCGTTGATCCCCACGATCCACCAGGCCAACGGGGCGCTGCTCCTCGCCCTGGTCGTCGTGCTGCACCTCATGGCACGGCAGGTCTGGAAGAAGGCCGATAAGCCGGCGAGCACGCCCGTGGCCCCTGTTGTCGGTTGACTGGTTTTACCACAGAGGACAGAGCACACAGAGGCCACAGAGAAAACCAAGAACTGCATACGTTTATCTCTGTACTCCATTTGTGTTCTCCATTTGTCTGTCTCTGTGCCCTCTGTGTCTCTGTGGTGAATCAAGGCGTCCGGCGGGGCGGCACGCCCCGTCTCACCATCACATCTCACGGAAGTTTTCAGCAATCTCGCCCCGATTCAGCCGTTTAAGAGGGCGGAGGTCTTGTCATGCCCGCGTTTTCCTCCTCACCATCCGAGCCTGCGCCCTCGGACCCGCCGGCCGATCTCGAGCTCGAACAGGACGACCCCGCCGAGCCGCTCCCGGCCGACGACGACGTCACCTCGTCGCTTCGGCCGATCCCCGCGGCGGAGTTCGGCGAGGACGAGGCCCGGCACCTGCTCTGGCGCGCCGGCTTCGGCGGCAATGCCGCCCAGATCGCCACCCTCGCCGAATGGGGGCCGGAGAAAGCCGTTGATTACCTGCTCGACTACGACGGCGTGGCCTACGAGCCGGCGCGTGCGGGCGCGTTCGACAAGGACATCATCCGCCCGATCGACGACGAGGACCGCGGCGAGCTGGCCCGCGCCCGCCGCTCCAACGACGAACGCATCTTGGAACAACTCCGCGTCCGCCGCCAGGAGGCGCAGCGCAACGACCGCCAGCAGATCCGCGACATCCAGCAGTGGTGGCTGACGCGGATGATCGAGACCCCGCGGCCGATGGAAGAAAAACTCACGCTCTTCTGGCACGGGCACTTCGCGACCTCCTACCGCACCATCGAGGACTCGTACCACCTCTACCAGCAGAACCAGTTCTTCCGGGCCAACGCCGCCGGCAGCTTCGCCAAGCTGCTCGCGGGGATCATCCGCGACCCGGCGATGATCGCCTACCTCGACAACAACGACTCGCGCAAGGACAAGCCCAACGAGAACCTCGCCCGCGAGCTGATGGAGCTCTTCTCGCTCGGCGTGGGCAACTACGCCGAGCGCGACATCAAGGAGGGCGCCCGCGCCCTCACCGGCTACACCTTCGACGACGACGAGTTCGTCTTCCGCCAGCGCAACCACGACTACAGCGCCAAGACCATCCTCGGCGCCAGCGGCAACCTCGACGGCGAGGGCTTCGTGAGCGCCATCCTCCGCAAACGCGACTGCGCCCGCTTCATCGCGGCCAAGCTCTACCGCTCCCTCGCGGCACACTACCCCACGGGCCGCGCCGAGCTCGACGACGCGGCCAAGAGCGTCATCCGCGAGATGGGCGTCAAGCTCTACGCCTCCAAGTACCAGCTCAGGCCGATGCTCCGCCGCCTGCTGCTGTCGCGGCACTTCTATTCGCCCGCCGTCATGCGCGAGCAGATCAAGAACCCCGTCGAGCTGATCGTCGGCGCGGTGCGTTCGCTGAACACGCCGGCGCGCGACGTCGGCGTGCTCGTCGACGCCTGCAACCTGATGGGGCAGAACCTCTTCTTCCCGCCGAGCGTGAAGGGGTGGGAGGGCGGCCGCGCGTGGATCAACACGTCGACGCTCTTCGTCCGCCAGAACGCGCTGTGCTACCTGCTCACCGGCACGGTGCCCGGGCGCGGGCCGCAGAACGCGGCAAGAGCCGGCGGCTATGACGCCGGGCCGCTCCTCGACGACCTGGCGCGGCTGCGCACCAGCGCGGCCGGCGCGACGGCGCGGCTCGCCGAGCGGCTGCTGCGCCTGACGCTCGGCGCGGCATCTGATCGGGCGATGGCCGCGATCACGCCGGTGCTGGGCAACATGAATATCGATTCACGCGACGGCGCGTTCTCGGCGGCAGACAATGCCGCGGTCACGCGGGCGCTGCTGCTCATCACCGCGATGCCCGAATACCAGTTATGCTAAAGACCGAAGGCATCAAGGCACACGGGTTTATTCAAGGGGACTTTCGATGAACTTCACGCAGGATCACGCGTTTACCCGCCGGGCGTTTCTGGGTCGCGGCTTGGTGCTCGCCTCGGCCGCGGCGACCGTGCCGCAGTTCATCCAACGATCTGCCCTTGCCGTAGCCGCGCCGGAGGGGTGGGCGGGGGG